>JAAUUH010000103.1 GCA_012031145.1 Oscillatoriales cyanobacterium SM2_2_1 | reverse complement strand
GGACAACGCCGACAACCCAAATACCACCAAGGGGCCCCACTCCCAACCCCTCGGCGATCGCCGAGAGGGGCACAAATCCCAAAAATCCCCAGGCAAAAACGGTCTTGAATGTGAGTTTGGGCATGGCTTTGCATCGTAGGTGCCCAAATTGTGCCACGATTGCAGCCCGTACAGAATTTTCGGAAACCCTGGATCGATATGAACAAAGTATGCTATGATTAGAAAGCGATTTTGTGGGTCGTTAGCTCAGTGGTAGAGCACTCGGCTTTTAACCGATTAGTCCTGGGTTCGAATCCCAGACGACCCATTTTTTTTCAACAACTTGATCTCCAGTTTGATCTCCAGCAGCAATTTGTTGCCGTGGCGATCGCCCTCGATCCGCGGCGGGGGGGGCACCATCCCCAGTAAAAGGGTTTGGCAGTTTTTCACAATCCGTCTCTGCTCACGCAAAAGCTTATAGAAACAGAAAGACTGGCTTTACGAATCCTTAAATCGGCAAAGAATGTTTTCAAACAACTCATCAATTTTCTGAGGGTCGGAAACTAATGTTCCTCGCTCATCACGAAAAGTGCGATCTCGTTCTCCCTTGAACGATAGCCAATTAAAACTGGTAGTGACTGCAAACTTAGTATCTGAAATAAGAATTTTAGCATGGGTATCTCCTAAGCGTTTAAGTATGAAAGACTTAGAGTATTGGCTTGCTAATTTTTGTAGAGCTTTTTCAGCCTCAATATCCTTTGGATAGCGGTTTTCGTCTTTATCTCCCAAACCATATCCGATATAAACGTGGACGCCTCGTTCCAGCAGGTTCTCAAATTGCTGGAGAAATGATCGGTTGACAGAATTAGCTCGAATCCAGGGAGAAATGATCATCAAGCGCTCCTGGGTATCCTTCAAGGCTTGCTCCAACAGAGGGCGATGCTCATACATTTCTAGCCAGCGCACAGGAACTGTGGCAAGCATAGCTTCCATTTGGGATTGAAGCTGCGAAATTTGCTGTTTTTTCTCTTCAAGCTGTTGAATCAATTCACTCTTTTCTTCTTCATCTTCTGTCTGGTCTAGCTTTTCTTGAGCTACTTCAATTTGTGCTTCTATTTCTGCCTTGGCTTCAGTTACTTTTGCAGTTATAGTATCTGGATCAACTAGATTCGCTGATACAAATTCTTGACCTAAGAGGTCTTCTGCGAATCTAAGTGGCTCATTTTTCTGCAAAGCATTAAGAATTTGCCTTCTGATTTTCTCAGCTTCTTTTGATCGAGCAAAAGCAGTTTCGTGTTCTTTTAAAAGCTTCCCATTAACAATGAATGTGACTTGGATTGTATCACTGTCCTTCGCTTTGTATACAAGTGCATCAGCAAGCAGAAAGAGCCTTTGTCGTCGCTCAATTGCCTTGAGTGCCAACAAGTCTTGTTCTCTATTTTCGTTTTCTTTGATAATGACATCAATATCTTTGATTTTGAGATCGGACAATTCTAGTCGATGATTGGGTGAAGGTTCAATCTCGATGGCTCCTCTATCTCGTAACTCTTTTGGCTTTAGTAAAATCTTGTTGTTCCAACTCAGGGTTCGCGAAAGTCCATCAAAGTAGATGTCAAAGGTTCGCTCCTCTGGAACAATGATTTTGGCTTCTCTTAAAGTTCTCTCACCCTTCTTGGTCAGTTTCCATATTTGAATCTGCGACGCATCAGGAGCATTCAAATCAATATCTTCACTCAATCGAAGAATCTTCACTCAATCGAAGATTCACCATTGCCTCTCTGGTGGTTGAGAGTTCCAAACCCAAAAATCCTGCAACTTCCTCCTCAGATGACAATCCAGCATCAATCGCTTTTAGAACAAACTCCTCAATTGGTGGAATTGGCTTGCGGATCTGAGTGAGAACATCAACGGTAACTTTATAAACAGGCAAACCAACTTCTTGGCAACTAACTAAGTCAAAGCCAGGACGGTTATCATAGCGACGTAGATCCCCATCTGAGTCCCAGCTCATAAGCTTGGCTCCTTACAAATGCAGTCTTCTGGATGCTGTTCGATGTAGTGTAAAACGTCACTCAAAGGGCTATGACTCAATGACCGGCAAAACTGATGATCACCTACAATCAAAAGACCAACTCGACCTCTTGATAAGGCAACATTTAATCTAGCTTCATCGCGTAAGAAGCCAATTTTTCCGTCTTTATTGGAGCGAGTGACAGAATAAATCACAATATCAGCTTCACGCCCCTGAAACGCATCAACTGTATTGCATTCAATTGCTAATGCCTCCAAGCCACTTTGTTCTGCATCTAATCTACGCTTCAGCAATTTCAACTGTGCCGCATAACCACTTAAAACTGCTACTTTGTAATTCTTCTGGGCTTCCATAGCTACTTGGTTTAATTGACTCAACCATTGAAAAATGGCAGTGACTTCATAGCGATTATTAAAGCTAGAATTAGCATTTTGCTCACGGCTGTTAGGAAGCTTTGATGTCGTTAGCCACGTAACGGGTCTTGGTAAGACTTTACTCAAAACCTTATCAATTTCAGGGCCACTACTTTCTAATTTTCCTTCATAGAAACAGATACTAATGAGTTTGCCGATTGGTTCTACCATTCGATGTTGAGTAGCCAGCATTTTCTGGCATCCATTCGGTGAAGTTCTTAAGAGACGATCAAATAAAGTTTCCTGAACATCCTCTTCAGTCAATTCGTATTTCTCAATAAATTTAGTATCTCGACTGGCTTCATCCTGAAAGGGTGAAAGTTGATTTGGATCTCCTACCAACAGCCATTTTTTGGAACGCGACATTGGCACCAAGACTTCTGTCGCAGTTGCTTTTGAAGCTTCATCAACAATGCAAAGGTCAAATTCTACATCTTGGATTTGCCTGTAAATTCCAATACAAGTTCCAGCAACAATTTGAGCCCGCTTAATTAGTGGATCATAAAATCGCTTGTTACGACCAAACTGATCAAACCATTCTGTTTGCAGATTTATAAGTTGCCGGAGCAATTTAGCGTTGGGTGAATTTAGGTCAATCAAGCTACTGCTGTGATGCTCTAGCTCTTTACTTGTCAACTTTAACAACTCATCGACTTTAACCCGAGTTATTTCCTGAAGACACTTGGCTTTTTGCTTCTGCTGATCCCGCAAATCTTTTGCCTTTTTCTCTAATTCTTCAATTTGTTCTTCCAATCGATTAAACTCTTCTTCCTGCGCCGCCAAAATTCTTCGTTTGGCTTTCTCTTTAGAACTTCCTGCTTTTGCTGATTCAGATAAGCTTTCTCTTTCTTTGAGTTCAGCACCCAAGTCTTCCAATTTGATCTTTTTGGGCTTTTGTAGTTGACGTTCACCTAGGTTTTCAATTATGGGAAAATTCTGTTCCCTCTCTTGCTTTCGATTTTTCAGTTCCCCTCGCAGAGTTTCTAGACTCAGGGCAATGTTTTTTAACTCCTGGAATAAAACTGCTTTTTCCAGATCCTTTTGAGATATTCCATTATTTGCTGACCAAGCAGCTAAAAAATCTCGACTTTTGGCTAGTGCATCCTCACGCCACTTCTCCATTTGTTCTTCTAGGAGCAGTTGGCGGACACCTTCAGAAACCTTTCCGCGATTACCAATTCGGATGAGCTTCAAGTTTGGATTCTTAGCTTGGATCCGTTCCAATGCATTATCCAATGCAACATGCGTTTGAGAGCTAAGCAAAATTCGCGCTTCAGAGTTTTGTCGAAGCATTTGCAGAATAACTTCCGTGATAAAAGTTGTTTTTCCCGTGCCTGGTGGTCCCTGTACCAACAGAAAATCTTGCATTGAAAGGGCAGATCTAACGACTTCCTGCTGCGATCCATTTAAATCCTGGACAAATTGAATCTTTGATTCTAAAGTAGGAGCTTGAATTTCATTAGGGTTAATCAACAGATTTCGCAGATCAGAACGCACACTTCGATCATATTGAATGACATCCAAAGCTAGTCTCTGTTGCTTAAGGGCGTTTTCAGTCGCTCGAGTATCGAAATGAAGTTCGCCAGACTTTGGTAATTGATCTAGTTTCCCAGATTTGACTAGTTGGCCGAATGTGACATCCATGTGTACCTCAGTACCTGTCACCTTTATAACATTTCCACCTAAGAGACTATCTCCCTTGGAATTTCTGACATGACGAGGTTGGTCAACGATATCATCACCATCTTCAGGTAATTCTGCTAACTGGAAAATCACCCGATTACCATCAGAACTGAAAGTAAGATACTTAAGAGCTTTCTCTCGCTGCCGCTGCTGTTCCCAATCATTTTTCGCGTCCAGAATATCCCGCCAAATCCGAAATACTCGCTGTTTCTCTTCCTCAGCTCTTGATTGTCTTGAGTTTGCCTCATGTTCTTCAATCGACAGCTTGAGTTCCCGGATAACATCTTCTGCTTCCCATCTGACTGAAGGTTTTCCAAATCTGAATTCGTAAGGTGGTTGATAAAAACGTTCGCGGTTCTGTTCAAGTATGACACTGGAAAAGCTATAAGCATCAATTATGCGTAAATGATCCTGCTCTGCTGCAACTAAATATCGGTATGAGAAACCAAAAATAGAGTATTTATCATCAGAAGATCGCCCGTTATTGTTATCACTAGCTTTTTGGGCGATTGCACATCCTGCATTCAAATCTTCACGTAAAACCTTCTTAATCTCTTCTTCTTCAGATGTCTGTAATTCACCTTGAAGCTTATTTAAAGCGGTACGGGTTAGATGAAGGTAGCAGGTGTACTTTCGGGTTAGTTGCGAGCGAGATCGCTTCTGCTGAATAGCATCTAACTCTGCCAATAGCACTTCTGCATTTGGTTGACGTTCGGCAGGATCGGTTGCAACTGAACGTTCAATAATCTCGATAATTTCAGGTGGAGCATTAAGATCAGCGATCGCTCTCTGAAGGCTGCTGTAGTCAACGAGATCAACATCTGTCAAGCACTTTAGGGTCACCACCCCAAAACCAAATACATCACGGGTATATGGGTATGATCCATCATCATCTTCAGGTGGTGTGAAGGGGCGCGAGACAAATTCTCTCAGCGTCACCGTGGGACGAAAATATCCTCTAAGTTTTGAAATACCAAAGTCAGCAAGCTTGAACCTGCCGTCGGCACCAATTAGAATATTGCTTGGTTTGAGATCCCTGTGAACACATTTTCTTTCGTGAGAGAACGCAAGAGCATTGAGGATCGGAGACGCTACTCTCTCCCAATATGAATCCCACCCTTCTAACGGTGATTCCTTGAGGAAGTCAGTCAAATCTCGCTCCATCCACTCCAATACCAGGAAATGTTCTTCGGTTTGCTCATCTCTCCCAGAATCAATAAGCTCGATGATGCTGGGGTGTTTCAGCTCCTTGAGGGCTTGAGTCTCACGTCTAAAAGATTCTTCTAAAACAACGTTCTCGAGCTTTCCACGGTTAAAAATTTTGACGGCAACAACTTGCCCATCCCTTTCTTGGTCGGTTGCCTTATAGACACTTGCCATGCCACCTTCCCGAGGAGGGCTTTTCAGAATGGCGTAGCGCTCGGCAACGATCCTTGCAGGCACGATAAATTGATTGCTTGTTTTATCCTTTTCATTATATCTTTGCAGATAAGGCGAGTCAACCCTTACAATTTTCCAAGTATTTGGATGCCCTCAGCGAGTTGACTGCCCGGCTGGACACCTTGCAGGCCTTTGCCGAACTTTGTGAAGTCACCGGCGTTCGCAGCAGCCAGGAACTCTTGCCCCCAAAGGATGCCAAACCGGGGCTACATCTATTGTCGGACGCTTAGGAACCGGCTCCAGGAGAAGGGCACAATGGCTCAAGGCAAAGGCTCAATCTCTACTTGATCGCCTACTTGCAATTGGGCGGCAGCGGCCCAGCCCGCCCGCAGTTCCAGCACCGCATCGGCCAGGACGGGGGGTTGGGGATAGGTTGGGCAGGGATCGGCCAGGCAGGGGGGCACCCGGGAGGCGATCGCCACAATTCGTCCCTCCTTCAGAAACAGCATATCCAGGGGTACCGGCACGTTTTTCATCCAGAAGCTCACCGGCTGGGGCGATCGCCCGGGAACAACATCCCTCGGTTGGCCGGTAGGGCTGGCCGAAACATCAACCCCAAGGCTTGGGCGGAAGGCGTGCGGGCCACCTCCAAATAGATCACCCGTCCTGCCAACCGGGCTTTGGCGGCAATGGGCAAGACCTGGGCGCGGGTTAAATCCACCACCGGGGTAGCGGCGGCGGGCCCCCCGGCGATCGCCAACGTCAGGCAGAGAACGGGAAGAACCGTGTCAAAATTTAGGCAGCGTTGCCTGCCGGAATTGGCCATGACCCATCCTTTGTATGTTGCATTCATCTGGCACCAACACCAACCGATCTACAAAAGCCCGATTGGCAACACCTACTGGATGCCCTGGGTGCGGCTCCATGGCACCAAAGACTACTTGGATATGGCCCAGTTGCTGGAGCGTTTTCCCAAGTTGCACCAGACCATCAACCTGGTGCCCTCGCTGCTGGTGCAGCTTCAAGATTATATCGATGGGCAGGCTTTTGATCCTTACCTAGAGCTGTTGTTGAAACCGGTAGAGCGGTTCAGCGCCCAGCAGGTAAGGTTTGCGGTGGAACGCAGTTTTGATGCTTGCCATCGCACCATGGTGTTTCCCCATCCCCGGTACGCGGCATTGTTGGAGCAGCGGGAAAAACGGGGGGTGGATTGGTGCGTCCACCACTGGACGGCGGCCGATATCGGCGATGTGTTGGCGTGGTTTAACCTGACGTGGATCGATCCCCTGTTCCGAGAAACCGATCCCGAAATTGCCGCGCTCTTTGCCCAAGGCCAAGGCTTTTCCCTGGGCGATCGCCAACGCATTTATGCCAAGCAGCGGCACATTTTGGCGCAAATTGCCCCCACCCACCGCCAATTGCGCGATCGCGGCCAGTTGGAACTGACCACCACTCCCTACACCCACCCGATTTTGCCCCTGTTGGTGGATACCCAGTGCGCCCGGGTCGCCGTGCCGGATTTGCTGTTGCCGGGGCATCGGTTCCAATGGGAATCCGACCTCGATTTGCACCTGACCAAAGCCAAGCAAATTTACGCCCGCTATTTTGGCGGGGAACCGCAGGGGCTCTGGCCCTCCGAGCAGTCGGTGAGCCCGGCCATGCTGCCCTACTTGAGCCGCCATGGTTTTCGTTGGTTGTGCTCCGATGAAGGGGTGTTGGGGTGGTCTCTGGGGCATTACTTCCGCCGCGACGACCACGGACGCAGCGATGCCCCCCACCTGCTCTACCAGCCCTACCGCCTGGAAACCACCGCCGGCAACTTGGCGATCGTGTTTCGCGATCGCTACCTGTCCGATGCCATTGGCTTTACCTACAGCAATTTGCCCCCGGGCCAAGCGGTGACGGATTTTGTCGAGCGCCTGCAAGGAATTCATGCGGACTGGCAAGCCGAAGATCGCGATCGCCCCTGGCTGGTCACCGTTGCCCTCGACGGCGAAAATTGTTGGGAGTACTACGCCAACGACGGCAAAGACTTTTTGGAATTGCTGTACGGCACCCTCAGCGACTTGGATTGGTTGCAGACGGTAACGGTCTCCGAATTTTTGCAAGCGTTTCCCCCCACCGAAAAAATCCCACCCCATCAGTTGCACAGCGGCTCGTGGATCGACGCCAACTTTACGACTTGGATTGGCGACCCCATCAAAAACCGGGCCTGGGAATTGTTGGCGGAAGCCCGGCAGTGTTTGGCCCGCCATCCCGAAGCGACCCAAGACAACAATCCCGAAGTCTGGGAGCACCTGCTGGCGGCGGAAGGTTCCGATTGGTTTTGGTGGTTTGGTGCAGGCCACAGCTCCGAGCACGATGCCGTATTCGATCGCCTGTTTCGAGAGCATTTGCAGGGCATTTACCAAGCCCTCAACGAAACGGTTCCCCAAAGTTTGTGGTACCCCTTGGATGGGGGCAGCAGCCAAGATCGTCGGCCGGAACACCCCATTCAACCCCCGTTGACGGCATGGCAGCCCCAGCACGTGGGAAGGGGCGGGCTGTCGCTGGGTGGGCGGACAACGGGGCACCATGCAGCAGGGCACCCTGGGTCAGCGGTTGTTCTACGGATGCGATCGCCAGCGGGTGTACCTCCGGGTTGATTTCACCGAAACCGGTCGCCGGGCCCTCGCCAGCGCCGCCTACGACCTGCACGTTTTGTGTTTTTATCCAGGGGCGGCCTTGCCAATCCATCCGGTGCCCCTCCGCCACTTGCCGGCGGTACCGCCCCTCGATTACCTATTTCATCACCACGTTCAAGTTCCTTTGACCGGGGGGCCCCCAAAACTGTACCGCGCCGTAGATTACTTGCAATGGCAACCGGTGCCGGCCCACATCCAAGTGGGACTGGCGGACTGCCTGGAAGTGGCTTTGGCTTGGGACGATCTGCAACCGAAACACCCCCTGTCCTGCATTGTGTTGCTCGGACAAAACGGGACTTTCTGCGAAGCCCTCTCAGAATTTACGGTGATTTCCTTAACCCGCCCCTAAAAATATAGCTATAGTTATTTTAATTAAAACTGACACGGTTTTTCCTGCCCAACGAAAGTCTAATAGAACCAATACGGGGGCTTCGCCCCTGCGACCCGACTTGTCTTGTCTCATCGCTATGCAAACAGCTATACAGGCGCATTCTTAATTATAGTCATTTCAAATGTGTTTGCGACAATCTTGCCCTCACCCCCAGCCCCTCTCCCAGGCGGGGAGAGGGGAGTAAAGGCAATCAAAACAATCGTAGGCGTTTCATTCTTAATTAAGTTAACTATAGCTATAGATGGGTTTAGGTTTCGGGTCGCCATACCCGCACGAACCGATCCTGGCTGCCGCTGATCAGGCAACGCCCCCCCTCGCCAAACGCCAACCCGGTGATCCGATCGCCGTGACCTTCCAAGACGGCCAGGGCTTGGCCGGTGCGCACATGCCACAGGTAGATTTTGCCTTGGCTGTCGCCGCTTGCCAACATCCCCGCCCCAAAGGCCAAGGCCGTCACTTCGCTGCCGTGGCCGATCAAGGTGCGCATCAGCTTGCCGGTTTGCCAGTGCCAAAGCTTGATGCCGGTATCAAAGCTCCCCGAAGCCAGGCGATCGCCGCTTAAAGCCAAGACCCCCACCGCTTTGCTGTGGCCCACCAGGGTTTTTACCAGTTTGCCCGTGCGCAGGTTCCACAATTTGATGGTCTTGTCGGCGCTGCTGCTGAACACACCCTGACCGTCGGGGGTAAACACCAACCCCAAGACTTTGCCTTGATGGCCGGGCAATTGCCACAACAGCTTCATCCGCTCCACCGACCACACCCGCACCATGCGGTGATCGCCGCTGCCCGCCAACCACTTCCCGCTGAGATCGCTGGCCAATACCGAGCGATCGCCCGCCTCCTCTTCCAAAATGCCCCGATGGCGGCCGCTCTCGCAGTCGTAGAGGTGAATGCCGTTGAGGGCACTCAGGGCGATCGTGTGGGTGCCCGGCAAATAGGTGGCGCTGCGAAACCGCATCCCATTGGGCACGCTCTCGCCAAAACCGGCACAGTACCGGGCAGGTACTTTTTTGCACCGTGTCCATCAACACCACCCGCACCGTCCGCTGCACTTGCCCAGTCCCGCCGCAGGTGCCGCAGGTATTGGGCAACACCAACGATTGCCCCAGCGCCGTCGGCGGTGCTC
>JAAUUH010000102.1 GCA_012031145.1 Oscillatoriales cyanobacterium SM2_2_1 | reverse complement strand
GATCCTGCGGTTGGATGTGCAGTTGCCGTGCTGCTTCTTCTACGGGCGCAACATCCAGAGTAATGGTACTGATCTAGGGGCGAATAGGTCGGCGATCGCAAGGGGGTATCCGCGTCGTCTTTATGTTGGTGCCGCAACTCATTCCAAATGCGGGTAACCCGGTAGCGGTACATCGGCTCCATAGCGGCGTCAATCATAGCGGCAGATTCAGATAGGAGAAACACTCTCCTTTGTAGCATCTCCATGCCCCATTGCCCCATAACCCAAGGTTTTTCGAGTCCGTTGGCACAAAAAAGATGACCTAGGTTGGGTCTAAAATTGGTTGGGCGAGTTCAAGAACCTGATCTGTCCATGCTTCATAAAGTTCTCATTCTCGCTGCCATCGGCGTCATTGTTGGTTTGTCTGTGCCAATAAACCCAAAAGACTGCATTCAAGTAATGCACAATAAATTATTGCACTCGACCGTATAGTAGGCTTATTTCGTTAGAACAGTCAATAACGGCGGGCAAGTTCAACCGTTATGCAGCTTAGTCCTTGGTGAAAGCAACCCTTTGGAAGCTGCTTGTAGGGCAAAACTTGCCTACCAAGATCCCGAACATCTGTTAGGCATTCTCAGTCTGTTCCTGATTTCAACTAAACTGTCTCCGCTAGCTGCTTATTGAAGGCTTCACAATAAATTTCGTAATCCCGGAACAGTTCATTCAGAGTAGTCTCACTTGATTCAGCAAGCCGAACCAAGCCCCACAATAGATGCTCAGTCCCAATCGATTTTTTACCCTGAAGCCGAACAATTTGCAAAGCTAGCTCCAGAATAAACTTACATTGTGGGCTAAACTTTAGATTTTCGTGGAATTCAAAAGAGTGTTCATTAGTTTTAATGTCCAATGTTACACCGTTAGCTCGAAGCAACCGGGCAGAGGTTGTGCTTGGATCAGCCAGCAAGCCAGCAAATAGATGTTCTGGTTCAACTTGAGAGTTTTGTAATCGTACTGCCTCGTTCCGAGCGAAATTGACTACATTGATTGCCTTTTCAGTGAACCGCTCGAACCCAAACTCGAAGCCAAAGAAATTTTTGACTCGCTCAACTGCTGTTTGCATAGAATTATTAGCCTCACTAGTGAAAACGTCTTCAATTGCGACATTAAACAGGCTGGCAAGTTTGAAAGCCATATCTAAGCTAGGATCAAACTTGCCAGATTCAAACCCATTAACTGCCTGACGACTCACTCCTAATTCTCTGGCAAGGTCAGACTGTGACCATTGATGCAGTTGTCGAAGTTCTTTCAATCGGTTCTTCATAGGGTTGCCTGATCGCTGTCAAGCACCACTTTACAATACCGCCAAACAGAATGTCAAGTGCAGCTTGACAAAGTGTCTGTGGTAACGTTGGGAGTAGCGGAAACTCTCACCCCAAGCGCGGCATAACAACCCTGCCGGAGCGGACTAGCAGAGTGCCTGTCAGACCGGTGTGGGCGGCTTTGGTCAAGGGATTGAAGTCCTGGGCTTTGGCTATCAGATGCAGTTGGCTGGTGCAAAAAGCACCCTTTCTTCCCTATGGTCGGTCAGCGATGGCGGCACTCAGGTGCTGATGGATAGCTTCTACAATAGCTTTGCCCAAAGAAAGGATGGCATTGTTTCCCTTAAAGAAGCACAGGTTGCCATGATTCGCCAGGGAGACAATCTTTCACCCAGCAGGAAAAGAGGATTTGAGGCTCTGCGGTCTGGTCTGCCTGCCAAGGTGCAGGGTAAGTTGCATCATCCCTTCTATTGGTCGCCCTTCATTGTGATTGTGAATCAGTTTTAGGGCAATGCTTCATCTATTTGAGTTGAATTGACGGCTTTTCTTGGCGGTCATCCAGTTCTTTCCTCTGTGGATTTCTACTTCGAGGGGAACGCTAAGGGCGATCAAGAATCGGCGACGAATATCTTGCCTGTCAGCGATAGTGTAATCTAATAAATGATCGGTCTCAGAGTGTGACGGAAAATTTGACTGAAGAGCGAACTCACCCCAAAACAGATCTAGAGGAACAGTTAATTCTATGATCGCATCAATAGTATATTCAGCAACCCCAGATATTATCTATCCCAGTTCCGACGGAGAGCCCTTGGCAGAAACTCAACAGCACATTCTAGCGATTCTGATGACTTTCGCGATGTTGCGATTATATTTGCAGGAGCAGCAAGCAGTTGTCTTTGCCAATCAATTCCTTTATTACATAGAAGGCAATCCTAGAGCTAGAGTGACACCTGACGTGATGGTCGTGTTTGATATTGAAAAACGTTTCTATGACAACTATAAAATTTGGGAAGAGAGGCGGACTCCTACAATGATTTTTGAGGTGACGTCGGCAGGGACGAAGGAAACCGATTGGAACTTCAAGAAGACCCTGTACGAACAGTTGGGGGTAACTGAATATTGGCTGTTTGATCCCTATGGAGAATGGATTACGGAGCAGTTGAACGGTCATCGACTAAATGAGGATGGAATCTATAAGCCAATTCCCGATAATCTCAGTGAAGTGTTGCAACTTGAGTTGCGGGCTGAAGAGCATCTGATTGGTTTTTATCGTCTGGACAATGGAGAGAAGTTGCTCACGCCAGAGGAGTTGTACCGGGCAATTTCGGTAGCTAACCTCCGGGCAGATCAAGAAGCACAACGTGCTGAACAGGAAAAGATCAGAGCAGACCGCCTTGCGGAGAGGCTACGGCAGATGGGAGTCAACCTGGATGGCGAAGGTTAACGATTACAGGAATCTAAAACTATTTCAGGGCGTTGTTTCCTCTATTTGAGTTGAATTGACGGCCTCACTTGGCGGTCATCCAGTTCTGTCCGCTGTGGATTTCTACTTCGAGGGGAACGCTAAGGGCGATCGCTCCTTCCATGAGGGCTTGGATCTGGGGTTGCAGGATTGGCATCTCTTCGGGGGGCATTTCAAACACCAGTTCATCATGGACTTGGAGCAGCATGCGGGACTGATACCCCTCAAGGAGTTGTTGAATCTGAATCATCGCCACTTTGATGATGTCGGCGCTGGTGCCTTGGATGGGAGCGTTAATGGCTGAGCGCAGCATGGCGGCTTTTTGAGGTTTGTTAAGCCGGTCTAAATTGCGGAAATAACGGCGGCGGCCGAGAGCAGTGGTGACATAGCCATCCCGCTCGGCCGCTTCTTCCACATGGCGAAGATACTCAAACACCCGGGCATAGGTGCGGTAGAAGGCGGCGATGAATTCCTTCGCATCACCGAGGGCGATACCCAGATCACGGCTAAATTTCTGAGCGCCCATGCCATAGACCACACCATAGTTAATGATTTTGGCCATCCGCCGCTCTTCGCTCGTAATCGTGTCCTTTTGCAGGAGCAGTTGAGCTGTGTGGGTATGCACATCAATGCCGTCCCGATAGGCTTGCAGCAGCTCCGGTTCTTGGCTGAGGTGGGCCAGGATGCGCAGTTCAATTTGGGAATAGTCGGCGGCAACTAGGAGCCAGTCTGCTTGGGGGACAAAGGCGGCTCGGATCTGACGGCTCAGGGCGGTGCGGATGGGAATGTTTTGCAGGTTGGGGTTAGAACTGCTGAGACGACCGGTGGCAGTGATGGTTTGGTTGAAATCGGTGTGCAGGCGACCAGTGCGGGGATGGATCAGGCTGGGGAGGGCATCGACGTAGGTGGATTTGAGTTTACTCAGGGTGCGATGCTCTAGGATTGTGGGGATCAGGGGGTGGTCGTCTTCTAACTTGGTCAGGACGCTGACATCTGTGGAGTAACCGGTTTGGCTCTTGCGGGATTTTTTTGTGAAGGTTTCGCCGAGCAGTTCCTGGAGAACATCGGCGAGTTGGCGGGGGGAGTTGAGGTTGAATTCTCGGCCCGCCTGGTCATAGGCAGTTTGGGCGATCGCCACTAAATCCTGTTCCAGTTGCTGGGAAAGTTGGGCCAGGTAGGGAGCATCAATGCGGATGCCCAGCCATTCCAAATCGGCAAGAACCGCTTCGAGGGGCAGTTCCACATCATAGAAGAGGCGCTCAAGCTCGGGCCGTTCCTTTAGGCGATCGCCCAGGATGGGATAGAGCCTCAGAGTCATGTGGGCATCCATGGCACAGTATTGGGCAACATCCGGGATCGGAACTGCGGCAATGGTTTGCTTTTTGGGCACCAGGTCACTATAGCTCTGGGGCTGCCACCCCAAATACTGGCGGGCCATATCCTTGAGACCGTGGTTGGCTTCCGGATCCAAGACATAACTGGCCACCATCGGATCGAAGATCACCCCCCTGAGGTCAACGCCAATGGAACGCAGCATGAGGCGGTCAAATTTGGCATTCTGCAAAACCTTGGGGTAGGTGGCGGTGGCAAAATAGGTTCCCAAAACGGCGGCGACCTCTTCCGGTGCTAGGTTTTGACCGACGTTATGGGCCAGGGGAATATAGGCAGTGTGCTCGGCAGCGTCCCCCCAACAGCAGCCAATGCCCACAATTGGATGATCGTGGGGATTGAGGGAGGTGGTTTCCGTATCCCAAGCAATGGGGCTGTGCTCTTGGCTAAGGGTGTGGGCTAGGTGCTCTAGCTTGTCGCGGGTGTCGATAATTTGAACGGCGATGGGGGGCAGGGGAGTCGTCGCTGATTCGGCAAAGTCGAACCAGAGCTCATCATCGCTGGGGGCGGTCGCGGGTGCAGGGGACAGGCGCTGGTGCAGGGCATCTACTTTGCGCTTCAGGGCGTGGAATTCCAGCTCCTCTAAAATAGGCGTCACCTGTTCTAGGTGAAACCCTCGAAGACGGCAGGTTTCCAGATCCACGGTCAGGGGCACATCAAGGGCAATGCGGGCCAGGTATTGGGAATGTCGGGCATCCTCGATTCCGGCTTGAAGTTTTTGGGCGATCGCCCCTTTGATCATCGGTAGGGACGCCAGTACCTGTTCGAGGGAGTGGTACTCTTGAAGCAATTTGACCGCAGTTTTTTCGCCGATGCCCCGGACTCCGGGGATATTATCGGAACTATCGCCACAGAGGGCTTTGTAGTCCACAACTTGATGGGGGAATACACCCATCTTTTCTTGAACTTCGACGGCGGTGAATTCCTGAATCCGATCCTTCTGCCCCAAATGTAAAACTGTGATCCTTTTGTCGCTGTCGATTAGCTGGAATAGATCGCGATCGCCACTGAGGATCTTGACTTGATAACCCGCAGCGCTGGCCCACTGGGAGAGGGTTCCCAACACGTCGTCGGCCTCGTAGCCCCCATGGGTGACAATTTGCAGGTTCAGGGTGGCAAGCAGGCGCTGAAGATTGAGGAGATCGGGGATGAATTCCTCCGGTGTTTCGCTGCGGTTGGCTTTATAGCTGGCGTCGGCTTCGTGGCGAAAAGTAGGGGCCGCCAAATCAAAGGCGATCGCCACCGCATCGGGACGCTCCCGTCCCAATATCTCCAGTAACGAATTAAGAAAGCCATAGCAAACACTGGTGGGAATTCCCGTAGAAGTTCGCAGCCCCTCCCCCCGGTAGGCAAAGGCATAGAATGCTCTAAAGGCCAAGGAATGCCCATCAATCAGTAGAAACGTAGGAGTGTCGGCCATGGTTAGGGGGGCAAAAATTCTGTGAGGGGCGATCGCCCGCCAAAAGTTGCGGTTGCTGGGGATGATAGGGGGCGCGGAAACGATCAATCCCCAAAATTTCGGCATCGTCGGGAATCACTGGCACGTCGAGATCTCGCTCCGTCGGGCGCATTAGGGAACTGGAAAAGCCCTTAAAAATTAGCACCTCATCGGGTTCACTGCCAACTACAAGCCGCACCCTTAGCACCTCCCGAGGATGACGGCGGCTAAATTCCTCTAACTGCTGATTCAGATTAGGAACCATTGACCTTCTCCCCCCTAGGATGTTTGGGCCCGCAGCCAGGCCCAAGGCAAGGCTGCTAGCTTTTTTGGTGTCGGCACATAGGCCCGCTGCTCAAATACTTCATAGCGATTACGCTCAATCACCTTGAGGATGTTGCGATACAAAATCAATGATGCCCACACGGGCCACCGGGCGTCCCGACAGAGGGCCGACACACCGGCCTCCGCCACCCGATAAAACTCCCGCGCCCGCTGAATCTGAAACCGCATGAGTGCCACCCAGCGGTCATCCACAACTCCGTGCAGTAAGTCCCGCTCGGTGTAGTCAAAGTAGTGCAAATCGTCTAGGGGTAAATAAATTCTGCCTCGCCGGGCGTCTTCACCGATGTCACGCAAAATGTTGGTCAACTGCATGGCAATGCCCAGGGCGATCGCCGCTTCCGTTGCTGCCGTAACCACCTGGGGATCCCGCGTTTCAAACCCCATTACCGCCGCCGACATCAGCCCCACCGTACCGGCAACTCGGTAGCAATAAAGGTGAAGCTCGTCAAAGGTCTGGTAGCGATCGCACAGTAAATCCATCTTCATGCCAGCAATCATGTCCCGAAAGGGCTGAATCGGCATGGGAAACTGTCGCACGGTGTCAGCGAGGGCCAGATCCGGCGCATCGCAGGATGTCCCCGCAAAAGTTGCCTCCAAGCGATCCTCCCACTCCCGTAATGTCTCCGCCGTAGTAGCTTCGGCATGTAATCCATCCACTAACTCATCGGTGCGGCGACACCACGCATAGATCGCCCAGATAGCCTGTTGCTTGGCTTGGGACATCAGCATCGTTCCTAAATAGAACGTCTTGGCATATTTGGCCGTAATGCCGCGACAGACTTGATAGGACTCTGGCAGCGAAACAGGGTGAGGCATCAGGTGGCAGAAACTCCCATGGCAACTTGGGTGTGCAAAATAGATTGGCTTTTGGCGATCGCCTGCGCTGCCAGCTTACCAGAAAGTACAGCCCCCTCCATACTGCCCAAAAATTCCTGCATGGTGTAACTTCCCGACAGAAAAAAGTTAGGGATTGGTGTGGATTGACTGGGACGGCAGGCTTGGCGACCCGGAGTTGCACGGTATACCGACCGGGGTGTTTTCAGCACCTTGGCTTTACGCACCGATACCTTATCTGGCAAATGCTCGGGAAATAACTTGGTTAGCTCGACCATCGTCGCCTCAATAATCTCGGTGTCGGGGCGACCAATCCAGTGATCCGCTGGGGCGATTACCAATTCCAGCATGGAGCGTTCTGAATCGGCATACTCCCGGGTTGTGACACTCATATCGGCATAAACGCTGAGAATGTCAGAGCGGGAAAACAGCAACTGGTCAATGGTCGGCAACTTGGCATCAAACCAGATCTGGACGTTGATCACCGGCACCCCTTCGAGTCCTTGCAGCTTTTGAAAGAAGGACTGCTCCCGCCATGGCTCTGGCATCAATAACTTGAAGGCATCTACAGACATAGCCGAAACATAGGCATCGGCGATCACCTCATAGCCACTTTGACCATGGATCCCGCCAATCACAAATCGATCCACCGTGCCATCTTCCCGCGTCACAATCTGGCGCAGGGGTGCAGCAGTACGCACCTCTCCGCCTTGGCTCACCACGTAGTCCACAATGGGCTGGCACAGACGCTCTGGCGGTGCGCCATCGAGAAAAGCGATTTTAGAACCATACCGCTCCTGCAAAAAGCGGTTGAGGGCCGTCAGGGGTACCGTCGCCGACACTTCATCGGGATTGATAAACGTTAGAGCCTTAGAAGCAGCGATAAAAATGTCGGTGTTGACTTTTTCATCCACTCCTTGCAGCCGCAACCATTCCAATAGACTGTACTTGTCCATGGCTTCCACATATTTTTGCCCCCGCACGATCGCTGGTAGCAGCCCAATGGCAAAGCGAATCTTTTGCTCCCAAGTGAGCATGTCGTTGTTGCGTAGGATCGAAACAATCACGTTAAATGGCGCCGGGATGTCCGGTACGTCAAAACGGGAGAGTGTGCCCGGTTTTTCGGGCTGATTAAACACCAGCGCATGTTGCTTCCATTGCAGGCGATCGCCGATGCCCAGCTCCGCCATCAGTTGGTTCATATTGCGATATGCCCCAAAAAACGCATGGAGACCCGTCTCCAGCCAGTCCCCTTCCTCATCCTGCCAAGCCGCCACCAAACCACCGAGGACTTCACTGCGCTCCAGCACAATCGGCTGATGCCCGAGGTCTACAAGATACTTGGCACAGGATAGCCCTGCTAGTCCACCACCGGCAATTGCAACACGCATAGGTCTTAGATCACACTCAGAATCATCCAAAAACATTGTACTTCGCAAAGCTTAACAATTCCCCATTTTTTACCCATCAGTTTCCTGATTGCCCGATCCAATCTAAGGGCGATGGACATTTGAAAACAACTGTTAACGAATGGCTAAGGAGTCGGGATTTGGACTATAAATTACTGCAATAGATTAATTTTGTAAGAGCAATTTTTTTTAATTAACTTAACGAACTTATTTACAATGACTTCTGTCTCTCGTCTCTGGTTAGCGGCTCTTAAGCCGCCGATGTATAGTGTTGCAGTGATTCCCATTACCACGGGGTCGGTGATCGCCTTTGGGGAAACCCATATGATCCACTGGGGAATCCTACTCAAATTTTTGGGTGCCGCGGTGCTCTTACTACTGTGGGAGAACCTGAGCAACGATGTTTTTGATGCCGAAACCGGGGTTGACCTTCACAAGGCCCATTCTGTGGTCAATCTGACGGGCCAACGGGAGCGATCGCCTTAATTGCCAACCTATCTCTCCTGCTGGGTGTGGGAAGCATTGCCAGCATTGCCCTCGCCCAAGGGGATGGGGTCGTGCTAACCCTCGTATTGCTATGCTGCTTGCTCGGCTATCTGTACCAGGGGCCACCATTCCGCTGGGGATACCGGGGCTGGGGTGAGATTCTATGTTTCTGGAGTTTTGGCCCCCTAGCCACCAGTGCAGCGTTTTACAGTCAAGCGGGTTACTGGTCGCCGATGGTGATTATGCCGGCTTGTTTGGTAGGCATGACAACCAGCATCATTCTATTGTGCTCTCACTTCCACCAAGTCGCTGATGATCGGGCATCAGGAAAATTGTCGCCTGTGGTGCAGATGGGAACGGGACGCTCAGCTTGGGTGGTGATTGGTCTATGGACAGCCACCTATGGACTGCTGCTCATTGGGGCGATCGCCCGAGCCATGCCTTGGACGTCCCTGCTCATGGGTCTGGGCATACCATCCGCTTGGCAACTGTGTCAGCTACTGCATCAGTTCCATTCCGTCCCCAACCAAGTGAGCCATGCCAAGTTTGTGGCTGTGTCCGCTCACTTTTGGAGTGGATTAGGATTAGGAATCGGCTATTGGCTGTCCGCGCTCAACGGTTAGGAATATTTTCTTTGTGGCGTGAAATGGAAAACCTTACTAGAGCTGAGACCTTTGGTTCATTGCCATCACAGTAAGGTGGCAATTCCATTCAAAGCTGCTTTGCCATCCCACAGAGGGGCCTTCAGACGTAATTGCTTAAATCTCCACTAATCGGTTCAGTTGACAGGTTTAGTCTGCGTCATAAACTCAGCCAAAAGTCTTTCGGAATTAGCGGTATTGCGCCCGTCACTTTTATGGGCTAAAAGTTTGCGGGCTAGAAATTTATGGGCTAGAAGTCTATGGGCTATAAGCTGAGACCGTCACTGGGATAGGATTTAACGGTTGAATGATGACAGCCCTTAGTAAAATCAAAACAGAATTTTAGCTGCAAATAACTTGGTTAGGACGGGGTGCAGGGGTGAAACCCCTCGCTGGACGCAGCCCCACCCCCTTTTTTCGATG
>JAAUUH010000101.1 GCA_012031145.1 Oscillatoriales cyanobacterium SM2_2_1 | reverse complement strand
GGTGGAGCATCAAGCTGGGACTCTCCCCTCACGACAGGCTTGGATTCGGGGCGCGCTGGACGTGCGGGCGGCGTTAGGGCTCGGATGGGGGTGGGGGGGCTCGTGGGGAGCGGTAATTCCCCGTTCAATCAACACAGCGTCCTTGACGGGTTTGCGAATCGGTGGTGCGGGGGGCTGGTTGCGCTGGCGATCGCTAGGATCCTGTTTCGCCTCGATTTTCGCCTCTTGCCGCAGAGGCTTTGCTGGGGTTACTGGCTTGACGGGGCGGGGAACCTCTGGGGAGGTCTTGGGTCGGGTCTTGGCGCGTAGTCCGCGCCGGAGCCATGGGGGCGGGGCGCTTGATCTCGAGGGGCTTAGGGGATAGGCGAGTTTCTGGGGGGGGAGAGACAGGGGTCAACGACACTGGGGTTAGTTGAGGTTGCGGTGATGGTGCCTTGGGCTCTTCGGGGACGGCAGGCTTGTTGCGCAACTTCAGAGGGCTAGGCGGACTGGTTGGGCTCGTTAGAAGGGTAGATGGAGCCTTGATGTCTTTTTTAGGCTCCCGAGGGGCATCTTTGGGAGGAGTCGGCTCGGGTGGCGGAGTTAAAACCCGCAGGGGTGGGGTGCTGACGGCACTGACAGCCAGGATCTGCTGTCTAGCAGCTTTTTCTTTGGATTCTGGGGAGTCCTTGGCTAGCTCTTCACTGTCCCGCAAAGGTCTCCGCTCTTGCAGAGCTTGCCGTACACTACTGGCTTCGGATTCTGTGATTGTGCTGCTATGGCTTTTGACCAAGATATTCAGTTGCTCGCAGGCGGCCATGACATCTTTGTTCTCAACGTCCAGCTCACGGGATAATTCATAGACTCGTACTTTACTAATGCTCATGCTCTGCTCTCTCACAAAATCAATTCTACATAGTGGGTCACCAGTTTCGGCTTGATCAAAGCTAGCTTAAAAGCTCGGCGGTTGACAATAAAATTTGATCTTAATTTTTGCCAGAGCGTTAGCATACCACGCCGGAATTATTAGCGTGGACATTCCTCGGGTTGCCCTTTGATGATGGCGGTGAGGTTGCGGCACTCCACGCGAATGGTGCCGACTAGGGGGGGCGGCAATTGGGATGATTGTCGCAGGGCAAGGAGATATTGGGTGCGGGCTTCGTTGAGATTGGTGCCGCCCTTCAACCAAAGAATTTGACCGCGCAGATAGTACAGTTCTGGGTTATTGGGGGCAATGGCGATCGCCCGGTTAACAGCGTCGAGGGCTTGGTCGAATCGTTTGGCATCTCGATAACCAAGGGCGATGCCTCGCCATTTGAGGTAGTCGGGAGTGGCAAATTGCCGCAAACTGCCGAGGGCACTGTCGAGATCGGCGAGGGGAACCACGGAAGCGATCAGCATATCCATGTAGCCCTTAATCAGGTTGAGCTCGGGATCCCGAGGGTCAATGGCGCTGGCGTTGTTGAGTTCATCGAGGGCGCGCTGGACAATGGGTAGGGCCCGAGGCGCACTCGTCAGTCCCTGGGTCCTGACGATGTAACCGGCCTCCATAAGGTAGCTAACGCCGAGGTATAGGTGTCCCCGCAGGCGATCAGTTTTTAGAAGGGCTTGGGCTCGATCTCGGGTGCGATCGCTGTAGACCTTCATGTCGATAAAGTCTTCACGAATGTAGGCGACGGCGGCGCGCAGGGCTTGGGGAAGGGGGTCGCCAGCTTCCTTACGCAGAGCAACATCCAATTGGCGCACGGCTTGGGGAAAGTTGCCATCGCGGAAGAGCAGATCAAAGGCTTTGCGGGTCTCGATCCCAATGGGGCGAGGGTTAGTGGTGCGAAAGGGATCGCGAGCCCATGCGGGAGCCGTAGTGAGCAGGAGGGCGAGAAGGGGCGCAACAAAGGGCGCACGCCGAAAAGAAGGGAAGTTCATCACAGCAACAATACATGGTGGCGAAGAGCGAATCTTCGGACGACATTCTAGCTAAAAAGTTACGACTGCGGGCAAATTTGCAGATAAGACATGATTTTTCAGCAAATCCTTTTACAATTTGCCTATGTCTTTGCCTGTAGTCCCACCGCCACCGATTCCTGTAGTTCGCGAGGTTCGCGCCGCGGATACAGTGCGCGTAATGGCCCATGTGCAGCAAGCCCTAGAGACTTTCCCCATTGAGCAGTTGGCTGGCTTTGGTGGTGAGCGCTTGACCCAATTGGGGCCGCCTAAGCCGGAGCAGCTGCCCCTGCCCAAGCCCTCTGACCCTCTCCCAGAACTGCCCCCACTGCCTGCGGTGGAAGAAAGTGAAAAAGTGACCATCACGGGCGATCGCCAGACCTATGACACCCGAACCCAGGTATTTACGGTGGTGGGGAATGTGACGGTACGATTTCGCGGTTCCCAGTTGCAGTCGGATCAAGTGACCCTGAACTTGGCCACCCAAGAAACAATCGCTGAAGGAAATGTTTTTTTTGTGCGTGGTGATCAGCAGTTGCGGGGCGATCGCCTGACCTATAACTACCGCACGGTGAAGGGGATGGTTACCCAAGCCCGGGGCAGTCTCAATTTGGGTACCCTCAACCGCACTGAAGCCAGCCGTCTGCCTGCTGATACGGCTCCCAGTTCTCTTGTAGTGTCGGTGCTTGGCTCCCAGGGCAATACGGGGGAAGTACGCCGGCTGGGGTTTACCGCCGACACGTTGACCCTAGACGGGGAGGTGTGGACGGCAACGAATCTGCGGGTCACTAACGATCCTTTTTCGCCGCCGGAATTGGAGTTAGTGACGGCTAGGGCCACCCTGAAACCGGTAGCTCCGGGGCAGGATCGCCTAGAGGCGGAGTCGCCAACCCTAGTTTTTGATCGTCAGTTTTCGCTGCCAGTGCCAGTGAATAGTATTTTGATTGACCGCTTTCAGCGGCAGGTGCCAACGTTGCTCGGGTTTGATCGTGCTGATCGCGGCGGGCTGTTTTATCAGCAGAGCTTCGATGTAGTCACTGAACCGAGCTTGAGTTTTCAACTATCCCCCCAGTTGCTCTTGCAGCGCGCCTTTGAAGGCCAGCGAGGCTCCCTAAACTTTGATGTCATTGGGCTGGTGGCTACGTTGGATGGCAATTTTGGCGATCGCCAAAATTTGTCGGTGCGCGCCAATCTCTCGGGGTTAGACTTTTCCCGGTTGGACAGTCAGTTGCGGTTTAATGCCAGCTACCAGTTGCCTATTGGAGATTTGGATTTGGTGACCCAATATGCGTTCCGCGATCGCATTTTTAATGGCTCCTTAGGGTTTCAAGATGTCAACAACTCCATCAGCGCTACTCTGCTCTCGCCGAGTCGGGCTCTGGGGGATACCGGCATCTTCCTCAACTTCCAGGCAGGGGTGCAATTAATCAATGCCGAGCGGGGCGACCTGACTCCCTCGACCCTAGGCACTCTGGGGCGGGTGCAGGGGGCAGCAGTGCTCAGCCGGGGGTTCCTGTTACTCCGAGGGGAGCCCCTAGCGCCGGAACGCGATACGGGACTAAAGTATTCCCCCCAGCCGATTACGCCCGGATTGGAAGCCTATGTCAGTCTCAGCGGAGCCTACTCCTACTACACCAATGGGGCTAACCAAGGGGCGATCGCCGGGACGGTGGGACTGGTGGGCACTATTGGCAATTTTGCCCGCGATGCCCTAGATTTCACCAGCTTTAATATTGCCTATACCCAAACCCTAGTATCGGGGCTGTCGCCCTTTTTTATTGACCGTATCGCCGACACCCAGACCCTAACGGCAAGTCTTTTGCAGCAAATCTATGGACCAGTGCGCTTTGGCATTCAGCAAAGTTGGAATCTGACCACTGGGCAACTATTTGACTCGGTGTATACCCTGCAATATGACCGCCGCACCTATGCGGTGATTGTGCGCTACAACCCCAATCAGGGCATTGGTGAATTGCTCTTTCGGCTCAGCGACTTCAATTGGACGGGGACGCCGTCGCCCGTAACCCGAGTGCAAGGCGGAGTGGAGCGCCAAGAGTGAAGGGTCAATCATGTACACTGATAAAACACAAAAATCATCCTAGGGGAGTACTTGGGCATTGCGTACCACGACGATCGCTGGCAATTGGAAAATGTATAAAACCCAGGCAGAGTCAAAACATTACCTGGCTGAGTTCTATACCCACCTGACCCTCACCGCCGACCAAGGACGGGTTCCCCTAACCGATAAAACAATCTTGCTCTGTCCGCCATTTACCTCCCTGTCGGTGATGCAGGCTACCCTGCCCCAGTCCCACCACCTGCGGCTCTATGTGGGTGCCCAGAATGTGCACTGGGCTGAAACAGGAGCCTTTACGGGGGAGATCGCACCGTCAATGCTGGTGGAACTCGGCGTGCGCCATGCCATCGTCGGCCATAGTGAGCGTCGCCAGTATTTTGGGGAGACTGAGTCCACGGTCAACCAACGCCTGCGGGCTGCCCAAAGCCACGGGATTACCCCGATCCTGTGTGTGGGCGAAACGAAGGCCCAGCGGGATCGGGGTGAAACAGAATCTTGGATTTTGTCCCAGTTAGGGCAGGATCTCGATGGGGTGAATCTTCAGCAACTGATCTTGGCCTACGAACCCATTTGGGCAATCGGTACCGGGGATACCTGTGAGCCGGCCGAAGCCAATCGCATTGCTGGGCTGATTCGTCAGCATTTGCCGACTCCCGATGTCACGATTCAGTATGGCGGCTCAGTTAAACCCGATAACATTGATGCCATCATGGCCCAGCCGGAAGTTGACGGCGTGCTCGTTGGCGGTGCCAGCCTTGACCCCGTTGGATTTGCCCGGATTGTCAATTATGCTTAGATGAACTACGACGCCCTAAGTATTAATCCCCTATGACTGTCACACTCAAGAAGCCCTCCCGCACCAAGGCTCCTAAGGGCAGTGGAAAAAGGGTGATCGCACCGTTGGTCGCGGCTGGCGGGTACTGGTTTTGGCGATGGTCTGTGTGGTGATGCTGCTGGGGATTCTGGGAGGGCGTGTCACCTATCTCCAAGTAATTCGTGGGGAGCGTAATCGCCAGTTGGCGGACAACAACCGCATTCGCTTGGTGCCCAAGCCGCCGGAACGGGGTCGGATTCTAGACCGCAACGGCAAAATTCTCGCCACCAGCCGCCTGTCCCACGGGGTATACCTTTGGCCCATTGCCCAGCCTCCGTCCCAATGGCAGCCGGTTCTGTTGCGCCTCTCCCGGCTGCTAAACATCAGTGTCCAAGACCTCACTGCTAAGTTGGAACGAGAGGGCTACAATTCGCCAATGTTGGTACGGGTGAGTACTGGGCTGAAACCCAAACAAGTGACCTTACTGATGGAGCATAGCCCTGAATTGCCCGGGGTGCGGGTGGAGCCGGAGTCGGTGCGCTACTATCCCGATCGCGAGTTGATGGCCCATGTTTTGGGCTATACCGGTGAAATTACGGAATCAGAACTGACCCAACGGCGCAAATCAGCAAAAAATCTGCCCCGGGAGAAGTCCTACCGCTTGGGCGATATCGTAGGCAAGATGGGGGCTGAAGCTGCCTTTGAATCTCAACTGCGGGGGCAATGGGGTGGGGAGCAGGTGGAGGTGGATGCCCTCGGTAAGGTGATTCGGGTATTGGGTCAGAAGTTACCCCAGCCCGGGAGTACGGTGCAGTTAACCCTCGACCGAGAGTTACAGAAAGCCGCTGCCCAGATTTTAGGCGATCGCCGTGGGGGCATTGTGGCCCTCAACCCCCAGAATGGCGAAGTTTTGGCCATGGTCAGCTACCCTGCCTACGATCCCAATATTTTCTCGGGACGGGTCTCAGCCGCCATGTGGGATCAATTGCAGTCATCGGGTCGCCCCTTTCTCAATCGCACTCTCCAGGTGTACCCCCCGCCAGTACTTTCAAAGTAGTAACCATGACTGCCGGGCTAGAATCGGGGAAGTTTAGTCCCAATGATCTTCTCGGCACCTATCCCTACCTAGACATTGGGGGCTTTCAGTTTTGGGATCACAACCGCGCTGGGTTCGGCACCATTGGTTTTCGAGAAGCGATGGCCTATAGCAGTAATACATTTTTTGGTCAGGTGGGGCAACGGGTGGGTGAACGGACGCTGGCGGAGTGGTCGCGCAAGTTTGGATTTGGGGCCGCCAGTGGCATTGAGCTGTCCTCCGAGGAGGAAAAGGGCACCGTTCCCGATCCGGAGTGGAAACTAAAGGTGCTCAAGGAGCCATGGTATGCCGGAAATACGATCAATATGTCCATCGGACAGGGGGATACCCAAGCTAGTCCCCTACAGGTGTCGGTGATGTCGGCGGTGGTGGCCAACGGCGGATTCATGGTGCGCCCCCACCTCAACCTAGATGATGCTAGCGCACAGCAATGGCGGCGATCGCTCAATATGAAGCCCTCCACAGTAGCGTCGCTGCAACAATCTATGCGGGCAGTGTTTGAGATCGGGACGGCGGCGGGCTTGAGTACCCTGCCGGTGGCGATCGCCGGTAAGTCAGGAACTGCTGAAGATGGCGATCGCCCCAACCACGCTTGGTTTACCCTCTATGCCCCCTACGAAAAACCGGAAATTGTGGTCACCGCCTTTGGCGAAAATGCTGGCGGAGGGGGCAGCAGTATTGCGGGCCCCCTGGCTGTTCAAACCCTCGAAGCCTATCTGCGGCTACGAAATCGGTTGCCCCCAGCTTGAGTCGCGCCAGGGAATCCGATATAGTGAAAGACCCTTCTTAACTTTCTGGAGAGTTCCCATGAGCCGCCGCTGCCAATTGACCGGCAAGAAAGCCAACAATGCTTTCTCGATTTCTTTTTCCCACAAGCGGAACAAGCGTTTACAACACGTCAACCTTCAACAGAAGCGGATTTGGTGGCCCGAGGGCAATCGCTTTGTTTCCTTGAAACTGTCTACCCGTGCCATTAAGTCCCTAGAGAAAAAAGGCCTATCTCAATTTGCTAAGGAAGCGGGCGTTGATCTGCGTCAGTTTTAATGGGGGTGGGCATCGTTGGTCTCGGGCTCATCGGTGGCTCCATTGCCTATGACCTCGCAGCCATGGGCACTCCTGCCCTGTGGGGACTTAGCCGTAGCCTCCAAACTTGTGGTCAGGCCCAGGAACTGGGAGTGGTAACCACAGCCGCCACGGAACCTCAGGCGCTCACCCACTGGCACGAGACCACGCTGATCATCATCGCCACACCCTTGGATCAGATCGTCCCCAGCTTGGCCCGCTTGCTGCCGTTCCTAGATCCCCAAACCGTGATCACCGATGTTGGCTCAGTCAAGGCTCCTATCGTGGCAGAGGCATTGACCCTATGGTCGCGATTTGTCGGTAGCCACCCCATGGCCGGTACCCACGAATCTGGCTTTGCGGCGGCTCGCCCGGGAATGTTTGCCCATGCACCCTGTGTGGTTACGGGTGATCGTGCTCCCGCGGAGGCGGTGGAATTGGTGGAACGATTTTGGCGATCTTTAAATATGGATCTGGTTGTCTGTTCACCGGATGCCCACGATCAAGCGGTTGCTTGGATTAGCCATTTGCCTGTGTTTGTCAGTGCCGGATTGCTGCTGTCCTGTCTGCGGGAACCTAATGCCGTCGTGCAAAATCTGTCCAAGCACTTAGCCAGCTCCGGCTTCCGGGATACCAGTCGGGTGGGTGGGGGCAATCCGGAGTTGGGATGTTTGATCGCCGCCTATAACCGAGCAGCCCTGCTGCGATCGCTCGACGCCTACGCGGAGGTGATTCAGGAACTGCGTGGGGCGATCGCCCGTGGAGATCAGTCCCAGATTCTGGAGTCCTTACAGACAACCCAGCAGCAGCGTTCAAGGTACTGTTCCCCCCCATTGCGCTGAAAAGTCGTGAACCAAAATGACATGATTTGATACAAAACCTTGGGGCGAAAATCCCCTAATCTGGGGCAGTGGCTTAGACGTAGTGATTGTGAGCAATGGGTCATGAAACAAATCTCTCGACTGCGCTGGGCTAGCTTACTTGTCGCTATGGTGGTGTTGTTATATGCGTGGCGATCGCACCCAATGATTGAATCTATGGGTGGGTTCACCGTTGTGCTCATGCTCACGGCGGCCCTACCCTACTTTTGCTTCAGCATTCTCCGTGCCCTTGGTGCAGAGCCCCCTAGGGCTTCTCCTCCCTCCCAGGCGCAGGAAGCACTGCCTCCCCCGCCTAGGCAACGCTACCGTGGGGTGTCCGTTGAGCCCGCCGATTCGATGGGCGCGCCCCCGGCGAAAACATCATCACAGCGCTACCGCGGAGTGCCCTACTCCAAAACGCTGTCGGCAAAAACTAAAATAGAAGACATTGGTAAGTCGCACTCGGTCAAAAAATACCGCGGCGTTCCCCTCGATCCATCCTAGGTACGATGTATATGGTTGCTGAACGATTAGCGGCGTTGCGGGCGCTCTTGAAGAGCTACTGCCTTGATGCCTACTTGATTGCCACCGCTGATGAGCATTTGAACGAATACCCTTTGCCCAATCGGCTGCGTCGTCAGTGGATTAGTGGCTTCTCAGGTTCGGCTGGGGATCTCTTGGTTGGTCTGGAGTCCGCTTGGCTCTTTGTTGACTCCCGCTATCACGAGCAGGCTGAGCAGCAGGTTGACCCCCAATATGTTGCGGTCAGCAAACTGGGACTCGAAGGGGCACTAACCCTAGAGCAAATCGTTTCCCAATCGCAGTGGCAGCGACTGGGACTAGATCCCTGGACGACTACCATAGAGCAGTCCCACCGTTGGCAGGAACACTGCGCCCTCCATGGTGGGGAACTGGTGCCCGTGACTCCTAACTTAGTCGATATCCTGCGCGACCCGGCAGAGCTAACTCCGTCCGCCCAGCCCCTAAGGGCATTGCCAGAATCGCTCACGGGAGCGGCGGTCGCTAATAAGTTGGCTGCGGTACGTTCGCAAATGCAGCACCATAACGCCGCCATCCTGCCGGTTACCAAGTTAGATCAAATTGCTTGGCTCTTTAACCTCCGTGGTCAGGATATCCCCCACAACCCGGTGTTTCTGGCCTACGCTATCGTGACGCTAGACTCAGCCTATCTCTTCCGTGATGCCATCGATGGGGCGATCGCTGCCCAACTGCCCGGCATTGAAATCTTGCCCTACGATCAGTACGAAGTGGTACTGGCAGGCTTGGCTACTACGGGCGATCGCCTGCTCCTAGCCCCCAGACAGACCACTTGGGGCACCCAACTGTTACTCAAAGAAGTGCCGGCCCACTGGCAGGAAGCCGAGCATCCCATCGAGCAGCTCAAAGCCCGAAAAAATGCTATCGAGCTAGCCCAAATGCGGGCCGCCAACCTCAAAGCAAGTTACGCCAAAACCCTAACCCTAATGTGGGTGGAAACAGAAACTCAGGCTGGTAAGCACCTTTCTGAGAGGGATGTGGCCGACTACATCGAAGCCCTTTATGCCCAAAGTGAAGGATACATCGAGCTAAGCTTCCCCACGATCGCTGGGGTTGGAGCCAATAGCTCCATCGTCCACTACGGCAACCCTAGTGCCACCGTAGCGCTGACCCCCGGCAGCCTGCTGCTCCTAGACTCCGGCTGTCAGTTTTGGGGCGGCACCACTGACGACACCCGCGCCACCATTATTGGCAGCGCCACCGACGAGCAAAAAAAACGCTACACCGCCGTGCTCAAATCCCATATCAACTGTGCCCGCCAGATTTTCCCCCGTGGGCCACCGGTAGCCAATTAGATGGTATCGCCCGTGCCTCCCTGTGGCAGAGCCAGCAGGACTTTGGCCATGGTACCGGCCATGGCGTTGGGTTTTCTCAATGTCCATGAAGGCGTCAATGGCATTAGCCGCCGCGTCCAAACTGGTTTCGAACCCGGCATGATCACCAGTATTGAGCCGGGCTACTACCAACC
>JAAUUH010000100.1 GCA_012031145.1 Oscillatoriales cyanobacterium SM2_2_1 | reverse complement strand
TTGGAGATTCCATAACTGATGGGTTTAATGTGCCGGGGGGGGTATCGCAATTTTTTGCTGCCAGCACTGCAAGAGCGGGGCTATCCGATTGAGTTTGTCGGCTCAAAGCGCAACGGATTGACCGAATCAGCGGAGCAGAACCATGAGGGGCATTCGGGTTGGCAAATTGGAGAAATTCATTTTCGGGTCAAGGGCTGGCTGTCTGATGCCCAACCGGATGTGATCTTGCTGTTGATTGGCACCAATGATGTGCTGCGTAATGATGCCGTGGCCCAAGCTCCCCAGCGCCTAGAAAATTTGATCAATACTATGGCCCAGCAGTCGCCCCGGGCGATTCTTTTGGTGGGGACTTTGCCGCCCATTGTCCACCCCCAAATCAACCGTCGGGTGCAGGATTTTAACCGTCAGTTGCCGGGGATCGTGCAGCGGCAGCGGCAGCGGGGGCGTGCCGTGCACCTAGTGGATCTCTACCCGGCGCTGACGACTGAGGATTTGGCCGATGGCGTGCATCCCAACATTCGCGGACATCAAAAAATGGCGATCGCTGGGAGGCGGCCCTGATCAAGATTCTGCCTTCCCCCACGGTGGGCAGCCCCCCGGAAAATGGAGGGGTATAATTGCTTCGTGTTGTTTCTGCTGTGCCTATGCCCGCTATTGTTCAGAATGCCAACAGCCCCTATGAGCGCATTTGTGAGTTGAAACAGGGTCGGAATACGATTGGGCGGGGGTTAGATAACAGCATCGTGGTGGAGGATGAAGCCCGCAGCCTCTCCCGCCATCATGCCGAAATCTGGATGCGTAATGGGGAGACCACTGTCTGTGATCTCGGTAGCAGCAATGGCACATTTTTGAATGATGTCCCCTTGCTAGCCCAAAAAAGTCACCAGATTAAAGAGGGCGATCGCGTGCGGTTCGGCAGTGTGGTGTTTGTCTACCGTTCCCAACCAAAACCCAGAGTTAGTCCGTCGGGCGGCTCACTCAACTTCGTTAATAGCGAGGTGTCTATCATTATGTCCGTAGCCCCGGAGTTGTCACGGGTGCGGATTAGTGAAGTGGTGCATCCGGGACGGGATACAGCAGCGGGCGGCTCGGTGCTGATGCTGCAAAATCGTGACGCAGCCCAGCGTAATGCCGACAAGCTGAAGATTCTATTGGAAATTAGTAAGGAACTGTCGTCGCCGGAGAGTTATCACCTACTGCCGGAAAAAATTCTTGATCTGCTATTCCAGGTTATGCGGGTTGATCGCGCGATTCTGTTGCTGGTCAATGAGACCACCCAACAACTGGAATCTAAGGCGGTGAAGGTGCGGGACTCAGTGGCAGTGGATTACGAGTTTTACAGCAAACGGATTGTGGAATATGTCAAACACAATGGCTGTGGCATTCTGACCGATAACGCAGCGGTGGATCAGCGCTTTGCCCAGTCCCATTCCATCTTGCAGCAGTCAATTCAAGCCGCGATGTGTGTGCCCCTCAAGCCTCGCGATCGCGTCATTGGCGTGCTTTACGTCGATAACCTGTCCATGAGTCACATCTACGAAAAGGAAGATCTAGAGTTTCTGACCAGTTTGGCTAACCAAGCGGCGATCGCGATTGAAAATGCCAACCTCACCCGAAAAATGCAGTCGGAAGTAGTACGGCGAGCTCGGTTGGAGCGCTTTTTTCCCCAAGAACTTACCCAGAGGCTCCAAGAGGAATGGAACCTTAACGAAATCATGGAAACTGAAGTGACGGCCTTGTTTTCGGACATCAGCGGCTTTACGACCTTGGCCTCCCAAATGCCTCCCCGCCAAGTGCTGGAATTGCTCAATGAATACTTTCGAGTGATGGTGGAAGAGACGGTCTTTCGCTATGGCGGTGTACTAGAAAAATACATTGCCGATGCCCTTTTGGCAGTGTGGGGTTCTCCCTACCGCCGCGAAAATGATGCTAACCAGGCGGTGTCAGCGGCGATCGCCATGCAGTGGGCCATGAACCGCCTCAATCAACAGTGGCAACAACAGGGACGCAATCAACACATCCAAATCCACATCGGTTTGAATACCGGCGTGGTGGCCGCGGGCAATATTGGCTCTGAGCAACTCATTCAATTCACCCACATCGGCGACACCATGAATGTAGCAAGCCGCATTTGTAACTTGGCTAAGGCCGGTGAAATCGTGATCTCAGATACCACCCTTGCCTGCGTTGCCTCCATGGGACTGCCTGTCCAACCCCTGCCCCCAAGCTTGGTGAAGGGCAAAGACCAACCCCTGCAAACCTACCGGGTTCTATGGCAACAACTTCAGGGCTGAAACCGCCAGCAGGTGAGGGCGATCGCTAGGGCATCACTGGCATCATCGGGTTTAATGGCTTGGGATAGGTTTAACTCCCGCTGCACCGCTCCGTGGACGGCGGATTTGTCGGCATTGCCATAACCCGTCAGGGACTGCTTAATCTGGGGCGGCGAAAACTCCATGGGCACCAATCCCGACTGAGCCAACACCAACAGAATGACCCCCCGCGCCTGGGCCACGGGAATCAAATTACCCATGCGATAAAAAAATAACTTTTCTAACCCCACCTGCTGGGGCTGCCATTGCTGAATCAGGGTATGCAAATCTTGATGAATCGTAATTAGGCGATCGCCCATGGCATCCTGGCTACCAGTCTTGATGACCCCCACCTCTAGCAATTGGGGCGGATGCAGTCGCCCGGTCTCAATTAGCCCAAAACCCAGTGTGGCGATCCCCGGATCAATCCCTAGGATCCGCATTCATCTCGCCGCCCCCCAAAAATGGCAAATTGCAAATACTTCCAGTGACAGTCTACATAGCACAAGCCTGCGTTTTCCAACCACCGCAACTGCTCCCCGAGCAGTGCTGGATGGTCTTTTTCCTGATGCTTGCGGCACCACAATTCATCATCTTCGCCATGACTGCGAATAAAGGTGCGCCAGAGGGAGTCGTACAGTGTCTCCAGCCGCTCCGTAGGTGCCTTCACCAAATCCCGAATAAGCACGATGCCATCGGCACCTAGGCTACGGGGTAACTCCTGATATAGATTTTTTTTCTGATCATCCGTCAAGTGATGAATTGCTAAACCCGATATCACCAGATCATACTCGTCGCCCTGAGTAGCCTGGTATTCTGCAAAATCCAAGGGCTCAAGGGTAAGGCGATCGCCGTAGGGGGACAAGCGATGGCGGCACCATGCCAACATGTTCGCGGCATAGTCGATGCCATGGATGCGAGAGTGGGGGAAGCGCTGCAGCACCGCCTCTGCCAGCGTGCCCGTACCAATGCCCAACTCTAAAACCCTAATTGGTCGGGAGATGGGAAAGGGAATTAAATCTAGTAAAATTTGCGTCTGCTGATGGTAAAACGGCACCAATTTAGGAATCAGCTCATCGTAGTAACGCGCTTGGGACTCAAAATCTTGTTGCGCTGCCCCAGATTGATTGGAAGCCATAGAAAGGAATCTAGTGAGGGCGGACAAATGATTCTAATCATGTCCCTGAATTTCCAATGCCCTTAACGATGTAACATTTTATTAAGATGTTTTTATTAAGACATCGGGTAAGTGCTGTCCGAGTGATTGAAGAACACTTCTACCTTGATTGAAGAACACTTCTACCTTGAGGGTTTACGGAGGGTTGTGAGGAACTGAACCCCCGCGACCTCAAAAAGCGTCCGCCCATAGCGCGATCGCCCTTAACCCACCCCACTACATAGGGCACTCACTCTATTAATTATTAACGGCAACGGAATTTGGGGAGCGAATCATCCTGCCGTTCCATCATCTACGCCCTACGGTGGGAATTAGGGAGAGCAGGATCTAGCGCTAAAACTTCTGTCCCCAGTGCCCTAGCAGAACGGTAAAATACGGTTTGCCATGCCAAACCTCGAAGCTGTGTCCTCCGACCTTCCGCTCCACAACCTGCGTATCGTTGTCACCCGCGCCGCCGAGCAAGCCAGTACCTTTAGTGATCGTCTGCGCCACTATGGAGCCTTCCCCCTCGAGTTGCCGACCCTTGAAGTTGTTCCCCCCTCCGATCCCCTGCCCCTCCAACGGGCGATCGCCCAGCTCGATCACTTCACCCTACTGTTGCTCACCTCCGCCAACGGTGTGGCGTACTTTTGCCGCGCCCTCAAAGAGCAGAGCCGCGATCGCACGGCCCTCAACCACCTCACCATCGCCGTTGTCGGTCAAAAAACCGCTGCCGCCCTTGCCCATCACCAACTCAACGCCGACATCATCCCCCCGGAATACATCGCCGATGCTCTCCCGGATGCCCTAATCGCCCACGGGCTGAACCTTTCCCGCCAGCATATTCTCTTTCCCCGCGTGGCCTACGGTGGTCGCGACACCCTGATCGATACCCTCCACGCGCCGGAGCAAGGGTTACCGTCGTCCCTGCCTACGACACCCAATCCGCCCTACCCACCCACCCCCAAGACCTCCTTGAGGCGATCGCCAATGAAACCGTGGACATCCTCACTTTTACCAGTTCCAAAACCGTGCGCCACTGCCGGCAAATGCTTCCGCACTGGCAGCCCCAGCGCGTTCAACTGGCCAGCATTGGGCCCCAAACCTCCATCACCTGTCGCCAACTCTTTGGGCGCGCTGACATTGAAGCCGAGCCCTACACCCTAGACGGACTGCTAGAGGCTATAATTGCCGCAGTAATTCACAAAAATTTACGTCATTTCCCCTAAATCACCCCATGACCCTCCCCTGGCAGCAAGTCGAAGACGCTTGGGTGCTGACTCCCCCCCAACCTAAAGCTGTGATTCACTTCCTTGGTGGCGCTTTTTTTGCTGCTGCCCCCCAAGTCGCCTACCGCCGCCTGCTCGAATATCTTGCCAGTCAGGGTTACGTCATTGTCGCAACACCCTTTGTCAACACCTTCGACCACACAGACATTGCCCGCGCTGCCTACCGTGGGTTCCGCAAAGTTCGCAGTAAGCTCTTCCTTGACTACTTCCCCACCTATGGCATGGGGCACAGCATGGGCTGCAAAATCCATCTGCTCATCTGTAGTTATGCCCAGCCCACCCGTGCCGGCAATATCTTTCTTGCCTACAATAACTACAGTGCTGACCGCTCCATTCCCTTCTTTCGGGAGCTTTCCGGCACCCTGCCTGAGCTGCAAACCCTAGAGTTCACCCCTAGCCCCGCCGAAACCTGCCAATTGGTCGCCGATCGCTACACCATCGCCCGCAACTTATTGATCCGCTTTGAAGACGATGGTATCGATGAAATCCTTGATTTAGCCGAGCAACTCAAGACCCGTTTCCCCAAAACCATGGCCGTCAAAGTCCTTCCCGGCGATCACCTCACCGCCCTAGGACTAGAGGTTTCCTGGCAAGCCGGCGAAGTGTTCACGCCCATCGATGCGATCGCCCAGTGGGTTCGCCAAAACCTGCAAAAAAACCACCAACCCCTCGAAGAAGTGCTCTGTCAATGGCTGACCGCCTAGGCGGATCATCTGCTCAGATAACTGGCGCGATTAAAGGACGACTAAACAAGTTCAAGTAATGGACTCTGTTAACGGCATGGCAGGAAAAAACCAGACAATACCCTATAAAATCAGGCAGTGCCCTATAAAATGCTCTATAATTTAACGTGTCATTTTTTAACGTTGCTAAGCAGAAAAAAAGCAAGCCTAAACCAAGAGAGCTTCCCAAAGCGAACGGCGAAATTCCTTCGGGGAGTTGGAGTAAGTGGTAGGTTGTGTTGAGTAGGCTTGCTTGCAACGGGAGTATACCGGAATTTTTCTAGGATGCAAGAGCTATCTTTTGAATCCAAGAATTCCGGTGCTCCTAAGCTAATCCTTTCTTAAAGCTAAAAATTTGTGTTGAGGTCTGCTTAGAACGAGTAGCGCTAATTCTATTCGTGTGAGGTAGCCCCTATGAATGCTTGTTTCCTGCGTTTGCTTTCCGTTAGTGGGCCGACTGCCCTAGTTTCGTTGGCGCTGATCACTCCGGCGATCGCCAATCCCAGTGCCACCCTAGAGTCCCAAGCCACATCTGTCTCCCAACTCTCTGACGTTCGCTCTACCGATTGGGCCTTTACCGCGCTCCAGTCCCTTGTAGAACGCTATGGCTGCATTGCCGGCTATCCAAACCGCACTTTTCGCGGGCAGCGGGCCATGACCCGCTTTGAATTTGCCGCCGGACTTAATGCCTGTCTCGACAAAATCAACGAAATCATCGCTGCCGGTCTCGCCGACAAAATTAGTGTTGAGGACTTTGCTGCTCTGCAAAAACTGCAAGAGCAATTTGCGGCCGAACTGGCTACCCTGCGTGGGCGCGTTGATGCCCTTGAGACCCGCACCACTCGCCTCGAAGCCCAGCAGTTCTCCACCACCACCAAGCTCACTGGCGAAGCCATCTTTGCCGTTTCCGGGGTGGCGCGGGTTGTGGATGATCAGCGGAAGGATTTTGCGGCCACGGGCTTTGCCGGGGCTCCCGTCGGACTCGGTCGCAATGTGGTATTCCAAAATCGCGTACGCCTAGACTTTCTCACCAGCTTCACGGGTAGCGATCGCCTGCGTACCCGCCTGCAGATGGGGAACGCCCAACCCCTGCTCAGTTCCGGCACCGTTGGCGGAGCCAATGCTCTAGCCAGCAACAACGGTCGCCTTAACTTCGACGACTCCACCCTTGCTACTAATAATAATTCCGTAAATCTCGAGGTACTCGACTACAGCTTCCCCCTAGGCAGTCAAGGACGGGTGACCATTTTTGCCAACGGTGGTAACCACTTTTACTACGCCGACACAGTTAATCCTGCCCTCGACAATGGCGGAGGCGGCAACGGAGCCATCTCCCGTTTTGGGGAACGGAATCCTATTTACAATGTCAATGGCGGCGGTGCGGGTTTGGGGTTCACCTATCGCTTTGGGGATGGACTTCGGCTTGACTTGGGCTATCTAGCCAATACTGCCAGCAATCCCAGCATTGGCACTGGATTATTCGGCGGTAACTATTCTGCCCTCGGTCAGGTGGTGGTCAATCCGACTCCCCAAATCAAACTGGGGCTAACCTATGTCCTTGGCTATAACGACACCACTGCGGGGCAATCGGGCTTTCGGTTTGGCAGTCCCGGACAGGCTACGGGCACCTTCCAATCCAATTTGATTGCAGGCTCTGCCCCCAACCTCACCCCCGGTCCCGTTTCTAGTAATTCCTACGGAGCCCAAGTTTCGTTCCAGTTTAGCCCCAATATTATTTTGGGTGGCTGGGCTGGGTACACAGCGACACGCATCTTCAATCTTGGTGATGCGGAAACGTGGAACTACGCCATGACCCTAGCCTTCCCCAATCTATTTAAGGAAGGAAATCTGCTGGGGTTGGTGGTGGGCACCGAGCCGTCGCTGCGTGGTTTGCGGGACTATGATGGCAACGCCCTGCCGACCCTTGGCAACACAGAAACTTGGCATTTGGAGGCCTTTTATCGCTACCGGCTGAATAACAACATCTCCATCACCCCGGGCGTGATTGTGATTCTTAATCCCAACCAAACCGAAAACCCAGGACTGGTGGTCGGCACCCTCCGGACGACGTTCTCGTTCTAGGTTGCCCTAGGTGCCAGAAGCATCCCCTCATATCCCAAAAAGTCTAGTGATGTTGTCTCGGCTACGACCGCTGGGGCTTGCTGGGGTCAGTGGATGCTTCTCCCTCGGTCGGTGGAACGGGCAAAAATTTGGCATCATAGGAAGATGACCAAAGCATCTGAAAACATTCCTCCATGGCCATCACCGCTGAAATCACTGCGGCGCTTTTGGCGTCATGAATTTTTACCGCTGCTGGCTAATTTGCAGTTGGCGATCGCCCTGTTGCTTTTGATTGCTGTTTTTAGCATTGCGGGTACGGTCATTGAGCAGGGGCAAAGCCTAGATTACTACCGACAGAACTATCCGGAGCACCCAGCGCTGTTTGGTTTTTTGACGGCCCAGGTGATTGTGGCAACGGGGTTAGACCGGGTTTATAGCAGTTGGTGGTATTTGGCGCTCTTGATTTTGTTGGCCGCAAGCCTGCTGGCCTGCACAGGCACGCGGCAAATGCCGATGCTGCGGGTGGCGCGTCGTTGGTTTTACTACCAGAAGCCCGAGAGCATTGCCAAGCTGCCCCTCCATTGGGCGATGACCCAGGGTTCCGGGCAGGCTTCCCTAGAGTCCTTGGCGGCAACGCTTCGGCGGCGGCGGTTTCAAGTATTTTGCCAGGGAACCCAACTCTACGCCCGTCGCGGTTTAGTGGGTCGGGTGGGGCCCATCTTGGTGCATGCCAGCCTGTTGCTGATCTTGGCCGGCGGCGTGTGGGGCGCGGCGGCGGGATTCATGACCCAGGGGCTGATTCCTGCCGGGGACACGTTCCGGTTTCAGCAAGTGCTGGAACGGGGACCCTGGGCCCGCGTGCCCCAGGACTGGCAGGTGCGGGTCAATCGGTTTTGGATCGACTACAGCCCCAGCGGATCCGTGGAACAGTTCTATTCCGATCTGTCGGTGGTGGATCGCCAGGGTGCGGAGCTAAAACGGGAGACAATTCACGTTAACCAGCCGCTACGCTTTGGCGGTGTCACCCTCTATCAAGCCAATTGGGATCTGGCGGCGGTGAAATTCACCCTTAACCAGAGTCCGGTGCTGCAATTGCCCCTGACAAAATTGCGATCGCCCCAGTCTGGTTCCCAAGTGTGGGGAACTTGGATTCCGACTAAAACCGACCTCAGTGCTGGGGTTTCCCTGATCACCCCGGACATGCAGGGTACCTTTTTGATTTTTGATGAAGGGGGGCAGTTGCTGCAGACGACCCGCCTTGGGGAGCCGATCATGATTAATGGGATCACGCTGACCTTGGGGGAAGTGGTGGGCGCGACAGGGTTGCAGATTAAGTCCGATCCTGGCGTACCACTGGTCTATCTTGGCTTTGGGTTGCTGATGGTGGGCGTGGTAATGAGCTATGTCAGCCATTCCCAAGTGTGGGCGCTTTCAGTTGATGGGGTGCTCTATGTGGGGGGGAAAACCAATCGGGCGCTGGTGAATTTTGCTGAAGAGCTTGGTGCGATCGTCCAAGCTATTCCGGTGCCCGCACCTGGGCCGCAGACCGTCCATCAATAGCAGTGCCAAAGGACCATAGGGAAGCAAGGGACTCAAGGCGGGTAACAGCCTGTTGAGGTTGGAGTTGCACCCGAAAGCCAAAGGACCGGCGTAAGTTGGACAGGTCGCCCAGTTGCATATCGGCGGCAATGGCACTGCGAGCGGCGGCGGCAATACGACTGCTGTCAACGAAGCCAGTGATCTTCCTCAGTTCGGCGGCAGAGATGGGTGGCAGGGGACGGCGTAAATCGAGCAGAATTTTCCATTGCACCAACTGCTCCCGGGTTAGGGGGCGATCGGGAAAAAATTGTTGACCACTGGTCGGTAACAAGCCAGCATCCGCCGCACCCTGAATGAAGGTGAAATCGGGGTCATTGGCGGGTACATCCTTGAATCTGGGTGCTTGCTGGGGGCGGGCGGGGCGCACTTGGCGGCTGGGTAAATCGGCAAACAGACGGTTATTAGCTTGGATCAGCCACCGCACATACTCCCGTCGCCGGGTAGGCTGGTTAAGGTCTTCTTGGCTGCGAATGCCAAGGCGGGACAGATCCTGAACATAACGCTGGAGTGGATCGGTGGACGCTTCTGGCTCTGGAGATGGCGCTTCCGTGGTCCTGACCGTGGCTTTTTCAGGGGGACTGACCACAACTGGAAGAAGGGGAGTATGCTCTAAACGGCTGAAGTGGAGAAGGATTTGGCTGCCCGCTCCCATCGGGGGCGATCGCCACACTCAGCCAGCGCTGGCACTTTTGTCATAGACCAAAAATAATCCCGATGTCTC
>JAAUUH010000099.1 GCA_012031145.1 Oscillatoriales cyanobacterium SM2_2_1 | reverse complement strand
GGATGTGTTGGGGCGGGTGTATGAGTATTTTTTGGGTCAGTTTGCCGGGTCGGAGGGCAAGCGGGGGGGGTGAGTTTTACACGCCACGATCGGTGGTGCGGGTGCTAGTGGAAATGCTGCAACCCTACCAGGGGCGGGTGTATGCCCCCTGTTGCGGTTCGGGGGGGATGTTTGTGCAGTCTGAGCAATTTATTGCCACCCACGAGGGGCGAATTGGCGATCTTGCTATCTATGGGCAGGAGAGCAACTACACCACCTGGCGCTTGTGCAAGATGAACCTAGCGGTGCGGGGGATTGATTCGGATATTCGCTGGAATTCAGAGGGGTCGTTTCACAAGAACGAGTTGCCGGATTTACGGGCGGATTTTATTCTGGCAAATCCGCCCTTTAATATTTCCGATTGGGGCGGGGACAGGCTGCGGGAGGATGCCCGCTGGCGGTTTGGCATTCCGCCGACGGGTAATGCGAACTATGCCTGGTTGCAGCACATTTGGCACCATCTCGCGCCAACGGGGACGGCCGGGTGGTGTTGGCGAATGGGTCGATGTCGTCGCAGCAGAGCGGCGAGGGGGAGATCCGCAGGGCGATGATTGAAGGGGATGCGATCGACTGCATGATTGCCTTGCCCGGTCAGTTGTTTTATTCGACGCAGATTCCCGCTTGTTTGTGGTTTTTGGCTAAGGATAAGTCCAACGGCATTGCACGGGATAAGAAGCTGAGGGATAGGCGGGGTGAAATTCTGTTTATTGATGCCCGCAAGTTGGGCTACATGGTGGATCGGACGCGGCGGGAGCTTAGCGATGGGGATGTGGCGCAGATTGCCGATGCCTACCACCGCTGGCGAGAAGGGAGCGGCTATGAGGATGTGCCAGGGTTTTGTAAGTCTGCCGATTTAGAGTCCATCCGGGGGCATGGCTATGTGCTGACTTCGGGGCGGTATGTGGGGGCCGCGGCGGCTGAGGAAGACGATGTGCCCTTTGAGGAGCAGATGGCGGAGTTGTCGGCGAAGTTGGGGGAACAGTTTGAGGAATCGGCTAAGTTAGAGGTGGCAATTCGAGAGAATTTGGGAGGGTTGGGCTATGACTTCTAATGCAGATGAAAATTTGACAGCACAGCCACCAGCAGGGCAAATTCTAATTTATGAGGATGGCGGGCTGAATTTGCAGGTGCGGCTGGATGGGCAGATGGTATGGCTGACTCAACGCCTGATGGCTGATCTGTACCAAGTCTCTGTTCCAACCGTTAATGAGCATCTGACAAACATTTACAGCGAAGGAGAACTATCCGCTGAGGCAACTATTAGGAAATTCCGAATAGTTCAAGCCGAAGGCAGTCGTCAAGTTACACGAAATCTCGATCACTACAGCCTGGAGGCGATTTTGGCGGTGGGGATGCGGGTGAGGTCGGCGCGGGGGACAGCATTTAGGCAATGGGCGATCGCCCGTTTAGGTGAACTGCTGGTAAAGGGGTTCACGATGGATGATGAGCGCCTGAAGGCAGGGCGGACGCTGGGGGATAACTATTTTGAGGAACTGCTGGCGCGGATTCGGGATATTCGATCGTCGGAACGGTTGTTTTACCAGAAGGTGCTGGACATCTACGCCACGAGCATTGATTACGATGGCAAGGCGGAGGCATCGCTGCTATTTTTTAAGACGGTGCAAAATAAGATGCACTGGGCGGCGCATGGTCACACAGCGGCAGAAATCATTGCAGAGCGGGCGGATGCTAGCCAACCCAATATGGGCTTAACCTCTTGGGGAAATTCGCCCCACGGGGCAATTCGCAAGAAGGATGTGAGTATTGCCAAAAATTATTTGAATGGGGAAGAATTGGAGGTTCTGAATCGAATTGTGACAGCATATCTTGAGTTTGCAGAGCTTCAGGCACTCAATAAGCGACCGATGCACATGGGCGATTGGATCGCCAAGCTGGATGATTTCTTGAAGCTGTCGGATCGGGATATTTTGACCCATGCAGGCAAGATTTCGGCGGAGGTGGCGAAGTTGAAGGCGGAAGGGGAATATGAAAAGTTCCACACGGCGCAATTGGCAAAGCCCCAACCTGTGGATCGGGAGTTTGGCGAAGCGATTGGGCAAAGCCCACTGCCAGAGGCAATCGAACGGATTAAAGAAATTGAGGCGAAGACAAAGCGGAAAGCTACCCGTAAGCAAAAAAGTGCTGATTCAGGCGAAGTTGGCGGAGGTAGAGATCGATGAGTGACCTAAAAGAAAAACCCAATCTTAATTTACTACGACAAAAACGTGAAGACATTCTCGCTATTGCTCAAAAACACGGAGCAAAGAATATTAGAGTTTTTGGCTCTGTTGCTAGAGGAGAAGCTGACGAGGAGAGCGATATTGATTTTTTGATTGATTACGATCTCGATAAAATATCGCCTTGGTTTCCTGCGGGTTTGTTGCTGGATTTGGAAGCATTGCTGGGTTTTAGGGTCGATGTTGTTACTGAGCGGGGACTCAAGCCACGAATTAAAGAGCGTGTGCTAAAGGAGACGATCTCCCTATCAAAGAGCTAGAAAGAGCTTGAATTTTATTCAGAACAAAAGAGGTATGGAACGATGAGTTCACTATTACAGAGCATTTTCGAGCAAATGAAGACCCTAACCCTCAGAAGAGAATCTGGAGTTAATCCGCTATGCAGAACAGCTATTAGAAGGGCAGGATGCCGTTAGTCCAGTTTGGTGGTCTTACCTGAAATCACAGCAGGAACGAAGGGAGGTTTACAATCGCCTTGTAGTCCTAATTTTTGACAAGAGAGGATTAAATCATGTTGACGCAAGAACTAAAAATTGAGTTACCCGTTGAATTTTCGCCTGATGAAATTAAACTACTACTTGCAATCAAGCTGTATGAAGTTGGAAAGCTTTCGATGGGGCAGGCGGCAAGAGTAGCGGGTTACTCCAAGCGGGCATTTATGGAGATTTTGGGGCATCATCATGTGCCTATCTTCGCCTATTCTCCTGATGATTTAGCCGCAGAGATTGATTTATTGTCATGAGTCAAAATCTGATTATTACTGATAGTGGATGTTTAATCGCTTTGGAGCGGATCGATCGCTTAGATATTCTCTCTAGCTTGTTTGGTGAAGTGTGGATTTCCCCCGCAGTTTCTCAAGAGTTCGGTAGCAGTTTGTCTTGGCTTAAAGTTGTGCTTCCCAAAGATCAAGGAATGATTACAGCACTTAAGCTTTCGGTTGATGATGGCGAGGCAGAAGCGATCGCCCTTGCCTATGAGTATCAGTGTCGATTAATTGTGGATGATCTGCAAGCTCGGAAGGTGGCTCAACGCTTGGGACTGCAAATCACAGGAACAGTGGGAGTTTTAATTACAGCGAAGAAGAGAGGAATAATTGATTCAGTTAAGGGAACGATCAATTCTTTAGAATCGGTTGGATTTTATGTGAGTGAAGCTCTGAAGGCACAGGCTCTTGAGTTGGCAGGAGAAGTTGGCGGAGGGGACGATCGATGAGTGAGTGGAAAGAATCGAGATTTGCAGACTTACTTTCAGAACCTTTAAGAAATGGAATCTATAAGAAGAAGGAATTTCACGGACGAGGAGCGAAAATCATCAATATGGATGAGTTATTCGCATTTCCGCGTATGTTCTCAGTTCCAATGAAGCGAGTAGATCTCGTGGGAACCGAAACAGAACGGTTTGCTGTAAAAGAAAATGATCTCCTGTTTGCTCGACGCTCCTTGGTTGCTGAAGGTGCAGGAAAGTGCAGTATTGTTCTCAGCATTGATGAGTTAACAACTTTTGAATCATCTATTATTCGTGCAAGGCCAGATAAAGAATTTTGTAGTTCATTGTTTTATTACTACTACTTTAATTCTCCACAAGGTCTACATAAGCTAGATACAATACGTCGTCAAGTAGCTGTTGCGGGTATTACGGGTGGAGATCTTGCAGAATTATATGTTCCTATACCACCACTCCCCGAACAAAAAGCGATCGCCCGCATCCTCTCATCCCTCGACGACAAAATCGAACTGAATCGGCGGATGAACGAAACCCTGGAAGCAATGGCCAGGGCGATCTTCAAGGATTGGTTTGTGGACTTTGGCCCCACCCGCGCCAAGCAGGAGGGACGCGCTGCCTATCTGCCGGAGCAGTTGTGGGCGCTGTTTCCAGAGGCGATCGATCTTGAGACGGGCTTGCCGATGGGGTGGGAAGTTTCTACTATTGGAGAAGAAGTTAAAGTAGTTGGAGGTTCTACACCAAGCACAAAAGAACCTGATTTTTGGGATGGTCATATTGCTTGGGCAACTCCTAAAGATTTATCCAATCTCAATACTCCAGTGTTGTTAGAAACAGCGAGAACAATTAGTCAAAAAGGACTTGCAAAATTAGTTCTGGGCTATTACCAGCCGGGACTGTTTTACTATCCTCCAGAGCGCCAGTTGGCTATCTTGCCATTTCAGAGATTCCAATAGCTGTCAACCAGGGCTTTATTGCCATGATTTGTGAAGGGCGACTGTCAAATATTTTTGTCTTAATGTGGGCAAAAGAAAACATGGATTCCATTGTTCAAAATGCTAATGGTTCGACTTTTCAGGAGATTAGCAAACGAAATTTTAGACCGATTGAAATTATTGTTAGCAGCTTGTCAGTTTTAGATACTTTCAATGACAAGATAGCTCCTATTTATCGAAAAATAGCTAACAATGAAATGGAATCTCGCACGCTGGCTGAACTGCGCGATCGCCTCTTACCCAAGCTCATGTCCGGCGAAATTCGGGTCAAAGATGCCGAGGAAATGGTGGAGGAGGTGACGTAGTGCTGGTTTATCTAGACACCAGTGTTTTTAACCGTCCATTTGACGATCAATCACAGCCCAAAGTATATTTAGAGACCCAAGCAGTTGTGTTGATATTACAGGCAATAGAACGAAAGAAAATAGAATTAATTGTTTCTGATATTTTGGAATATGAAATTAAACGAAATCCCCATCCAGAACAAAGAGTTTTAGTTTTTGCTTACTTCAATTACGCTACTCACAAACAACTAACCAATGTCTCAATTAGTGATCGTGCTAGAACCTTACAAGAGCACGGTATTAAATTATATGATGCCTTGCATATTGCCTGTGCTGAAGCCTCAAATTGCGACTATGTGCTAACATGTGACCAAAGGCTAATTAACCGTTGTAGGGCATTATCCATACCTGCAATCAATCCAATAGAATTTATTTTGGAGTTAGAAAATGCAAATTGAAGTTCCCAACGACTATCAAATAGTAGATGAAGCCTTACAAATTCTCATAAAGGAGATGGAACCTTGGAAAGTCGCTAGATTTATTGCAACTTGCAACTTAGGCAGAGGTGATTATCAGAAAATCAGAGATGCACTGTTTGCGGGGGAGACATTAGATAGCCTGATCGCCAAAATCACAACCTATGACCACTCAAAGCCCCAAGCCAATCTGGAATGATCCAATTATTGATCGGCTACACCATATCCGAGAGGCTCGCGCCGCTCACTTCAACAACGATCTGCGATTGATGGCTGATTCTCTAAAGGCATTAGAGCAGGAGTGGTTATCAAGGTTTCCTGAACTGCGCGTTAGCTTGCGTTGCGGAGCAAATCGCCTTTTACCCAAGTTCATGTCTGGCGAAATTTGGGTCAAAGATGCCGAGGAAATGGTGGAGGAGGTGACGAAGTTCTCACCGTTCTCTATTTGCGGGGCTAGCGATTTCATTTCTATTTCAACGAAGGAACAGAGCCACCCCATATCCACGCCCAAAAGGGAGACGCTGAATGTAAATATTGGCTCGATCTGGAACTCTACGACATTCGAGAAGCCTATGCCTACAACATGACCAAACGAGATACTAGGGAAGTGTGTAAAATCCTCCTGCAAAACTTCGATGAAATTGTCGAAGCCTGGAATACCTACTTTGGAGAGAAACTATGACCCTACATCACACGGTGCAAAGCCTCACCTTTGACCAGGAGACTATGATCTTAACGGTTGATGGATCGATATACCATATCTCCATCAGTGAAGCGTCAAAACGTCTAGCCCAAGCCACCGAAGCAGAACGCCAACTCTATCAAATTTCCCCATCTGGTTATGGTATCCACTGGTTCACCATTGATGAAGACCTATCGATTGATGGGTTGATTCGTTTGGCACATAATCTGCAAGTACACGATGTATCTAAACTCTAACCGTTGCGTTCGCCACCCAGCCAGAGAAAGTCTGGGAGGAGTTCTGCCAAGAGGCTAAAGTCATCCATAATGGTACTATGGCATCCCCTCCTGCCCAGCAGCTCGGGTTATTCCTATGACCACTGCACCCTGCCAAATCATCGCGGATATCATCGGGCAACTCTACACCTGCTCCGAGGTGAACGGCTATGTGCGGATTCGCACTCCTTACCTTTACCCCGATGGTGAAGTCATCGACTTTTTTTTGAATGAAAGAACCCAAACCATTACCGACTTAGGCGAGACTTTGCGTTGGCTGGATATGCAGACTGACAGCAAGTATTTATCCAAAAAACAAGAAATCTTTCTGCAAGATATACTTATCACCCAAAGCATCGAACTATTTGATGGAATGCTCCAAGTGCGCGTAAATAATAACTTATCCTCAGCAATTACCAGACTTGGTGAAGGAACGATCGCAGTTTCTAATCTGTGGTTACTAAACAGAACCCGACTGGCGGGAACCTTGAATGATGAAATTGCCGAACTCCTGGATGACCATCAAATCCGCTACGAGCGCGACATCAAATTAGTCGGGCGATCGTCCCGTTCCTGGCAGATCGATTTTCGCACCCGGCATCCCCGCCGCAGTTCGTTAATTGAAGTTTTGAGTACCGGCAATCGGGGCGCAGCAAATACCAAGGTTAACAATGCGGTAGCGGCCTGGGTTGATTTGAATCAATATCAACTGACCACGGAACCTCTACGCTTTATTTCCCTGTTTGACGATAGTTTGGATGTATGGAGTAGTAGCCACATTAGCCAACTCGCAGAATTTTCCGAGATTTGCTATGCGTCTGAGCCAGAAGAACTGATCCAGCAACTGGTGACATGAGTTATCTATCCGAAGCCGACATTGAACAAATGCTCCTAGAGCAACTGCAAGACCTTGGCTATAGCTATCGTCGCGATGTCGTCACCAATCCTGACGGTTCCCAGCCCGAACGGGAATCCTACAGCGATGCTATCCTCCCCCAACGGCTCCGGGATGCCCTCGATCGCCTCAACCCCACCATTCCCGCCGAAGCCCGCGACGATGCCTTCAAAAAAATCATCGCCACCGAAAAACCCAACCTAATCGAAGAAAACTGCCGCCTCCACCGTGCCCTCGTCGAAGGAATCGATGTCGAGTTTTACGCCGAAGATGGCACCATTCGCGGCGATAAAGTCTACGCGATCGACTTTGCCAATCCCAACGCTAACGATTGGCTTGTGCTGAACCAATTTACGGTCATCGAAAACAGCCACAACCGCCGCCCCGATGTCGTGGTTTTTATCAACGGGCTACCGATCGCCGTCATCGAAATTAAAAATCCCGGCTCCGCCACCGCCACCCTTGCTGCCGCCTACAACCAACTGCAAACCTACAAAACCCAAACCGCCTCCCTATTCCGCACCAATGCCCTCCTCGTCATCACCGATGGACTCACCGCCCGCATCGGCTCCCTCACCGCCGACCTGGAACGGTTCATGCCCTGGCGCACTATTGATGGAGAGGCGCTGACCAAAAGCGCACCCGAAATGCAAGTACTGATCGAAGGCGTGTTTGCCAAATCGCGATTGCTCGACCTGATCCAAAACTTCACCGTCTTTGGCGACACTGGTTCTGGCCTGCGTAAAATCATCGCCGGATACCACCAATTCCACGCCGTCCAAAAAGCCGTTGCCAGCACCATCATCGCCACTCGCCAAACGAGCGCTCGGCTTGGCCGTGCCGAAGGCAATCGCAAAGTGGGAGTCATCTGGCATACCCAAGGCTCCGGCAAAAGCCTATTGATGGCTTTTTATGCTGGGCAGCTTGTCCGCCGTCCGGAACTAGAAAACCCGACGATCGTGGTTATCACCGATCGCAATGACCTCGACGATCAACTCTTTGGCACCTTTGCGATGTGCCGCGATCTGATTCGCCAAACCCCCCAACAAGCCGACAGCCGCGAAGACCTGCAAACCATCCTCAACCGTGCCTCTGGCGGGGTTGTCTTCACCACCATCCAAAAATTTTCCCCCGCCAAAGGCAAAACCACCTATCCCGTTCTGAGCGATCGCTGCAACATCATCATCATTGCCGATGAAGCCCACCGCAGCCAATATGGATTTAAAGCCAAGGTCAATCAAAAAACGGGAGACATTGCCTACGGCTTCGCCAAATATCTACGGGATGCCCTCCCCAACGCCTCCTTTATTGGCTTTACGGGCACTCCAATCGAAGCCACCGATGTTAATACCCCCGCCGTTTTCGGCCACTACATCGACATCTACGACATCAGCCGCGCTGTGGAAGATGGCGCAACCGTCCCCATCTACTATGAAAGCCGCCTCGCCCGCATCGACCTGCCCGAAGCGCAAAAGCCCCAGATTGATGCCGAGATTGAAGAACTCTTTGAAGACGAGGAAGAATCCGAACGGGCCAGAATGAATCAAAAATGGGCAACAGTGCAAGCCCTAGTCGGGGCAGAGTAGCGGTTAAAGCTCGTCGCTGCCGATTTAGTCAGTCACTTTGAAAACCGCATCTCGGCACTGAGCGGTAAAGCCATGATCGTCTGTATGAGTCGGGCGATCTGCGTCAAGCTTTACGACCAGATTGTCGCCCTCCGCCCCGACTGGCATTCCCCCGACGATAACGAAGGTACGATCAAAATTATCATGACGGGTTCCGCCGCCGATCCCCAAGACTGGCAACCGCACATTGGCACCAGAGCCCGCCGCGATCTGCTGGCTAAGCGGGTTAAAGATCCCAACGACCCCCTGCAACTGGTGATCGTGCGGGATATGTGGCTCACCGGGTTTGATGCGCCATCCATGCACACGATGTATATTGATAAACCCATGAAAGGACACGGCTTAATGCAGGCGATCGCCCGCGTCAACCGCGTCTTTCGCGATAAACCCGCTGGCTTAGTCGTAGACTATATCGGCGTTGCCCAGCGGTTGAAAGAAGCCCTACGGGACTACTCCGCCCAAGACCAACAACAGGCAGGCATCGACGAAGACCAGGCGATCGCCTGATGCTAGAAAAATATGATGTCGTTCGAGCTATGTTTCACGGTTTCGAGTACCAGCGTGGGTTGGCTGGAACACCTCAAGAACGGCTAGTCGTGATGGCTGAGGCGATCGAATGGATTCTCGAACAACAACACCAAGCCGCCCAGCAAGAAACCGACGACAATGCTAAAAAGCAAGCCCACCGCCGCTATCAAGATGCAGTACTGGCACTCTCTAAAGCCTTTGCCCTGTCCGCCGCCAGCGATGAAGCCCGCCAAATTCGTGATGAGGTCGGCTTCTTCCAAACCATCCGCGCTGCCCTGGTCAAATCCTCTGCCACCCCTGGCAAGTCCACGGCAGAACGGGAATTTGCCGTCCAACAAATTATCGATCGGGCAGTTGTCACCACTGAAATCGTCGATATTCTCAGTGCCGCAGGATTATCCTCCCCCGACATCTCCATCCTCTCTGATGACTTCTTGCTAGAAATTCAGCAAATGGAGAAGAAAAATCTCGCCCTAGAAGCGCTAAAACGCTTGCTGAATGATGAGATTCATTCCCGTAGCCGCACCAACGTAACGGAAGAAAAAAAATCTCCGAACGACTAGAGCAAGCGGTCGCTCGATACCACACCAACGCCATCAGCACTGTCGAAGTCCTGCAAGAATTAATTAATCTGGC
>JAAUUH010000098.1 GCA_012031145.1 Oscillatoriales cyanobacterium SM2_2_1 | reverse complement strand
TGTCAGACGTTGAGACGTTTTACCTGCCGAACAAAAGTCCAACAAAACCTACGTGCGGGGGCTTCGCCCCTGCGACCCCCGTTTTTTTGTCTCATCGTTACGCAAAACGACTATAAATTTTCAAAATACCTTTGATTTTTCCGGTTCGGTGAGGGGTGGCCCGCCCCAGACTTCCACTTGGGGCAGGGTGTGGGTCGAGAGGGGATAGATGCGGATGCTGTCTTCGGCGATTTGGATGCGTTTGCGCAGCCGTTTTTTGAGTTCTTCGTATTTGGCGGGCAACAGGACGCATTCAAACACGCTGAACTGTACCCGTTGGCCGTAGCCGGCGAGGAGGTCGGCGACTTTTTTCCGGCGTTTGGAGCAGGGAATGTCGTAGGCGACGATGTACAACACGAAGGGATCACCGCTGGATGTAGGGCGCGTAGCCCTGGGCGGGATTGTAAATGAATTGTTTGTACCGTTTGACCTGTTGATTGAGAATGTCCCAGTACGGCTCCCCTTCGACGGTGGTTTCCATCCGTTGCAAAAACAGACGGAGGTAGGTTTTGCGCCCGCGATCGCTCAGAAAGCAACCGCCGTCGCGGTGTTCAAAGTCGGTATCGCGATCGAGTTGATGGTTATGGATGGCGGCGAGGACCAGGGAATCGACGATGGGGGGCGCGAAATTCTTCGATGAGGTCGGAGGCGAGGGCGGGATGGCGGTAGTTGCCTTCGTGGAGGCAGCCTTGGTAGGGATCGAGGTCTTGCAGTTCGATCAGGGCGAACATGTGGTTCCAAAGCACTTGATAGCCAAAGCTGAGGAGGGCGTTGACGGGATTGCCGGGGGGCCGGCGCGATCGCCCGGTAAATTCAAAGTCGGGATGGCTGATGCAGGTACCAAAGGCGCTGAAGTAGGTGGCGGCAGCGGCTCCTTCGAGACCACGGAGCTGTTCCAAATCGTGGATTTTGCGCAGTCGGAGGATGTACTGGGCGAGGGTGGCGAGGGTTTCGGTCAGCGGGATTTCCCGGCGGCGTTGTTGACGGTGCAACAGTACGCGGCTGTTTTGGATTTTGCCCCGGAGGATGCTTTGGGCCACCCGGAGGCGATCGCCCAAAACGATTTCCTGTTGGTAGCGGGCGAGTTGACGGTAGCCGCGTTCGATGGCCAGGGTTCGACCGTAGCAATAACCGAGACGGGAAAGGTAGGCGATCGGAATTTGGCGATCGAGACAGGCGCGGATGGCTTGGGTGGTGATTTGCGATTGCCCAAAAATGAACACTTGTTCGAGGGTGGGCAGGGCGACTTGACCCAATAGGTGGGCCCCTCTTTTGACCAAGAGTTGCTCTTGCTGCAACGAGACGGTACAGCCCTGCTGGGACACGTACAGCGTTTTCATGCCTTAGCGATCGCGTTCTTCGAGCTGGGCCCGCCCCTGGAAACGCAAAGCATTGGAGGACTCGCTCCCGCTTTGCAGGTATTGGATTAGGCGATCGGCGATCGTGCCGGTGCCGTAGGTAACAACGGCGACCAAGGCGGTGTTGATGATGACGGCGGCCAAACCCAAGGGCGCAATCAATAGAATTACCAGGGTGATGGCGCCGTTTGTAGTAGCCAGGGCAAGGTTTCGGAATTGGGCGGTGCGGTGGGAAATAAACATGGCCATCTAGGGGTGGTAGTCGGTTACGGCTTGACAAAGCACTTCATAAATTGCTGCCATGGCAGAAGTGCGGGCAATGTCGGTTTCGTTGCGCCCAGAAATGGCGTTCAAACAACCCAATACTCGCTCGATCCACGATTCACAGGAGGTTGCTTCCCATGCGCCAAACAAGTCTTGCTCGGAAATTCCTTGCAAGCGATGGAAAAAAGTATTGCGGCGATCGCGGGCTGTTTCTCGAAATACCTGCAAGTGAACGTTTTGGGCGCGATCGGGACAGGCTTTGGTAAACAGAGTGTCCAAGGTTTTCCCGTACAGTTGTGTGGGCTTTCCATTTTGTCCGGTCGTGGGAAAATCTGAGAACTTTTGTTGCAACGATGGCTTTGCAACTAGGGTTTGGCGATCGCGATCGATATCTTGGGGATAAGTGACAATTGCCCAATCCGCCATCAATCCTTCTACCGCTCGATAGGCATTGAAAAATGCTTCGATGAGGTTGCCTTGACCGTAGCGTACCCATGCCAAGTAGGCCGATTCGTAGGCTTGGCCATCCCAGCGATCGAGCAATGTAAGGTCGCCTTTGTAGGTGCCGGCCCGCTTGGCATCCCGCAGACTCTCCCGAAATTTTGCAAATTCGGCGGTGTTCCATCGGATTGCTGCTTGCAAAAGCACTTTGATTTTGGGCAGGGCTTGACCGACGGGCTGGCGCAGGTACGGCTCCAGCAGGTCTTGGGCTCCTTCAAAATCGTAGCGCTCCAAAAATTTCAGGGCCTGTTGTTGGGTGAGGTCCCAAAGATAATTTTTGCCGTCCGATAGGGAGTAGGGAGAGGCTTCGCCCCGTTGATTGGCGGCTTTGTCTTCGGTGAAGTTGCAAAACTGCACGTCGTGGTTCGCGAAGGTCGTCAGGGCAGTAACACGCATGGCTTCGGCCAGTTGGTTGACTCCCCCCTTGGGCGAAATCAAAAGACGATCGATGTTTTTGAGGACAGGGCGATGGGGATACCACAAACCCTCTTTAGTCCAACGTACCATGGCATCAAAATCGGAGAGGTCTTCCCCTCCTTCGCCAATGCGCACGATTTGGATTGGAATATAGGGATAACGTTCATGTGTCCAAAGGGCGATCGTTTTGGCCGCATAGCAGGTGTCTTTGTTCCGAAAATCTCGAAGCTCGTTGGTGTTTTGTTGATCCGTAGCAATGAAATAAATCTGCTTGAGGTTGGGGGCAACGTCGGCGATCAGTTTTCCCAGAATAATTGGCAACAGGCGATCGCCGTATCGATCAAAGTTCTGGGCAAAAAACCGAGTGCGATCGCGAAAGGTTTGCCCCGGATCGCCTTGAATGTTGGGATCGGTTGCCAAATCGAGGGCAACTTGACCGGCTTGGGTCGTAACATCGAAAGCCTCGGCGCGATCGTTGCCCACATTCAACCATTCGCCCGAAGACAGTTGAAACGCCAAGTCGCGGGTGCCAATCGTAGCAATAAGTGCGGTAGCCATAGCGTTAGTCTAAACCTGCTTTTTGAAACAATTGGGTCACAGAAAAAGCCAAACCCGGAAACAAGTCATCCTGTAGCATTGCTTCATCGTTGTAGGTGCGGGGGGCGGCATCGGGATAAAACACCGTGAGGGTGCGGCCGTGGGAATCGACAATCCACACCCGCAACACTCCGGCACTAAGGTAATCGGTAGCTTTGGCCACCAGTTTTCCAAAGGGTTGCCCCGGTGAAATGATTTCGATCGCCAGTTCGGGGGGGACGGGGCAAGGGCTATCTTCTCGCCAATCGCTTGTCAATCGTGCAAAAGAGACCAGCAATATATCTGGCACCGGTACCCAATCGCGATCGCTGCGGAGCAGTCGAATCGCCCACTCTACGCCAACGCGACCGTACTGGATGGATGTAGACCAGTCATGGAGGATCGACCACAAGGTCATGGTTAATGTGGAATGAAAAAATTTGGGGGACATTTTGGGTACAACTTCTCCTTCGATCCACTCACAGGCAATGTCGTCTTCAGGGAGTGCCAAAAATTCGGTAAGGGTCAGTTTGATTTGGGTTGCCATGGCGATCGCTCCTTTTTAGTTAAATTTTGATCTTTTCCATCCACCATTGCCCCAGTTGGGCGTTGTCTAATTCTCGGCTTTTTTGCAATGCTTCAGCGATCGCATCAAGGCTCAGACCGGGCAGGGCGATCGATTCGCGGATTCGGTGGCTGCCCAGGTTTTCATCAATGGCAAAGGCAATAAGCTCCAGTTTCTGGGCATCGACAACCCAGTACTCTTGTACCTGCATTTCTTCGTAGAGCAAACGCTTTATGCCCACATCGTCGGATAGAGAAGAATCGGCAATTTCAATCACCAAGTTGGGAGGTGCATATTGTCCGAGATTGACAATGCCACTTCCTGTCGGCAGGCGATCCGCCGATACAGAGAAGTAGTAAGACAAATCGGGCTGACATTCACGCAAGCCTTCCTTGCGATAACTTGTGTTGACAAATGCCCTATGAGAGATGCCGCGAATCGTGCAGTAAAAGCTCAATACCAAAAAGATAACGGCATTGATATCGCCGTGCATCGCTCCTACGCCCATGGTAAATTTTTGCACTCCACGAAAATAATAAGCTTTGGCTTTCTGGTTGGCAGGGTGTTGGCACAAAGAGAGAAAGGCTTCCCAGGAAGCCATTTGCCAAGTTGTCGCATCGGCAGGTGCTTCGCTCTTGTCTTCGAGGATTCTCTCGGTGGCGATCGTCATGGCTTTTCTCCTAAAGTTCTGGCTTTCTTCTGCAATTCTTTGGTTGCGGTAATTTCGTCTTCACGGGCGATCAAAAGAAATTCGTAGAGCCAAGATTTAGGCACCTTTGGAAAAGTTGGGCTACATTCTAGCTCTTGATAGCAATCGCCCGCCAATCCATAAATTCGCCATGCCCGACCATCGTAACGCCAAAATTCTGGCACCCCCAAAGCGGCGTAGAGTTCCAGTTTTTTGAGATCGGTATGGGTAATGTCTACCTCTACAACCAAGTCCGGCGGCGGGTCACTGGATAGGTCGATGTTACGACCTTTCACTAGGGGTTGATTTTGAATGTAGTAGGCGTTGTCCGGTTCGGCACCACGTGCTAGGTCTTCGCGATTTAAGGTTGTAGAACCCATGGTTTTGAAAGGCATCTCCAGCTCGAGGGTCAGAACTATTAGAAATCTCTCGATTAAGCGAGCAGCAAATTCGTGGAATTCCAAAGGCATAACCATCTCCAATGTGTCACCATCAAAGCTGATCCGCACAGGGCGATCGCCCAGTAGCCGTGTTAATTCTTGGTAGGTCTGCCAGGTTACGTTGTGAAATGCCATCCGCTTTTCGGCGATTGCGTTCTGAATTGGTTCTGAGATTAAGGATTTCATCATGGCTGCCACCTGGTTTATCACTGACTAAATAGGTACATTTTGTCTTTTTCTAGGATTGTCATAGTTGGCATTTACAAGGGGAAAATTCTGACAGCTTCTTCTTGCACAAGTTTATCCACAAATTTTTTGCGCGGGTCTTGTGTTGACCCAAATACTGTAACTACTTGGTAGTCTTTATCTTCCACATTAGCAATCCAAACAGGAGAAGGCATCGCCGTTGAACCGCACAACAAGCGATCATATCCTCCCTGAGGATTGAACTCCACTCCGTGTAATACCGCCAAAGCGTGCTTTTTCTGGTTTCTAGCGTGCTTTTTCTGGCTTCTGGTTTCCCCTTGATATACCAAGATGTGGCAGTGGCGATCGGCAGCTTCGACCCAGGAATCCCTTCTTGGGGGCATCACCTCCAGCAAGTTCCGCCGATTTACTGGAATTTCCGTCAGGTTGCCCAGCTTTTCATAGAATGCGATCAGTCGTCTCTGAAAAAGTCGCACAAAGGATTGAGGATCATCGGGTACTTGCCAAAAATCTTCGTCACTGTAAGGAGTAAGATCACAGCCACGAATTCTGGGGTTTCCCTGCCTCTCATAGTATGGACGGCGCGCTCCTTGTCCAATGCCACCAAGGCGAAACATCAACCAACACAATTCCTCACAGAAAGCCTGAAAAGCGTCTTTTTGTCCTTCTGGCAAAGAACTTGTAGTGAATAAACGCAATATGCCGCTTTGCTCTCGACTACTCTTTGGCGGATCGATTTCCTCAACGCGAACGCAAAGCCATCCCCAAGTAGGTCTTGGCTCAATGCCTCCAAAAATCTGCGCCTCAAGCATTTTGACCTGGCAAGATGGCAAAACACCCCGCGCAAAGACCCGAAACCAGTAGCGCATCATATTTTTTAGGGCCGTTGCCCGAACCTCTGGGTGAGAAAAGGTGTCCTGCTTCAGATTTCCGTCGCGATTGGTCTCTAGTACACCATCCTTGTTCTTCTTGAATGGCTCCTTAAGATTTGAAAAGCGATGTACTCCATGAATTTTTTGACCTTTGACATCAAATTCAAGTTGGAGGAGGGGTAGGGGTGTTTCTTTCGGTGGGTTGTTGCTTGCCTCAAGTACCCCATAGCCGGAATTGACTTGAGAACCTGCTCCTTGAGCCAATCCTTCGATCAACCATCGCCGCACTTGCGCAACTTCACTCTCGTACTCTTGCTTAACGGGACGAATACCAATGAGAAAAGAAACATCCTTAAGCGAAAAAAATGCATTGGGATTGGGACTATAGCCGCCAAGGGTATCGCCTTCCCAGCGCCAAATGCTGTTGGCCATGTCCATCGCCAAGCCACCGTTTTTGCTTGGTGTGGGATAGGCATCGAAAAAGATGATCTTGCCAGATCGATTATCACCCTTTCCTTTCAGGTGTCCAAACCACTTCTCGACATGGCGAAACGCTTTTTCCCATCCATCTTGGCCCGTGAGTTTCTGTTCTTCCATAAACTTGCGAATTGCGTAGGTGCGGGCAATGCCGCGCAGTGTACTCGAAGGAATGTAGGGCATTCCCATCGCATCAAAGGCAGGCAGAAGCATACTTTCGGGGCCCTTGGTGCCGCCCACCCTAATCCGCCACGGACAAGTTACTTCAAACCAGTTGCCATTCCCCGCAAGGCGCTTAGTGCGATCGCTCATTTTTTCCAATCGCTTTTGATAGTTTGCCTGCTCCTCTGCAATTTGCATGATTTGCAATTTCGTCGCAGGATCGGTCGGGTCCTTTCCGTCTCTTCCAGGATTTCTATTTAGTTCGCGCATCCAACGCAAATACTCGACAAAACTCGCTGTCCCAGGGGGTGTTGGCGTTCCATTTGGGTGCAATGGGTGATCGAGCCAGCAAGAGGGAGGGCGATCTCCTCCTTGATTGCCAGCATTTCCACCATTTCCGCCGCGATTTCCACCATCATGCCGCCCGCCGCCGCCCTGTTGTGGGCGATTGTTTGGTGGATTGCCTTGATCCCTACCTTGCCCTTGGGGCGCATTGGGTTGTTGCGGGTGATTTGGTCTCAGAATGGGACGTGGTGGGCGATTGTTTACCATAGTTATTCCTCCGATAAGGTTGCCTTAAATTCACGCAGCATGGCGCTGGTACCGATTTCGAGGGCGCGTAGGATGAGCTGGGGTACAAGCTCGGAAACGGTAATATCCGGGAAAAGTTGGCTGCGTTTCGACTCGATGTAGCCCCCCTTCTCCAGCAAGAAAACCTGCAATGGGCGATCGCCCACCACCCAAATTTCCGGCACGGCGATCGCTTCATAGGCGGAAACAACGGTTCTTGACGTTGCATCCGACTCAATAACCAAATCGGGCGGTGGGTAGATTTCCACATCAATCCCTCCTTGACAAGAACGCACGCGATCGGCATTGGCGGCAATGTAAAAACAGGTATCCGGCTCAATTCCCGCCCTCCCTTTGCGGTAAAAAGTGGTGGAGCCATAATCTTCCCAATCTTTGCCTTGGGAATCCAAAATTGCTTTGACAATATCTCCGGTAATGCGGTGGGGGCGTTCGTGTCTGGATAAGGGGGACATAATTTCCAAAGTACCGTGGCAATAGGCAATGCGCGTGTGTCGGTCTTCGCCCAATTCATCAAGAATCTTCTCGCAATCTTGCCAGGTTAAATCGTGGAGGGCGATCACGCTGCCTGGTTGCAAATCAATGGATTTAACAGGAACAGTGATGCTCATTAACCATCTTCTCCTTCTACATCGCGATAAATTGCACTGACCCAAAAGCTGAATTCGCGGGCAATCTCCAACCCAAGACCTGTCAACCCAAGGTATTCGTCAGCGCTCAAATTTTTCAGATTTTCCAAGTTTAGATTCGGTGTTCCAGAAATTTCTTCCAGACATGCGAAGAATCTTGTTACAGGTTCCTCTCTACCGTCTCTGAGAATCACTGCCTCTGCCTTGAGGCGCATCAAACCCCAATTAGAAAGATAAGTGTAAAGCTCTTGAGCCATACTTTTTTGCTTCCTAAGCCTTGCTAGATTGTCCCCAGTCTGATTTTTGAGTTCGCTCAACAGGTTGTAGACTGGTGTTCCAAACGATCGCGGATCAAAGGGCATGGTTTCATCCTTAGGTTAAAACTGCTGGACAATAGGGGGGACAGCGGACTGAGTTACGGAAGTTGGCGGTGAATTTATTTTAATTGGTTGAGCAGAGCATTTTGGATGTTGTTTTTTGTCATGCTTGGGCATTAGGATTCCTCCAAAGATAGAGACAGTTGCTCGTTGAACCAGAGGACGGCTGAAATGTTGGCTCCGGCTTTCATTTGCTCTATCGCTCGGGACAAAAGCGCATCCGTAAACCCCGGTAGAAGCCTTGAACTTTCCGACCTTAAATACCGCCCTGCTTGGAAAAGGAATATGAATGCCTGAGCACCTTTGGCATCAATCACCCAATACTCTGGTACGTTCAGCTCTGCATAGAGATGCTTCTTTTCATCCAAATCCGAATCTAGGGTGGTATCGGCAACCTCGACAACCAAATCGGGCACTCGATCGCGATCCAGATTGATTCTTCTTGATTCTCCTTCTCTATATCTGGGTAAATTGTCTCCCAAATACAAAGCAATATCCGGGGCGACGGCTTGCTTGCCAACCTTTTCCATCAAGCAGCCCCCCAAGATTTTAGAATTGATTTCGGGATGCCGCATCAGCCACAATCCTAAAATTAAGCTCAGAAGCTCACGCGCTTCAGAATGCAATAGACTTTTCCCTCCCATGTTTTCTGCCAATAGTTGATTGTCGAAGAAAAACAACTGCACCCGATCTGGAGATGGGGCATCACGCAGTTTTTCGTAATCCTGCCAAGTTGCAGGATGCCATTGGCGGTAGAGCAAGTTTCGATCCTTCTCAAAAGCAACTGTCATGATTCGCCCCCTTTATCCTTCTCTAAAAACAGAGTTACAAAACCACGCCCTAGGCTCTCTTGACCGCCAATCTGGAGGGTGTCAGAGCGTTGCAGGAGTTCTGAAAACGTTTGACTTGCGTCAGCCGTGCCATTCGCCTGGGCGGTGATTCCCCACGGGAAATACATCAAAGTATCCGGAGGGATAGCCTCTTCATAGCGAAATCCACCGTCTACCGTTTTGTGTTCATCCAGTTTGACTTTCACCTGCCGCCATAGGCTCATCTGGACAATCGTGGCGCAATGCTTGTCCGGCAACACCAGCACAGGATTGATCCCTGATGCCTCGGGATGGCTAGAAACAAAATCTTTCCAATTATAATTATCCCAGTATGTCAGCTCTCCAGGGTTGGTGCCGAGGGTAAGAATGGCATCTTTGAGGTAAACCTTACCTGTGCCAGGAATGTTAGTAGAATTTTCTCGTGGAATTTGGATCTTGGAGCCGGATAACCGCGCCCAACGCCGCAGCAACATTGGACTGGTGACCCATACCACGCCATGGCTGAGGGAAGGTACAGGAATCCAGAGAATGGAGCCATCGCCAATCCAGATGGCACCTTGTTCAAGTTGCTCGCCATCCGCAATTTCATTGCCAAACAAAACGAATCGCTCGGATTTATTATTGCCATTTTTATCGCCAGAAGCAGATGCCCGCAGCCGTCCACGGATCGTGCTGGAAGGAATGTAGGGCAAGTTGGTGTGGGATTCGCGGGCAATGCCCAGCAAATTCCCCTCTTGGGTGGTGCCGCCTGTATGCAGGGGCGAGAGCAGGTACAGATAAACAAGATTCATGGTGCTCATAGTGTTCGTTCCTTGCTAGTTGGCCAGAGCTTCTTCCACGATCGCCCGCAAACAGCCGACAATCTTTTCCACTTGATTGATGTAGTAGCGATCGCAGTCTATATGAACAACTCGATCTTCCAGCTTCATGAACTGCCAATCTTCTCCAGTAGTCACACATCCGTAG
>JAAUUH010000097.1 GCA_012031145.1 Oscillatoriales cyanobacterium SM2_2_1 | reverse complement strand
GGTTTGCTTGTGGGGATATCGATCAGCATCATGATCCTGCTCTGGGGTGATGGCTGGCGGATGGCAGGACTTCTGGGGTTGTGGCTGGCTGCGTCAAGGCTGGATGGTCTGGGCTCCCCCTTGGCTGTCCCTTGGCAGCATGTCCCTAGTCACCTGGGGTGGCACCTGGCTTTTGGGCATCGGTGATGCGGGACTGATTTGGGGGGCTGGCTTTCTGCTCCTCTCCGCCGATGGGTGGTCCATACTATTTCCGCCCAAACGGTTACCGCTGATTGTCCAAGGGGCACGGCTGTTGGTCATGTCCTTAGCTATTGTGGTGCGCCCCCAACTCCTGGCGATCGCCCTAATCGGAATGTTATTACCCACCCAATCCAGTTGGCATCGGACCACGGATCCCCTCACCGTGGGGCAAGAGCTGTGGCTATGGAGCCTGTTGCTGCTGTCGCTGCTGATTGTGATTCCCGTGCCAAAATTGTTCCCACTTCTACTAAACTTGTAGTAATCTCCCCAGTAGCCAACGATCTGGCGCGGTCACCCATCTCCTAGGGCAGGCTCATGTTTATCCTTAAGCGTCAAGATGTTGAAATTATGAACGTTCAACATCCCCAATATCAGGATCAGCAGATTCCGATTTTGCAGTACCAGGGGCAGACCTTTCGGCTGCTGAATGTCTTTGGTAACAATCGGGATGAAGCCCTCGCCATGTGGCGCGACCTCACCGATAACAAAGGTAAGGCCTGCGTTTTGCTGGAGGAACCCCAGCGTTTTAGCGTCTGGGGTAAGGTAAAGATTGAGCGCACCGGGATCGAAGCAACCACTAGTCGGGGTGGGCCCGTGGGTTTGGTCAAGGGGGTCATTTTGATCTTGCAGTCCGTAGTCGCTGAGGTAGAAGACTTTTTAGGAGCGCGGCAGTCAACGCTATTTCGGCAGGATTTACACAAGCTGATGCAGCAGGCGCGACTGGTTTCGTCGGATCCTGTTTCTTTTCAGGAGGTGCTCCAACTGGATCCGGTAAGCAGTATCCAGATTCCGGCCTGGGATGAGGCCCGGATGAATTTTTTACTCGGGGAACTGCACGGGTTAGCAACCAAATATTTCCGCAATACGGGCTTTGTGGAAACAGCGCTGGAGGTACTCCAGGATCTGGAGCCCCAGGAACAATCCGAGGTTTTGCAATGGTTGCGCAGTATCCCTAAGGGCAAACTGTGGCAGTAGGTCGGTGTATGATGTCAGCGATCGCGCGCACGATACAGGGAATTCTATGACTAGGGCAAAACCTCCGAGCACAACCACCACAACGACGCCTCCCTCGTCCCAAAAAGTAATTCTGTTTTTGATTGCCTGGGCGGCATTGGCTTTAATTTTCTATCTCTTTTTTTCGGCCCCAACAGAGCCTATCACCCGAACCATTACGGCGGATTGCAAAGCAGTGGTAATGGGTCTGAACGAACGCCCCCAGTGGTATCGCATTGCCACCTATGTCTTCCAAACCGTGGCGATCGCGATTTCCGGTTATCTGTGCTTGCGGAACTGGCAGAGTTCCAAGATTTTGAGTGGTCGCAACGTCTGGTTGGGGTTAGGGCTGGGGATTTGGTCTTGGGGGATCGGCAACTTGGTGTTTGCCTATCTGGACTTCACGGGGCAGCCGACATTTCCGTCATTTCCCGACGCCTTTTTTAGTCTTACCTACATTTTCCTATCCTCGGGGATGGCAATGTCTGTCTTTGGGCGGCGGTTAAGTTTGTATGGCAACCAATGGGTGATCGTGGGAGCGGTCACCCTAGCGGGGATGGCGATCGCAGGTTATGTCACCCTGGGGTTGGGTGCAGCGGATCTGGACTTAGGCAAAGCCCTTAATATCCTTTATGCAGTGGGAGACATCTGGCTACTTATTGTGGCAACGATTTTGCTGCTGGCCTTTTGGGGCGGTAAGGCAGCCCAGTCTTGGCGACTCTTGGGTGCGGCTGGGATTGCCATGTTTATTAGTGACCTGTGGTTTGCCTATATCAACAACACCACGGATGAATGCATCCGCAAGTTGAACCCCAACGGCGACCCGGCGGAATTTTTCTGGATTTTAGCCTTTGTGCTCTGGGGTATGGGGGCAGCGATTGAGCACGATCTGTCGGCGCGCAGCACCTCGCGGCGGCGTTAAAAAAATCGTGTCATGCTGGTAGGGCTGATCCAAATCTTCGTCCTCGGGTTCTTGGGCGGTCGGGCAGCCCGCTGGCTGCAGTTGCCACCCCTAGTGGGGATGATAGCCGTGGGGATGGCCCTAGGTGCGGTTCTGGCTCCGGAGGTACTGGCATCCGCTCCCCAGTGGCGCACCTTGGCAGTTACCGTAATCTTAATGAAGGCGGGGCTGGGGCTGGATTGGGAGAAGCTGAAGCCCCAGGGCTCGGTGGCCCTGCGCCTTGGCTTTTTGCCGGCCCTGGGTGAGGCGGTGGTGATCGCCCTGCTGGCAATGGTGCTTTTGGGCATGGAGTGGCGGATTGGTCTTTTGCTGGGCTGTATTATCGGGGCGGAGTCACCAGCAGTCATTGTGCCGGGGATGCTCCGGCTCAAGGGACTGGGTTGGGGGGTTGCCAAGGGGATTCCCGATGCCATTTTGACGGGGAGCGCCCTATCGGATGTGCTGCTGTTGTTGGGATTCAGCTTGCTGATGGGTCAGATCACCAGCACCTGGGCAGGCTCTATCCTCTGGCTGCCATTGCAAATTATGGGTCAGATCGGCTTAGGAATTGCCAGCGGTGCCGGGGGGGCGTGGCTGCTCCACCGGGCGGTGACCCGGAGCCGTTGGACGGAGCACCAGGGGCAAGATTTAATTTTAGCGACGGGTTAACCCTAGCACTGGTGCTCTTGGCTGAGACCGTGCCCGTGTTTTCAGGATATTTGGCGGTGATGGCGGTGGGGTTTTTCGTGGTGCAGTGGGATGGGCCCTTGGCCCGAAGACTGCGCCAAGGGTTCGATGCGCTATGGGTCGGGGCCGAGATTCTATTGTTTGTGTTGCTGGGGGCCAGCATTCCCCTGGGGGTTCTGTCCGATGTGGTGGGAGTCGGAACACTGCTGCTGTTGGTAGGAACCCTGATCGGGCGATCGCTGGGCTGGTATTTTGCCACCCTAGGCAGTTCGTGGACGGTGCGGGAGCGGTTGTTTTTGCTTTGTGGCAATTCGGCCAAGGCGACGGTGCAGGCGGCATTGGGGGCGATTCCCCTAGCTCAGGGAGTCCCAGGGGGAGAAAAAATTTTGGCGATCGCGGCGCTATCCATCCTAATTACGGCACCCCTGGGGGCCTGGGCCATTCCTACGTTTGCACCCCGACTCCTAGAGCGGGGAGAGGTGGATCCGACTAGGGCATCCCTGTGCCAGGAGGTAAAAATTCTTGCCGCCGTGGATGGGGGCTGCCGTTCCCGCCGGATTTTGCAAAAACTGCCGAATTAGCCCGCCGTGCCAATGCCGTCGTAGTGGTGCTCCATGTAATGACCGGAGCGGAGGCTCAATCGTTGCCCGGGCTGGAGGCGATCGCCCGGGAGCTACTGGCAGATATCCGCTATCGGTTTTTATACCGAAATGGGGCGATCGCCGAAACAATTCTCCAAACTGCTGAGCAGGAGCAGTGCGACGAAATTATGATTGGCAAACGTCCCCAGCCCCAAGGGGGCGAGGTACTTGGCTTAGTTGCCCAAGCGGTTCTGGGCAGCAGTACCATTTCCGTGGTGATCGTTGAGTAGGTAGACATCCCATAGGCAACCCGTCCGCTTGGGGTATGGCAACGATGACCGGGCATAGTTACATCTGGGCTAAACATCCCCTAGGAAAGCTGGCTCCGGGCGGCAAAGTGTAGCTATTCGGGTAGGTTCGGACATCAAAGGAAAAGGGGGTTTCACCCCTGCACCCCGCCCTAACCAAGTTATTTACAGCTAGATCTAAGCGGAACTGAGACAACACTCTAGAATTGAGTCGTAGGTGATCGGTGTCGCCAATGGAAGGATTAGTGGGCATTTTTGCCGCGGGAATGTTCCTTTTTGGTTTCTCGGGGCTGAAGTCAGATCGGGAGTACCAGCGGGGAGTCATCTTTCGGCTCGGCCGTCTGAAGGGTGTCATGGGGCCGGGCGTTTATTGGGTCGTTCCTCTCATGGACCAGAAAATGCAAATTGATGTGCGGACACGCACCGTGGACGTTGAGCCCCAAGAAACCGTCACAGCGGATAGCGTAACAATTAGAGTCAATGCAGTGCTGTACTACCGCGTTATCGATCCCGCTAAAGCGATCACTCGCGTAGAAAGCTTTGAGACAGCCGTTTATCAAATTGCCCTGACCACCCTGCGCAATGTGGTTGGTCAACATATGCTCGATGACGTGTTGCAAAGCCGGGACAAAATCAACTACCGGGTGCAAGAAATTGTTGACGAAGTTACTGGCTCGTGGGGCATTGCCATCGAGCGGGTCGAAATGAAGGACGTCGAAATCCCCCAGGCGATGCAACGAGCGATGGCTAAGGAAGCCGAGGCGCTGAGGGAAAAGCGAGCCCGTCTGATCAAGGCCGCTGCTGAGCAAGAAGCTTCAGCGAAGCTGGCAGAAGCCTCCCAAATGATTAGCAAAGATCCCGCTGCCCTGGAGTTACGCCGATTCCAAATGCTGACAGAGATCGGCGCTGAAAACAATACCACCACAATTATTATGATTCCATCGGATTTTCTTAAGTCCGCCGCGACCTTTGGAAAGGAGAAACCCATTGCAACGGACTGCTCTGACCCATAGAATTAAAGCCCATCATGTCTCGCGTCACTGAGCGAGCTGATTCCTGAATTGGGAATGCGTGGCAAGCGAAGTAAATAGAATTATGATCGGAACAATTCTCTAGGGGTATCGGAATGACATCTTTTGTGCAAGTAGTTTGGTTGCTGTCGGCGCTGTTGTTAACGGTTTCAATTTTGCTCCACAGCCCCAAGGGAGATGGGCTGGGAGGTTTTGGTGGACAGGCGCAGATGTTTTCCAGCACCAAAAGTGCCGAAACGGCTCTCAACCGCGCCACCTGGCTGTTGACGGTGTTGTTTTTGGGCACCACGGTCATCCTTAGCGGGGGCTGGCTGTCCATCCCCGAAGCAGCAGTACCCATAGCACCGCCAGCCGTCAATCCTGCGGCAACGCCCGCAGAAATTCCCCAAACCATTCCGGCAGTGCCGACCCCCCCCGTTGCTCCCACGGTTCCCCAAAATCCCCAAAATGAAGATTAGATAGAGGTTTTGCCCATGCTGCCCCTAATTGGTTTTATCGTCACCGTTGTGCTACTGCTGCTGGTGTCCTTTGCCCTCAGCTATCTCTTTTGGTCTGATCGCTCCAAAACACCCCAAGTAATCGCTGCCGAAGTCACACTTTTTTCAGAGCAGGTGTCGCGCACAACCACGTTGGTGGCAGTGATGGCGATCGCCGCCCTTGCAGTCTACGTTGTCACCCGTTTCTATAGCTAGGGCTGTCATCGTTTAGCTGTTCAGTGCTTTCATGGTCGGGGTTTCAGCTACTGTCCTGTGTAATTTGACGAGCGTGGCAACCCTTATCCCCAAGACTTCTAGCGTGAATTAATGACACGCTCTACTTCCTAGCATCAGGTGGAGCCGCGCTCTACGCGGAGGCGGAATAATAGGATTTGGGTAACCTGCTTCGGATTAAAGTTGTCGTCGCTGATCAGAATCAGACTTTGGCTGCCATCGGCTAACTTGGGGCCAAGGGTCATGCCCTCAAGGTTGTCCAGCGTGATGCCAAGGGTACCCAGGTCGAGAGCTAGTTTTTTGGCGATCGCCCGAAGATTGCCCCCAATCTGAGAAAGAGAGGGCACAGCGGCGGTATCGGCGGCGGCCCCCGTAGCAATTTGCCAGAGCTTCACCCCAAAACCCTTGCTGCCAAAGGATCGCTCTAAACTCAAAAAGTGCCCCGCCCGGTCGAGGGTCATCAGTTCCGTAACGCCAATAATGCCACCTGCGGGGGCCACTTCCACGGGATAAAAATGCTCTGCCACCACCATGGGAGGCAAAAATGCCCCGTCGGTGTAGAAATGCAAAAAGCGGCTGCGAGCCCCCTGGGTGGGGGGGCGAACATCCTGGGCCAGGGCAGACTCGGTAACGGTAAAGAGGCGATAGGGGTCGGTGGGGGCATTGGGCACCAGAGTCAAAGACTCAAAGCCCAAGTTGTCTTGGATGCCGCGCTGGTTTTCTGGGTCAGGACGGAAGCGATCGGGAATGGGAAGTGATCGCCGCCATGTGCCATCTCGGTTGTACTCGGCAATAAACGGAGGAATCTTTTGGGGCGTAATCCCCTCCGTGGCAATCCAGAGGGTACCCGTGGGCGAAAGCGCCATCCCTTCGGGATCAACGGAACCCGCCGGAAAAAGCTGCCCCTGGGCATCCCGAATCAGGGTCACCTCCCGTACCGCCACCCCATTGAGGCGGGGTTGCTGTTGGTCAAAGTCCAGCATCAGGGTGTAGAACCGTGCGGGAGCCTTTTCACTGCGGTCATCGGACAGGGCATAAAATAATCCGCGATCGCGATCATAGGTCAGGGCCGACAGCCCCCCCACCGGGGTTTCCTGAAAAACTTGGGCCGGCAGTCGCACCTCGTTGAGAAAGTCCACCTTCAGGTTGAGGAAGGTGCGCTCACTGGCCAGGGCCACTCCCGGACAGACCCAGCATAGCCATAGGGCGATCGCCATCCCAGCAGTATTTTTCGGATCAACATAAAATCTCTCCCAGCCATTCCAATTGACGCTGCTTCTGCATCGGTGTCATCTGGGGCAAAAGCCCAATGACGTAGCGATCGCATTGGGGAGCCGCCAGCGCCACCGGCACCGAACGCAGGTGCTGATCGGCGAAAAATGTCACCTCCACCCGATCGCCTACAGCAAAATCCGACAGGCGATCGCGCCAATCCGCCGCCGTCACCCGCAAACCATTGATCGCCAGCACCTCATGCCCCGGGGCAATCCCCGCCCACTCCGCTGGCGAATCGGCCAGCACCGACTTCACCACCGTTCCCGTTTGAAAGCGAATCCCCAAGTCGGGGGCCGCCCCGGCCATCGTTGCCATCTGCACCTGCAAGCCAAAGGGTTCGAGGTAGGCGTTATAGTCCAGCTCCGCCGTCCCCATCAGATACATTTGCCAGAAAAAGCTCGGGTCACACCCCGTGACTTGAACCACCGCCGCCTGCACATCCGCCTCGGTGTAGCCCACCTCCGCCACGCCAAATTGCTGCCACAACAACCGCAGCACATCATCGAGCGATTGCCCCACGGCATCTGGCGACCGGGTGGTTTGCTCCCGAATCCAGAGATCCAACAGTAGCGCCACCAATTCCCCCTTGAGGTAGTAGGACACCTGACTGTTCACAGTGTTGGCATCCGGACGGTAGAGCTTAATCCAGGTATCAAAACTCGACTCATAGAGGGACTGAACCCGTCGACCCGGCGTCGTTTGCAGGCGGGTAATGCTCTCACTCAGACGTTGCAGGAAATAGCGCCCGTCATAGATTTTGGCCCGCAGCGGGATCACCAAATCGTAATAGCTGGTCACCCCCTCGGCGAACCACAGGGAATGGGTATAAGTTTCGCGATCATAGTCATACTGCTGCAGGGCCAAGGGTCGCAACCGCTTGACATTCCACGTATGGAAAAATTCATGGGCTACCAAATTCAAGAACTTGTAGTAGCTGTCCCCAGCCCGAAACCCCAGTCGTGGATAGATCAACGAACAGCAATTACGGTGCTCAAGTCCGCCATAGCCATCGCCAGATAACAGCAGCAAAAACCAGTAATGGTCGTAGGGTAATGCCCCAAACAATTGGGCCTCTGCCTCAATGATTGCCACCGTATCCCCAATGAGGCGATCGCCCGGCAAATTACTCTCCCCCTGCCCCCAAATCACCCAGGAGTGCTGCTTCCCCAAGACCTCAAAATCATGGCGCTGGTGAAGCCCCACCTCAAAGGGCGCATCCGCCAAGGTGTCATAATCCGGCGCGATATAGGTTTGGGATGCCTCATCCCCACAGGGGAGGGGGGTCGCCACTCGCCAGAGGGGATCGGGCAACAGCACCTGCACTGTCAGGGGCAAGTGGGTATATTCCGGCACATAGATAAACGTGGCGCTACCCAGAAACGACCCATGGCTGCCGTCCCCATGGTTGGTGCGCACCGTCAGTTCATTGGCGAACAGGACATAGCGAATGGTGATCGTGCCCGTCCCGGCGATGCGCCAGCAATTTTTAGCCACCTTTTGCCACGAGCGGGGCTGCTCGGCCCCATCCACCGCCGTAAATTCCTGTACCAGTCGAGCATATTCCCGCACCAAATAGGAACCCGGTGACCAGACCGGCAGCCGCACCTCCAGCACCGGGGCAGTCCAGTGGGGAATTGTGAAGCTAATTTCTAGCCGGTGGCGGTTGGGCTGGGGCATCGCCACGGTGAAAGCACCAAACGGAGATAGGGACATATCTTGGGTGAGATCAGGCGGAACCAATACCTCCACAGTACCAGCTCCCGTCCCCCGGGATGCATCGAGTGCGGCACCGACCCCGAGTGGCCCTTGGGCACGGTGCGCCGGTCTCCGGGGACAGAGTGGCAACGGGATCCCGTTCCTCGGTGGCGTTCTGTCATTCCAGCTTGGGGTCCTGTCATTCCAGAGGGCGTTGCACCGACGGATGAGCGGCATTCTATAATTCCAGTCTATAGTTCTGCGGTTTCAGACAAAGTTTTACTTATAGATGGGCGGGGTTTTGCCTGGGGATGAATGCGGTTCCATGGTTCCAGCCCAAGGTTCTGGGATTGCGGAGTGGCGTTCCCCCGTTCCGGCCCGTCGATTTGCGGTTGCCCGGCTAGGGCTATGGGAGCCTAGACTCGGATCAGTTGGGGAGCACAGAGGGGGCATAGAGGGTGAGCCAGTTGCCGGAGGGGTCGGAAAGGCTGACCTCCCGCAGTCCCCAAGGCTGTTGCTCCACCTGCCCCAATTGATCTGATCGGGACAAACCCAATCGGGATGGGGATGCCCGCAGGTGCTCCAAGTATGCATCTAGGTCAGGGACTTCGATGCGAACGCGCGCTCCGGGGGCACAATCCCCCTGGTGTTCCGAGAGGTGTAATAGGCAGTTACCCCGGGAAACTTGCCTATAGAGCGGCATTCCGGCGGCAAAGCGATGCTCCCAATCAACCCTGAATCCCAAAAAGTCTTGGTAAAACCGCCGGGTCTTGGTTTCGTCTAGGGAGCGTAAGACGGGGATAGGGGGATTGATGAATGGGTGCTGCCGGTTGGGGAAGAATTTTTGACTGCCCGAGACCAGTCCTGCTAGTCCAGGGCTACGAAATTATAGGGGGCAGTGAAGTTGTTATAGCGAATGCGGATGCGGTGTTCAAACTGCTCATCAAGGCGTTCGACGGTCTCGGCAAACTCTGGCTCACGGGAATTGTCAATGAGAAAGGCGGCATTGAGAATCATATTTTCGGTGAGCAGTTCCCCGGGGGCCTGTTCGTGGCTGAGGGGGGTAAGCGTGTCGAGGAAGCTTTGACTAATGAACCGTTGGTGCCCGGTGAGCAGGGCTTCAAGTTCCTGACCGAGTCCGATGGCTTCATCCATGGTGAGGGGGCGTCCCTTGAGGGCGTCGCGCCGCTGCTGGAGGTCGGGGTTGCGGTCAAGGAGGCGGTTCAGCTCGGCGGTTTGATCCCAAAACAGCTTAATTCCAACTTCCCGTTTGCCGATCAACTTGTGGAGCAGGGTTTGCAGTTGGGACTGCTGCGGCCCAATCAGGTCTTGGTGAACTTGCTCCCAGGAGGTCACCACCAGCCCAAACTGGAGGGGCAGGGGGACGGCGATCGCGTTGGGGATCTGCTCCATGAGGGTTTCTAACACGCGCTCGTGGGTCAGCAGGTGGCTGCGGCTGGCCAGGAAGCGATCCTGGGTGGTGTCGCTATAGGCGATCGCCAGGGGGGGGGCAGCAGTGCATCTGCACGGGGGCATCCAACATTCCCG
>JAAUUH010000096.1 GCA_012031145.1 Oscillatoriales cyanobacterium SM2_2_1 | reverse complement strand
TAAAGTTAAGCTGATTCGTGATGGTGATCTCCTCAGCATTTACATACCACCAGCTGGGATTAATGCTGGCATTGCCCCCGTTTTGGATTTGCTCTGTTCTGGAATGGTTTTTTGTTTTTTTGGACCTTGATAGCCCTCCGCGGAGGAGCATTTGTGCTGTTTTCAATTCCCTTTTGGATAATTGGATTAGGAATCGCCTATTGGGCGGCACAGGGAGTCTTTGGTGCCACTACGCTCTATATTGATGCCCATCGTTTTCGCCTAACTCATCGGCTATTTCAGTACCAAAGGTGCGCCTCCGGTGCCACTAGAGATCTCACGGGAGTGCAGATCCATGACACGGGAGCAAAGATAAATGAGCAGAAGATTTTTGCTTTGCGCCTGTTCCACGGAGTCCAACACTATGATTTTGGTGGATTTTTGACAGCGATTGAAAAGGAATGGCTGGCCCACGAAATCCTCGCATTTATCGAGGTTTTAAAACCATAGCTTTTCTTATTCTTAATCATGGCCGATAGCCCTTTTAAGCATGGCCAGACAAACAGACCAAAAAAAACAATTGAGATCTCAAGAAAATGCCGTGTTTACCCATTTCCTCAAGCTACGGAAGAGAACAAAAGGCGCACATCAAGGGGCTGTGATCATTTAGCTGTTATGCTTTCACCATGAGGTTTTCAGTTCCTATTCAGCAAAATTTAAACGGGCGCGATAACATTCGAATATAGCTGTCACTATGCCCATCCACCTAAAATCATAGATATAGCTATTTCAGATTTATTTGAGACAATCTCGCCCTCACCCCCAGCCCCTTTCCCATAAAGGGCGAGGGGAGTAATAGTACTTAAAACAACTATAATTGTGTCGCTCTTAATTAAATTGAATATACTGGTCAGGTGGTGTTCTTTGCTGTTAATTTCCAGCCCCATTTGTCTGGAATGAAATCACTACTTTACAGTTTTTTTGTGAGATTAGGTTTTTTTGTGAGATTAATTGTGTATTGGAAAAGCGCTACTGTTTTGTTGTTTGGAGGAATGCTAAAAGTCTACGCCGCGCTTGAGGTCTACACCATGTTCGGCATAGTGTTTGTGACAGACCATTTCGGAATGGACGGAGGCAAGGTCAAAGTAGGCAGGGGGATTGAGACAGCGACCGGTGATGATCACTTCGGTGTCTTTGGGTTTGCGGAGCAGGGCTTGGCAAATGGGTTCGACGGGAAGTAGGTCGAGATCGACGGTGGGGTTGAGTTCGTCGAGAATGATGGTTTTGTACAATCCGGAGGCGATCGCGGCTTGGGCCAGTTCCCAGCCCCGTTCAGCCTCAATGTAGTCAATTTCTTGCTGTTGACCGCGCCAGACAATCGCATCACGACCGCAGCGTTGGTGATCGACGACGTGGGGATAGCCTTTTTGGAGAGCGGCGATCGCTGCGTCTTCGGTGTAACCCGTGCCACCCTTAAGCCACTGCATAATTAAAACCCGATGGGATAGATCGCGACTAATGCCAGTGCCAATGGCTTTAAGGGAGCGTCCGAGGGCAGAAGTGCTCTTACCTTTCCCGGCTCCAGTATAGATTTCAATTCCCGAAACACCGTAAAGCGCGGCATTGGGATGATCATGGGGGCGCATTTCGGAGTGGAGGTTGGCGATGTCAATGAGGGCAGAGGGTGCCCCACGGCCCGTGCAAATCACTTCGAGATAGGCGGGCTTTTGTTTGAGGTCACGGACAACGTGCTCAATAGGCAACAGACCTAAATCCAAAACGGGGTTGATTTCATCAAGAACAACAACGGAGTACAGTCCCGAAGCCATGGCTCCCTTGGCAACATCCCAGCCGCGCTGCGCTTCCTGGCGATCAAAGGGGGTGGTATGTGCGGCATCAAAAAATTCGGCTCGCCCGGTGCGTACTTGGTCGATGAGATGGGGGAATCCTTTTCTCAGGGCAGCAATCGCCGCATCTTCGGCATAGTCACGCTCAGAGCCCTTAAGAAATTGCAGTAAAAGCACCCGCGCTGCCTGGGGATCGGCCATACCCAACCCTAGGGAACGCAGCACCACACCTAGGGCGGCTTGGGACTTTCCCTTGCCGAGCCCATCGTAGACATGAATCTGTCCGACGGCGCGACCAGCCCGAACTTGTGCGGTTTTGATACCTATTTCTGCCATGCAATCTTGAGTAATTGGGTGTTTGAATTATAGGGGCAACTATATCTGGTGTCCAGACCGCAAATTTATGGGCTAGGGACACTAGGAGCCACATTCCAAACTTTGATGGTGCGATCGCCACTGCCACTGACGAGGGTCAGGTCATCGGGGGCAAAAGCGAGGGCAAAAATGGGCCCCGTATGCCCCGCTAGGGTTTGAAGCGGCTCGCCATTGCGAACATCCCACAGCCGAATGGCGCTGTCGTCGCCGCCCGTGGCCAAAATCAGATTATCGCCGCTGATGGCCAGGGCTCGCACGGGCAGTTCATAGCCGGTGAGGGTGCGCACCGCCTGGCGCGTATCCACGTCCCAAATCCGCACCGTGCGATCGCCCGAACCCGAAACTAGGGTTGTGCCATCGCGACTAAAAACCAATGCGGTTACTGCTGCCCCATGACCGGTCAATTCCCGGTCTAATTTTCCTGTTGTGGCATCCCAAAGTCGAATCACCCCATCTTGGCTGCCAGTGACCACCATGGTATCTAGGGGATGAATGCCCAGACTCGTAACCGCAGAGGGGACCGTCAGGGTGCGGATCGCCTGCCCCCGCCGCCAGTCCCAGATCCTAACGGTGCGATCGCCACTGCTGACCAGCCACTGCCCTTGGTTGGTATAGCCCAGTCCCGTAATCGGCCCCGTGTGCCCCGAAAGGGTGCGGCGCAGTCGGGCACTGCGAAAACTCCAGACCTGCAGGCGGTGATCTTGATGCCCACTGACAAAGCTGTTGCCTGATGGATGAATGGCGATCGCCTGCACCCCTACACCCGCGACCGCCAAATTGGCAAAGGATTTACCTGCCACATTCCAAAACCGCAGGAACCGATCCCCGCCCCCGCTGATCACAATGAAATTATTCGGGAAAATCGCCAAACTCCGCACGGGCTGCTGGTGTCCCACAAGGCGATGTTGCATGGCAAACTGCATCACTAGCGGCTCTGGCTCCTGCTCTACCCTAGGTGGCGGCGCAAACCGCTGCCAACCCAGCACCACCGCACCGACGGCCGTAATTGCTAATGCCCCGCTAAACAGCAAACTAGCTACGGGCAACACCCGCTCCATCAGGCGATCGGTAAACTGGGGCGGAGCCAGCGGGGTCACCACACTACCCAAAGTTTGCTCCATGGCTTCCAACACAGCCGCAGCCGAGGGATAGCGCTCCAAAGGCTCTGCCGCCACCATCCGGTTGAGAATTGCCGCCAAGTTGAGATTCACATTTGCTTCAATTTCCCAGGGGCGTGGGTGCTGCTCCGCATCCAAAACATAGCTAGGATGCATATGGGAAAGTAAATGGATCGTCGTCGCTGCTAGGGCATATAAATCTCCATCGGTCTCGGATTCTGCCTGTCGTGCTGGCATATAGCCGGGCACCCCAAGGGATAGCCCGCTCAGACCTAGGGGATAGAGCAGAACCAGCCGCCCCGGCCCGCCCCCCATCGTCCACAACAGCGTCGCCGGATTGATGTTGCCGTGAACCAGTCCCAGTCCATGGGCCGCCCGCAAGCCCCGCAGAACCTGCCAAAACCATGCGGTTACCTGGGGCTCCGGAAAAAACTCCCTACGGTTAATTGCCTCTTGCACCCATTCCCCGGGAATCGGTGCAGTTACCGTCCAGAACGCTCCATCCCATTCAAAGAAATTCAGGATCTGGGGAAAGGTTTCTTCGTGGGCACCCAACTGCTGCCAGTGGGGCACGGCAAAGGCAAAGGTCTGGTAGAGGGATTGGTACTGCTCGTGGCAACTGGGCTGCCAACGACTCACCACACAAGCGGATTCGGTGTGAATGTCTTGGGCATCGTAGGTCGTTAGAGGCTTGCTGTCCTGACGGAGCTCGAGCAAACGGTAGCGATCAGCGCAGAGTGTTCCCAACGAAAGCAGAGACATAGGCACTCCCGGGAGGGCAAAAAATTGATGTCATTGTAAAGCAGTTTGAATCATGTGCTGACTGAGTTGGTGGAACGTTTCATCCACTGCCGCCCCGGTTCTTGCTGAAGTTGGCATAATGCACACCATTTGGGGATGGGCAGACCATAGGTACTGCTGCCATTGGATGACCTGCTCGTAGGGCATCAGATCGGCTTTGTTAAGGGCGATCGCCATAATTCCCTTGGGGTTTACCCGCTGATACAGTGCCACGTGATCTCGCAGGTTATGTAAGGTTTCAATTCGGCTTAAATCGCCGACTAAAACCGCCCCCGATGCTCCCTGAAGATAGGAAGGTGCAACCTCCTTGAACCGGGTACTACCCTCAATATCCCAAATCACTAAATTCAAGGTTACCGGAGCCAGTACCAGAGTTTTGCGGGAAATTTTGACCCCTAATGTACTGAGATATTGATCACTAAAAGACCGATCCACAAAGCGACGAATCAAGCTGGTCTTACCCACCCCAAAGTCGCCCACAAGACAAAGTTTTTGGGTGAAAATGCGGGCAACGGCAGCGTTCATGGAGTCCAAAAAACAAAGGGGAAATTAGTTTCTAATTAGCATACAGGATACCAAGCCTGGCACAGGGCCTTTAGGCGATCGCCCTCCTGATCTAAAGAGTATTCCTGCACCATTTTTTGTCGCGCCCGCTCAGCTACCCTTTGTTTCAGTGTGGCCGGCAAATTAGCGAATTCCAAAATCGCTGTTCCCAACTGTGCCAACTGCGATCGCCCGATCAACCAACCGTTCTCCCCATGGCGAAGCAGTTCCGGGATTCCACCAACATCACTTGCTAGGCAACACCGCCCACAGGCCATCGCCTCCAACAAAGCGTTGGGCATGCCCTCCCACAGCGATGGTAATACCACCAGATCACAAAGTCGAATGTGTGCTGCCACCTGCTCCGGGTCGGTCAGATGCCCAGTCACCACCAACTGTGCCTGGGGATGGCGATCCCGAAAATGGTAGAGTGTGGCATCAATCGACTCCCGCACCTCCCCAATGATCACCAACACCGCCGGTCGCACCCGCTGCACCTGGGCAAATGCTTCCAGCAGGTAAGCTTCTCCCTTTTTTTCCCGTAACTCACCAATAAACCCCAGTACCAACGCCTCTTCAGAAATCCCCAGTTCAGCTCGGGTCAGCGTTGGCCCCACGGGGGTAAACCGTTCCGTATCCACCGCATTCCCCAACACTAGTACATCTCTACGACCACTGAGACGCTCGATCTTGCGCCCCAAGTCCTGGCTCACTGCCGTAATCTGGGGCGATCGCGCTAAAGTCCACTGCAAACGCGCAAAATCATGGGGGGGAAACATCCCCCGATCCACGTCATTCCCCCGAGCACTCACTGTCGCCGGAATTCCCCAGGTTTCCCCAAGCCACACCGCCATAAACCCCGCTGGCACCAAATAATGCCCCCAGACCGCCCCATAGGGATGCGCCCCATGAACCGCCGAAAGCCAATGCTCCGTCATGGGTAGGGTCAGATCCCACTGGCGATACATCCCCATCTGCACCACCCGCAGATCGCCTTCTTCCGTAATCTCCACCTCCCCCGGTGGGAGCGATCGCGCCCAATGGAGCACATCCACCGCTACCCCCAAGCGACAAATGCCCCGAGCAATCCGCTCGGCGCTGCTGGCCACCCCACCGACATCAGGGGGAAAGCGCTCTGTGAGGATCAATAGCCGCTTAGTAGCCACAGGCAGCCAAATTCGGCTGAAATAAATTGCTCCCCACCCGATAAATGGTCGTCTCCACGGTGCCGTCAGCCCACAGATCGATCATCCGAAATCCTGGAGCTTGGACATCCACCTGAAACTGATCCGTCAGGGGCTTAAATTGTACGCAGGTCGAAGGGGCTACCAGATAGCGCACCCCGGAATGGGTAACGTCAAACTCTTGGTGGGCATGGCCATTCACCACCACCCTGATCTGGGGATGGCGATGACATAACTCCAAAAAGCGCTCCGAATTTTGCAGCAAAATCGAATCCATCCAGAGATTTCCGAGGGGCAAAACTGGATGGTGGAAGGCGATCAATACATTTTTAGTAGGGTGCCCTGCGACTTGAGCTTCCAGCCACGCCAGCGTCGCCTCACTCAGCGAGCCATATACCCGATCCACCACCACCGAACTCACCATCAACAGCAGCCAGTGCTGATCCTCTACGGCACAGGACATCGGCAGAATGCGGCGAAGCCGTGCCTCACAGTCGTGGTTCCCTGCCAGACAAAATGCAGGCACTGGCATGTCTAGTAGGGCATTCCGCAACCGCTCGTAGGAGGTCGACGAGCCATCCTGGGACAAATCTCCGGTCAGCAGTAATAAATCTGGTCGTGGAAAGCGGTGGCGCACTAGATCCAAAACCCTGTGAAATGATTCTTCTGTCTGAATGCCGAGCAATGACTCATTTGGATCGGCAAACAGGTGAATATCTGATAGCTGGGCGATGCGCAGCGCGTCACCCCGATGTGTTCCCATGATTCCCCCCTGTTCCATATGCTGTGTGAACTACCCATTCCCTTGCTTCAGTATCAGAGGAGCAAAGTATGATCAATCTGAATATTACTGAATATCAATGTTTTTTCATTGCCCTTTCGTGATCGCGATCACGGGTATGCTTTGATCCTATCCTATGTACCGCACCAAATCTCGCACCTACCATGATCCCCTCCATGGAGCAATTACCCTAGACGGCAGCGATCCCACCGAGGCATTACTGATCACTGTCATTGACACCCCGGAATTTCAGCGATTACGGCGCATCCGTCAGTTGGATGCAGCATCCCTGACTTTTCACGGTGCCGAAGGGTCGCGGTTTACCCATTCCCTTGGCGTCATGGCCCTGACGCGGCGAGCTTTTGATCGTTTAGCGAAGGTCTACCCGGCTCTGCTCCCCCATCGGTTGGTAGTTCTAACCGCAGCCCTGCTCCATGATGTCGGGCATAGTGCCTTTAGCCATGGCGGGGAGGAAATGTTTGGCAGTAATCACGAATTTTGGACAAAACGACTGATTTGTGAATCCCCGCTGCGGGCAGTATTGGAAAAAGCCCATTCGGGACTGAACCTGCCTGAGCTTTTGGTTGCCGTCTATGACAAACGCTACCCCCTAGCCCTGGTCCACCAAATTGTTTCAAGTCAATTGGACTGCGATCGCCTGGATTATTTACAACGGGACGGATATTTTACGGGCGCACGCTATGGACAGCTCGATCTGGATCGCATTGTCATGGCCATGGACTACGACCTTGTGACGCAGCAACTAGTGGTCAATCCCAAGGGTTTGGTGGCGATCGAGCATTACTTAATGGTGCGGTACTTCATGTATGCCCAGGTGTACAACCATCCCAAGAATTTGGCATCGCGGTTTGTGCTCAATAAAATCATTCAGCGCGCTAAAACAGTGCTCGACTCTGGGCTGCCCGTCGATTCGGTGATGGCATCTTGGCTGCGACACGACCCCCAGACCCTCTCCTGCGAAGATTACTTAGCTTTTGATGATGTGGTGCTGCTTTACCACCTACACCAATGGCGGCGGGGCAACGACCAAATTTTAGCCGATCTCTGCCGGCGCTACCTTGATCGCGATATTTGTAAAACCCAAGAACTGAGTAAATACCCCGAAGTAGAGCGGCGTAAGATATTACAGGAATGGCAGATCAAGCTACAGGAGCGCGGGCTTGATCCGCACTATTATTGCGGGCGGCGTGTGTCGTTAACTAAGGGCTACACGCTCTATTCCCAGGGAATTGAAGTGCGCACAACCCATGGATTACAAGATATTGCTAATGTGTCACCCGTGGTGGCAACCTTGGCTCAATCTGTGGCACGGGAATGGCTGATCTACACACCAATTCTCACGGTCACCTAACTGATATTGATCCTTCTTACTAAAGATGAAAACAAATTTAAGAGCGACTTAATCCCCCATGATTCGGTAGGCCCTATCCTAAAGCGGTGACGAAATTCAGGCGGCTAGTATTTCCCGGAATCGGAAAGATCTGTTAAGGTGGGAATCTAGTTATAAAAAATCAATTATAATCATTCTAAGCAAAAATGAAGTAATTAAACCTGCTCAAGGCGATATTTTCAAGGATTCAAACTGTTTCACAGCTATTTAAAATGACTATAAATTCAGTTAATGATATCAATGTTTTTGTGGTAATTAAACTAGTAAGCATATTATTAACTGTCGCCTCTGCTTCCTTGTCAGTTACCAAGCCTGTACATGCCCTAGATCTACTCAATAACCTGAATGGAGCTGACATTTCAGGGACGACGATTGAAACTGGAGGGCGTCAAAAGGCTGCGGGTTTTCAGATTCTGCCAGACAATGCCTTTGTCCTAGAAAGTATTACCCTTCGCCTAGAAGACTATAATACTGATGCGGGTGATCGCGCTTTATTGCAAATCTATGCCGATTCGTCCCGAAGTAGCATCAGCCCCAATGGAGCGGTTTTGCAGTCGTTGGCGTTCAATAATCCCATGTCGATAAGTGATGACATCGGGCTATTTACGTTTACCCCCACCACTTCCTTTACCTTTACGCAAAATACCCGCTACTGGCTTTTGGTGGATGCCGCAGCAGGAGTTTATGAGTGGCGAGGATCCGGGTTCAATCCAACCCCAGCATCTGGTGTGGCCTTTAGGGACTATCAAATAAGTTTTGACAATGGTGCTCGCTATGACCGTAGTAACACCACTAACGCTTTTCTGGTTACTGGTAGGCGTGTGGCAGTGCCATTTGAGTTTAACTCTGGTTTGGGGTTGGGAGCTTTGATAGCGACTGGAGTGGTGGTGCGACGGCGGGCAAAAAAGTCCTAGAAAAGTGTTGGTCTGATGTTCCGCCAATGAATCCGAATTAGATTAACCGGATTCCTGATTTTGGGAATGGAGGAGAAATCCCCACCTAAATTTTGAACCACCACCCCAAGCCATCAGATCAAGATTGTACGGAATCTGTTTTGCTGATTGATGGACTCAATATAGCTGTCAATAACTTGGTTAGGACGGGGTGCAGGGTGAAACCCCTGGCTGGGCGCCCCCAACCCCCTTTTCTTCCGATGTCCGAACCTGCCTGAATATGGCTATAAATTGCCATTCAGGGACTGTGATTTGAAACTTGAGCATTGGTTGCCGCAGATTCTATTCCCCAGCTAGGGTAAGCCATCACTGTCATCGCGGGCGGTGACGGCAAGCTGGAAAGCCAGGAGCTGGCTGGGGGTTTGGGGAAGCCAGAAAGAGCCGTTGGCAACCGTTTCAGGGGGAATAACATCATAGATCGGCTCGGCCAGAAAACAGGTTTCGGCAAAGCGCATGCCCCAGGTTTGACTGACCTTGACGCCTGCTTTAGCGGCATACTCGCCAAGGGGTTCTTTGTAGCCGTGGTCGGGTTCATCATCGGCAAAACTTTGGGGCGTGTAGGGAAAGACATCGGTAACCCAAGCGGAGCCTTGGATGGCGAAAGCAGGAAAAAGGTCTTCATCAAGACCAAACTCGTCCATGATTTGGCGGCAAAGAGCAGCAACTTCGGGTTCATCGGGGAAGCCAAGGGAATGGATGAGTAAGCGTCCCCGATAGGTGCGCAGGATTAGGGGTGGGTCGGTGAGAATAAGAGTTTTGTACACCCGGCTGAGGTAGCATACTGCTTCTTCAGGACAGAGGGAAAGGGCTAGGAGATTTGAACTCATGACGGCGAGGGGCGCGGATGGACTTTAGCATAACCCAGTCATGGTGGGCATTCTGAAGCAAAATCTTGAATTTTCTGGAACCGGTAGGGGCCGGCGATCGCCCCCCAAAGAGCTGCACCGCTAATAGGATCAACGCCGCGATCATAGGTCAGCAGGTGGCTGGCATCGACGGCAAAACCAAGAATGACCTGACGTTCCTGTCCTTGGTACTGAAAACAGCACCGCGATTCCGGCAACATCTCGGCAACATAGCGTCCGGTCTTGGCTTCGTGGCGGATTCCCAGTTGACAGCCGTTAAGCATCTCAAGGTCGGAATGCTGGATCTGGGCTCCGTGGGCTGCCACCCGCCCCGCCCCCACCCACCG
>JAAUUH010000095.1 GCA_012031145.1 Oscillatoriales cyanobacterium SM2_2_1 | reverse complement strand
TTTGTCAGGGAGCGGCGCTTTCCGGCACTGGTGCTGCGGATCGATAGTCCTGGGGGAACGGTAGGCGACTCCCAGGAGATTTATGAAGCCCTGAAACGGCTCCGGGAACAGACAAAATCATCGCCAGTTTTGGCAACATCGCCGCCAGCGGCGGCGTGTACATCGGCGTTGCCGCCCATCACATCATGGCCAACCCCGGCACAATCACGGGCAGCATCGGCGTCATTTTGCGGGGCAACAACCTAGAACGGCTTCTCGAAAAGGTAGGGGTGTCCTTCAAGGTGGTCAAATCCGGCCCCTACAAGGACATTTTGGCCTTTGACCGAGAAATGTCTCCCGAAGAAAAGCAGATTCTCCAGTCCCTGATCGACTCCAGCTATGGACAGTTTGTGGGGGTAGTGGCCGAAGGACGGAGCCTTAGTCCCGCCACCGTTCGTTCCTTTGCCGACGGGCGGGTGTTTACCGGGCAGCAGGCCGTGGAACTGGGATTGGTGGATCGCTTGGGCACCGAAGAGGACGCCCGCCGCTGGGCCGCCGAGTTGGCCCGCCTAGATCCGAAAACAGCAAAATTTTTTACGATCAAGCCGCCTAAGCCCCTAGTGAATCGGCTGTTACCCCAAGGGGCGGGAATGTTGGAGCGGCTGCAGTTTGAGGTGGAGACCAGTGGCCTGCCCCTGTGGCTGTGGCCCCACTAAGCAACTCCAGGGGGGAAACATCAAATTCGAGGGCTCCATCCACAAGGTTGATCACCCGATCAGCAACATCCAAAATGCGGTTGTCGTGGGTCACCATCAGCACGGTGGTGCCTTGCTCTTCGGCCATCTGTCGCATTAAGGTCACAACATCGCGGCCAGTTTGGCGATCAAGGGCGGCTGTGGGTTCATCGGCCAGGATCAGGGGCGGCTGGTTGACCAATGCCCGGGCGATCGCCACCCGCTGCCGTTGCCCCCCCGACAGGGCATGGGGGTGATAGTCAATTCGCTCCTTAAGCCCAAGGCGGGCCAAAATTTCGGCGGCCCGCTCCCGATCGCCTCTTTGGGGATGCATATCTGTAGAAAGCATGACATTTTGGCGGGCAGTGAGGGCAAAAAAGAGGTTATGGGACTGAAAGATAAAACCAATTTTTTGGCGCAACTGCACAAGCTTTTGTTTACTGCTCCCTGCCAGTTCCTGTCCCAGAACTTGAAGGCTACCCTGCTGGAGGGAACGCAATGCTCCGATGAGTGTTAGCAGGGTCGTCTTGCCGGAGCCGGAGGGGCCCATGAGGATCACGATCTGCCCCGGGGGAATCGTTAGGGAAATATCAAACAAAACTTGCTTCCGCAAATCACCCTCACCGTAGTAGTGGCAAAGGTTAGAGATTTTGACCGTGGGCGATGAAGTCATGGGCAAGCACCAAAGGATACTTAATATTACTTAGGCATTGGGGATACTCGGAATGCTAACCCCACTGGAGACAGTACCTAGGATCTACCTACTATCCCTGGTTGCCATCTTCCATGGGTGAGAAGGCGCAGGATGGAAGGCATTGATAAGTGAATACCTGACGAAAATCATACAGCAATAAGTTGAAATTATAGGGCATCCCTCAGAAAGCTCCCCCAATGGGGCATGTTAGATTGGGAACAGTTCTGACCTAGGGGCTCCATGACTTCGATTCGTCCTACCCTTCGCGCCCTCCATCCGGAGGTGGTTACTTGGCGGCGGGCCATCCATCGCTATCCAGAACTGGGGTTTCGGGAAATTCGGACGGCGGACTACATCAGCAGTCGCCTGCGGCAATGGGGGGTGCCACACCAAACGGGGGTGGCCGAAACAGGCATTGTGGTCACCATTCCCGGTGCTGGCTTTGGACCAATGCTGGCGATCCGGGCAGATATGGATGCCTTGCCAGTGCAGGAAGAAAATGAGGTGGACTACCGCTCCCAAGTGCCGGGATTAATGCACGCCTGTGGTCATGATGGGCATACGGCGATCGCCCTGGGGGTAACCCAATACCTATGGCAGCGGCGGGATCGCTTGGTGGGGGCGGTGCGGATCATCTTCCAGCCAGCCGAAGAGGGTCCCGGCGGGGCAAAGCCGATGATAGCGGCGGGGGTTCTGGAGGGGGTAGGAGCAATTTTGGGGCTGCACCTGTGGAATAATTTGCCCCTAGGAACCGTAGGGGTGCGATCGGGGGCGATGATGGCGGCGGTGGAGCAATTCGACTGTCAGATTATGGGGCGCGGCGGCCATGGGGCCATGCCCCACCAAACGGTGGACGCCCTGTTGGTGGCGGCCCAAGTGGTTACGAATATGCAGGCGATCGTCTCACGCCGGGTGGATCCCCTCGACGCGGTGGTGGTCACCGTGGGCAAGTTGCACAGCGGCACCGCGCGTAATGTGATCGCCGACACAGCGGAACTGGCAGGAACCGTGCGCTACTTCGACCCCCGCTACGAGGGCGCAATCGCCCAGAACATCGAAGCAGTGATTGCCGGAACCTGTGCCTGTCATGGGGCACGGTATCGGTTGGACTACCAGAGGTTTTATCCGCCGGTGGTAAATGATGCGGCGATCGCCCAGTTGGTGGCGACGGTGGCGGAGTCGGTGGTGGAGCCACCCCTAGAGGTAGTTCCGCAGTGTCAGACCATGGGCGGGGAGGATATGTCCTACTTTTTACAGCAGGTACCGGGATGCTACTTCTTTGTGGGTGCTGCCAATCGGGAGCGGGGCTTAGACTTTCCCCACCATCACCCCCGCTTTGATTTTGATGAGGCGGCGTTGGCAATGGCAATGGAACTGTTTGTCCGCTGCGTGGAGCGCTACCAAGGGGTAGCTTTGACGGATTAGTCAATAGGTTAACGATTATGCTCTATTTTACAAGTCCTGCTCGGTAAGTCCCGCTATTTTCATTAACGCTCTCAAAGTTCCTACCTTTAAATCTTGATTACAGTGAACAGGAATAGATAGGATTTTTGTACCTTGAGGATTCTCATAAATATTATGATGACTTCCAGTAAACCTCTATAAAATCCAATCTCTTTGCTCAACAATCTTACAAAGTTGTTTTCCAGAAATGGACTTCATACAGCGATTTCTACAATTTGATCATTTGAGCTAATGTTCTTCAGTCTGTTAGCAACGCTCAACCAACCCTCAATTGCATCTTGTAAATTTCTCGTCACCTCGTCTAGGTTATCTCCTTCAGTGATACATCCTGGTAATGCTAGTACTTCTGCCCAATAACCACCTTCTTCTGCTGGATAAATGATTGCTCTAATTTTTATAGGTTGATCCTCGAATATGGTTTCAAATTATCATAACAGGCACAGGAATCTTAAGAAAATTTGCGCTCGAATCTGAAACCCCAAACCACTTAGATTTAATGATGTGCTTGCTATGCCCCGATCGCTTAATAACTATTCATCTTTGCGATCGCCAATAATTTCTCGGAACTCATCAACGAAGCAATTCATTTTTGAGCGCCTAGTCTTGCCTGAAAACAGACAATTTTAACGGGGCTATCGGTTTCGGTATAACGGTGAAGTTGTGCGGCGGCAGATAAAATTGAACACTTACCGATAACCTTTGTTCCGTCCGCACCAACGCAGTGTTGGGCTGCGCTGCTACATGACGTTGACTGGATACGCACGAACAGCTGTATCTACCGTCGCAATGGTCAAACCGTTTTGTAATGCTTGGCAGATCAACATCCTGTCAAATGGATCGCGATGTAATGTTGGCAGTTTAGCCAGTTGAAGCACACTACTTTCATTAAGGTCAAGACTGGCAATTTGATGCAGATTGCGCTGTTTGGGTAAATACGTTTCGGGGTGCTCCGGCAGAGGTAGCTTGCCCAACTGGTACTTGACAATTGCTTCCCAAACTGAAATTGCGCTCAGATAAACCTCATTGTCTGGATCGCGAATTGCATCCCGAACATCTGTTGACAACTGGGTATCGCCACTGATGAACCATAGAAAGATGTGTGTATCTAGCAGAATCCTCATTTGCCCTCGAATGCACTGAGAAGACCTTCTGGCAATGGAGCATCAAAATCATCTGGCACGGTAAACTCCCCTGCACATAATCCAAACGGTCGTAATGCCTTATTCCTATTAATCGGTCTCAGTTCAGCGATCGCTTCATCTGCTTGAACAATCACAATGGTTTCACCTGCCTCCACTTGGCGCAGATACTTTAAAGGATCGCGTTGAATTTCATCAATTGTCACACTTAGCATAAAAAAGCCTCAGTATAAGCTCAAGGGATAATCCTCTTCCTGATTCAATTGTAAATGATGGGTCGTATGTTCCCAGCTAGGATGCGTCTTGAACCCCAGTTTCTGATAAAACTCGGCAGCGGCTGGGGTATCGGTTCGCAACGTCAATAATTGATAATGCTGCTTGGCTGCGTGAATAAGCTGAGTCACTAGCAACCGTCCCACTCCACGCTTACGCCAGCCTGACTCAACATACAAATGTCGCAACCTTCCAACTTTAGGATTATTGAAATATGGATCTTGATTCAGCCCACCAATCCCAATGATTACACCTTGCACCGAGGCTGTAAGTAGCATTTCACCAGACTGATCGAAGCAATTCAACCCGCTACTGTAGTCTCGAATCAGTCTTTCAACAAACCGAAACCCTTGAGATAAACCTCCCTCGGCAAGATGATTAATTGATTCTGACTCAAACTCTGAAATGCGAGCGATAACGATCTGTTCCATAGTCCCAGCCAGAAACTCAAGCAGCCCAACGGCGGAGTCCAGCGGCGGGCTATCGCCCGTCCGCTGGAACGATTTGTTAGGCGTCGTTTTGTTCCTACGATTGTTTCACTTACTTAGCCTATACGCTGTCCACTTCCATTCTCCACCAGTCCTGCTAGTTGCTGTTCCCGACATTTGATTACCGTCGTCGGACAACTCTCCCTTGTAAACGGCAAAACCGTTGTTAAATGAAAGCACCACCTTCTTGCCGCTTGCTTCCCATCGATCATCGTCAGGTGTTTTTTCATTGGAGTGAGTATTTATCAATTTGCCGGCCTCACGAAATATCAAATCATATTCTCTGTGGCCAAAACTGGGATTATCGTATACCAAACGCCACCTACTTTCTGCCAAATCTGATAAGACTGCGATTTGGGATTCTGATACTTGAGGTCGTTGGGTGGTTGCACAACCTGTAAGTAACAGCAGTGCTACAATCAGTAGACTGCTAATCCCGCTGTGGTATGTCATCTCCTGGCTCCTTTATCTTGACGCCTAACGGCTGAATTGAGCGGCAGAACTAAATCTTTGCTCATCACCGAAATATCACAATTCTGTCCGCTCCAATGATTTGTTATGCCCCGATCGCTTATCTATTCTTAACTTTGGCGATGGAACGCATCCTAAAAGGAATCGCCGATAACGTCTCGGAGCTCATCAATGAAGAGAATAATTTTTGCTTACCAATCTCGAACCGAAGCAGATAACCCTATCGGACTTATTGGTTTTGGTATAACGGTTTACTCGCCGTTTTTTGCCGATTAGTAGTCCTAAATCTGCCCGCCGACACCTTTAAACTTCTCAACAAATGCAGAGATTTTCTGGAAAACGCTCTGTTTCTTCGTTTTGTACTGTGGATTAAGCGGACTCATTTTAGGCAGTGTTGAATTTAACTCTGTCCCATTCTCGCTAGCGAACTCGCGTTTCAGTGAGGCAATGATATAGCGCTTGGCTGCTTCTTGATTTAAGCCTTCGGAACGAATCAAATCTTCTACTTCCCGGGCTTGTTCGGCTTGAGCAAATTTAAAGAACGCATCAATAATGTTTGCTTTATCTGCCATCTGATCAAGATCACTTTGGTTAATAAAATCGACAATCAGGCTTTCTTTAGCTCGATTGCCTAGGCTAGATCGAATCAAGCGGCGCACTTCTTCGATCAATTCACTCTTACTTTTATTCTTTTTATTCTGCTCAAAAATTAGCTCAAGAATGTAATCTAGATTGATTTCTTGGGATTTCAGCAAATCCACTTCAAATACCACATCATCCCAATCAATGGCGGATTTTTCTTTTTCACTGCAAGCTTTTTTACGGCGCAACCAATCGCGGATATCGTTGTAGGTAGAGCGATAATCTTGAATGGTGCGATCGCTAGGAATCTTGATTGTTTGCAGTATCGTCAGGTCTTCATCACTTAAATAGTGTTCTGCTTTGAAGGCTTCAACCGCCGACAGGTCATTGATATCAACCTGTTGCAAGGATTTTAGACTGGTAAATTCATCATAGTTTTGCAGCACATTTTCAACGCGCAAGTATTCACCAAACAGCTTAGCAAAGTCTTTTTTGTCTTTTTCTAAAACAATCTCATCTGGGTTAGGGAAACGCTGCTCTAATTCCGCGACTATTTCCATAAAGCCGCGTCGCGCTACACCCGTCACTACATCGGTAAAGCCGTCCATGTATTCCCTGTAGCTTTTTTCAAGCACCACGTTTTTGGTGTTTTTATCACCAAATAGGGTAATGGCATCGATCGTAGCTTGCTCTAAATCTCGGAAGGTGACGATGTTACCAAAGGTTTTAGTAGAATCATAAATACGATTTGTTCGTGAATAGGCTTGTAGTAAACCGTGATAGCGCAGGTTTTTGTCCACAAAGAGGGTATTAAGTGTTGGTGCATCAAATCCCGTTAGGAACATACCCACCACGATTAGCAGATCGATTTCTTTGGCTTTTACTTGCTTAGCTAGGTCTCGGTAGTAGTTTTGAAAACCATTGCTGTCTATGCTGAAGTTGGTTTTAAATAGGGCGTTATAGTCAGCGATCGCCGCGCTTAAAAATTCTTTAGCACTGCTGTTCATGGCTGACACATCAAAACTTTCATCCGCAATCTCTCCCACTGCGTCCTGTTCTTCGTTGGCTGCAAAGGAATAGATAGTTGCGATTTTAAGCGGTTTATCACGGTCTTTTTGTAACTGCTTAAACGCTTCGTAATACAGCTTGGCTGCTTCCACACTGCTCACTGCAAACAGAGCATTAAAGCCTTTGCTGCCCGCTTGCAAGCGGTGAGTTTTTTGGCGGAAGTTATTGAGGATGTATTGAGCAATCTCGCGAATGCGATCAGGGTGTAACAGGGCTTGTTTGTTTTCGGCAGCGCTGAGTTTTTTCTCATCCTGCTCGGTTTCAATGGCTTTGAATTTTGGGCGCACATCGTTGTAGTCCACCTTGAACTTCAGCACCTTTTCATCACGGATTGCGTCGGTGATTACATAGGAATGTAGCTCACGACCAAATACACTGGCGGTGGTGTCTGCGCCTAGCGCGTTTTCAGGAAAGATGGGCGTACCTGTAAAGCCAAACTGATAAAATCTTTTGAATTTTCTCTTTAAGTTCTTCTGCGCCTCACCAAACTGGCTGCGATGGCATTCATCAAAAATAAACACGACCTGCTTATTGTAGATGGCTAGGTCGCTTTCGGTTTTCATCAGGTTATTAAGTTTCTGGATGGTGGTGACGATGATTTTGTTGTCGTCTTTATCCAGATTACGCTTCAGTTCCGCAGTGCTTTCAGAGCCATTGACGCTATCAGGGGAAAAGCGTTGGTATTCTTTCATGGTTTGATAATCGAGGTCTTTGCGATCGACCACAAAAAACACTTTGTCGATAAACTCTAGCTCTGTCGCCAGCCGCGCCGCTTTAAAGCTGGTTAAGGTTTTGCCAGAACCAGTGGTGTGCCAGATGTATCCACCGCCCTCTATTTTGCTCCATTGTTTGGCTTGGTAGGCGCTGTTAATTTTCCATAAAATGCGCTCGGTAGCGGCAATCTGGTAGGGGCGCATCACCAGTAAGGTGTCATTCACATCAAATACCGAATACTTCAACAGCACACTGAGCAGGGTGTTTTTTTGAAAAAAGGTGGCGGTAAAGTCTTTCAGGTCTTTAATTAAGCTGTTGTCGGCTTTCGCCCAATTCATAGTGAAGTCAAAGCTGTTTTTATTGCGTTGGGTAGTGTTGGCAAAGTAGCGGGTATTGGTTCCGTTGGAGATGACAAAGAGTTGCAAATACCTATACAGGGAATGTTCGGCATTAAAGCTTTCTTTGCTGTAGCGATGCACTTGGTTAAAGGCTTCACGAATCGCCACGCCGCGCTTTTTTAGCTCGATTTGTACTAGCGGCAAGCCATTGACCAAGATGGTGACATCGTAGCGGTTGGCTTGGGTTCCTTTTTGTTCAAATTGCTTGATGACTTGTACTTGATTGTGGGCAAGGTTCTTTTTGTTGAGGAGGTAGATGTTTTGAATGTGACCATCATCAAAGACAAAATCATGGATATGATTGTCATGGATTTTGCGGGTCTTATCGGTAATGCTGTCGCTAGGTGTATCTAAATAGGTTTCGACAAAGCGCTGCCATTCGCCTTCGGTAAACTGCACGTTGTTTAAGGTCTGCAACTGCTCGCGCACGTTGGCTAGCATGGTTTGAGGGTTGGTGACGCTGGGTACGTATTGATAGCCTTGATTGACTAGATCTTGAATTAATTCGCGTTCTAAATCGCTTTCGCTTTGGTAGCTATCACTTTGCTGTATTTTTGTGTATTTTTCTAGAACGATAAAGTTATTGGATTCGGCGATCGCCTTATAAACGGTCATTGGTTTTTCTCCTCTAAAAACTTCTGCTCTGCTAGTCTTTGCTTTACTTCAATTAAGGCATGATGAAGTTTTTCTTCTAATAGGTGTTTAGGAGGGAGATTAGTCCAATACTCAGCAACCATGATGTTATCTTTCTGCATATTAAGCAGTTCTACCTGCTCAGTTCCTGCTTCGGCGCAGAGAATCAGACCAATCGGCGGTTGTTCGTCTTCGGTTCGTTCATACTTGTCGAGCCAATTTAGATACAGTTCCATCTGCCCTTTATGGGCTGCTTTAAATTTCCCAATTTTCAATTCGATCGCTATCAGTCGTTTCAGTTTGCGGTGAAAGAAAAGTAAGTCGAGATAAAAATCTTCTCCGTCTATGATCATGCGCTTTTGTCGCTCCACAAATGCAAAGCCTTTGCCTAGTTCTAAAATGAATAGTTCCAGTTCCTTGATTAGAGCGTTTTCTAGTTCATTTTCTAAGTAGTCATCTTTTAAACCCAGAAAATCAAGAAAATAAGGATCTTTGAAGTTTCCGTGCAAATGATCAGCTTTGACTAATGACAGCTTAGTATTAGAAATTTCACTGCGCTCAAAGGCTTTACGCTCAATTTGGTTTTGCAGTTCCCGCTTGCTCCATTTGCCTGTAATTGCTTGGTTGGCATAAAACATTCTGGCTTCATGATTTGGCAGAGGCAGCAAAAGGGTAAAGTGCGTCCAGCTTATTTGTGACACCAGTGGTGACACAATCTCAAAATCAGGAAAGGTCTCGGCAAATTGCATCATGCGTCTGATATTTCTAGCGGCAAAGCTTTTTCCATAAAATAAAATAAGTTCCTTTGCTAGTAAGTCCACTACTTGCTTACCATATTCTGCTCGCTCTCCACGAAGCACTTCCTGATTGATCCGTCTGCCAACTTGCCAATAGGTTAGGGTTAGGGCGCTGTTTACCGCCATAATTGCCTTGTTACGACCTTCTTCAATCAAGGTTTTTATTTCAAGAAGTAGTGGATCAGCACCTAGATCGGTTAATTCGTTTTTTTGTAAGTTACTCATCTTATTTCTCAGCCTCCTCATGCTTGGGAAAGCTTAACAACAGGTCGCGGTAATATTCATATTGGTGTTGCCGCAGGGCGATTTCACGGGGTAATCCTTCGCGGATGTCGGTGGTGAGGGTGTCGAATTTGTCGAGGATGGCAACGATGCGGGCTTGTTCTTCGAGAGAGGGAACGGGGATTTGAATTTTCGCCATATCAGTAGCTGAAACATCAATTACCTTTGTTCTTTAGCGTATTTTCTTTTTTCACTTGTAAATGAATCTGTTTGAGTAAAATACGCAAAATATTTCCCTAGGATATTTTTGCACGGTTTAAATATCGTCGCGTGTCCACCAGTAACAGCTTGTTGATCACCGAAATAAACTAAAGCTTTTCCGACATCTTCAAGGTTTTCACTTGTATTTGTAATCACAACATCACCCTTATCAACTTTCTTTAGCTTTATAGCTGTCTCAGGTGAAACAAATGATTTGGTTGATGTTGTTGATAATCTGATAGTAAGTATAAATTTGATCCATAGTGAATAGCTGGTACTCCCGATTCAGTAAAATCTGTTTCGGCAAGCCATTCCCACGAACTAACTCGCCAAGATCCCCCAATGTCT
>JAAUUH010000018.1 GCA_012031145.1 Oscillatoriales cyanobacterium SM2_2_1 | reverse complement strand
CAGGATTTGCAGGGCCCCAAAATTCGCCTCGGAAAATTTGCTGAAGGCCCCATTAAATTGGCTCGGGGCGATCGTTTTATCCTCACCAGCCGGGCTGTTCCGGGCACCCCGGAAATCAGTTCCATTACCTACGAAAATCTGGCCCGGGAAATTCCTGAAGGGGCCGTGATCATGCTTGACGACGGCAAGGTGGAAATGGTGGTGGAGCGGGTGGATTTGGCGATGGAAGACCTCCACTGCCGAGTGGTGATCGGGGGGACGCTCTCCAATAATAAGGGGGTGAATTTTCCCAATGTGCACCTGTCAGTGCGGGCGATGACCAGCAAGGATCGCGAAGATCTAACCTTCGGTTTGGGGGAGGGTGTTGACTGGGTAGCCCTGAGCTTTGTGTGTTCTCCGGAGGACATCCTAGAGGTCAAAGAAATCATCAATCGGGCTGGGCGCAGTGTCGGTGTGATTGCCAAGATTGAAAAGCACGAAGCGGTCTCAACGATGCAGGAGATTCTCTCCGTCTGTGATGGGGTGATGGTGGCCCGAGGCGATCTGGGCGTCGAGATCCCAGCAGAGGATGTGCCAGTGGTGCAAAAGCAATTGATCCGCACCGCCAATGAACTGGGCATCCCGGTGATTACCGCCACCCAGATGCTGGATAGTATGCTCAATAATCCCCGTCCAACGCGGGCCGAAATTTCTGATGTGGCCAATGCCATCCTTGATGGCACCGATGCGGTGATGCTGTCCAACGAAACGGCGGTGGGGCAATACCCGGTGCAAGCGGTGGAGACCATGGCGCGGATCGCGCGGCGGATTGAGCGGGAATATAACCTGCAAACCCCTAAGCAGATGGGGCGGAGCGTTCCCAATGCTATTAGTCGGGCGGTGGGCAATATTGCGGCCCAGTTGAATGCGGCGGCGATCGTGACCCTAACCAAGACAGGAGCTACGGCTCGGAATGTCAGTAAGTTTCGCCCCTCAATTCCGGTTTTGGCCGTGACCTCCCATGTGGAGGTGGCGCGGCGTTTGCAGATGGTATGGGGCGTGAAGCCGCTGCTGCTGCTGTCGTTGCCTTCGGCCCGACAAAATTTTGAGGCGGCCCTGAATTTAGCCCAGGAAATGGGAATGCTTAAGGCCGGGGATCTGGTGGTCATGACAGCGGGAACGCTCCAGGGTGTGGCGGGCTCAACGGACATGATCAAGGTGGAATACGTTTCGTCGGTGGTGGGCAAGGGCATGGCCATTGGTCAGGGAACCGTGAACGGACGGGCGCGAATTGCCTTCCATCCCCTAGATGTCAAGGATTTCCATGCGGGAGAAATTTTGGTGGTTGATCGCACTGATGCGGAGTTCATCGATGTGATTCGCCGGGCAGCAGCCGTGGTGACCGAGGAGGGTGGTCTCGATTCCCATGCGGTGGTTATTGGTCGCAAGCTCGGAGTGCCGGTGATTGTGGGGGTAAAAAATGCCACGGGGTGCATTCGGGATGGGGAGCCGCTGACGATTCACTTCAATAAAGGGCTGATCTATTCGGGAGCAAAGGCCCTCCCTGAACTCCATGACCTGGGCTCCTGAGCCGGATTTTGACCTAGCCCCAACGGTGGATGCGCTGCCTGACCTGCCACGGTACTTCCCCTTGGCATCGGGACGCTATGAGGTGCGTCCGGGGTTTATGCCGCTCACGGAGTCGGTGTTTACGGGCGATCGCACCCTTGGTTGTTATACCAAAAGCAAGAAAATTTTGTTGGCGCAACGAGAACCCCACTGCTATCGGGAACAGAATTTGGCAGCGGTGGTGCGTTTGGCGGTCTCCCAGTGGTTGGCGAGGCGGTTGGCAGAGGAGCATCCCCAGCGGTTTGGGGTGCGGGACGGGGCACTGATTAATTTGGTCTCAGGGCAAAGCTTTGGCGTCACAGAGCCTAGTTTTTTGCGGCGGGCGGGGCAAGAGGTGGCTGAAGATTTAGCGGTGATTCAGATTGAGGGCGATCACCACTGGTTGAGTCTACTCCATGTTTGTTTTCCCAGCGGCTGGCGGGTGGCAGATAAAATTGGGCGAACCTTTGCGGCCATCCATGCCCCGGTGGCAGGCATGACTCCCCTCAACCGCAAGGAACACCAAATCGTCCGGGCCATGGTCACCAAGCCGCCCATGGTTCGTTTTACTTGGGGGCTGACGGGCGATCGCCACCTCAACCATGACCCAGACTTTTACCAGCCCATCCTCCCCCCACCCCACTACTATCTGCGGGTTGAGCGTCAGGTGATCTGGGGACTACCGGATGTGCAGGCGGCGGTGTTTACAATTCGCACCTACTTACGAGATTGTTTGGGACTCAATCCGCAGGAGCAGCTGCTACTTTATCGGGCGATCGCCACTATGGATACCCCATCCTGCGCCTACAAAAGTATTGATCGCCAGCACGTTCTCCAGTGGCTGCAACAGAATGCTGATGTGTCGATTCCCCTCTCCCCCCCATAATGAAGGCAGTTTTTAGGTAGCATCAGCCCCATGTCTGATTTGTTCAACTTGCACGTGATTCGCACTGACCGTGCCCCCGCCCCCGTCGGCCCCTACAATCAAGCTGTTGTGGTGCCCAGCAGCCGGGATCTGCTGTTTTTAGCCGGCCAAATTCCCCTTGATCCCGAAACCGGCACCCTAATTACCGGTGACATTGGTAACCAAACTGAGCGGGTCTTGGAGAACCTGCAGGCGGTACTGCGGGCCGCAGGTACCGATTTATCCGCCGTGGTTAAAACGACTGTTTTTCTTAAGGATCTGGCCGACTTCAACGCCATGAATGACGTCTATGCTCGCTATTTTACCGATCCAGCCCCGGCCCGCTCCTGCGTTGAAGTGGCGCGCCTGCCCAGGGATGTGGCGATTGAAATAGAGTGTGTGGCAATGGTGTAACCCATGGGTGAGCCTTCTCCCTCGCCCAAATCATGGCGAATGCCATTTTTTGTGTTGCCCGTGGTGGTGATCGCCTTTTTAGGTGTGGTTGTGGGTATCAGCACGCAAATGCTCACCGACCTCCAGAGCACGCCGAGCGCCAACTGCACCCGAGACGATCTGGCGGGTACATGGCAGGTAACTGGCGGTACCCTCATGCTCAAATCAGAGGGCGATCGCTGGGTTGGCACCTACACGCTGCTCCACGACTTTCGAGGCACGATCAAAGGTAAACTGACGGGCACCCTTGAGTCCAACCTTCTGCAATTCACTTGGCAAGAAACCGCCCAGTGGGGGGGGGCTCAGCAAGGTGATGGGTTCTTTGTATTTCAGCAAAAATGTCGCCAGTTCTATGGCAGTGCCACCCACGCTCCGCATCAGCAAAACGGCGAAGTCAGTCGTTGGCAGGGGCAAAAGCGATAATCCTTTACCGCCGAACTTAGAGATTGGGTTAGAATGCAGCAATCAACATTAGGATTGGCACTATTACTGCCATGACAGTACCCCTACAGTTGTTGGTTTTTGACCTAGACGCGATCCTCAACTACGACCCCAACCTGTGGCGTGACGTTTCCCGACTAGGCGAATGTCTCCTGCCCGAGATTGTTGATGACTGCATCCACGCTGCCGCCCAGGGTACAGGACCCGCCAGTAGCAATGAGGCCAAAGCCAAGCTGTTCCAGCGATCGCGCCCCCAACTAGGATGGAAGGTTGCCCGCCAAACTGCCAGCCACCCGCTGCTCACGCCCCAATCTGCGAGTGGCAGCGCCATGAGCGCCAAAGCCCGGCAAGATCTGAGCGTCATGGAAACTGCCCATGCCATTGCCCAAGCCAATCCCGATCGCCCCGTTGTTCTTGTCAGCGACAATGCCAAGATGCGCGAACGTATCACCCAACTAGATCTTCCCAACCTCAGCAGTACCTCCAGCGCCATTGCCCGCCAAAGCGCCCGTACCCGGCTTCCCCTGACAACCGCTCCTACTCCGGACGTTGCATTCCAGAAAAAAAAACGAATGTCACTGCACCTTGGTGATCTCAGTACCCGCTTGCTGTTGCTCCTGCTGCTAGCCTTAGTTGTCCTCTACGGGGGACGTATCCTCCTACCCCAGCAATTTCGGAACCTATGGCAACGCACCGGACTGCCACCCCTACCGCAGCTACCCTTCGAGCCTGCCCAGCGCCCATGACCTTTTGTCCTTTGCCCCATGGTCCATCCTTGGATGAGGAAACCTCCCACCTGATCGATCAGCTTAGCGAAATTGGCATTGCCCTTTCCGCGCAGAGGGAACCACGGCAACTATTAAATTTGATCCTCCGCGGGGCCAAAAATATCCTTAACGCCGATGCCGGCACCCTCTACTTGGTCGATGAAACCCAGAAAGCCCTGCGCTTTGAAATCATCGCCAATGACACCCTTGGCATCTTCATTGATGAAGCCACCCCCCAAAGCCCCGCCCTGCCGCCCGTTGCCCTCTACGACGATCAAGGGCAGCCCAACACGACCACTGTCGCCGCCTATGCTGCCCTTAATAGCTGCACGGTGAATATTCCCGATGCTTATACTGCCGAGGGATTTGACTTCACCGGCACCCGCAAGTTTGACGCCCGCACCGGCTATCGCTCCCACTCGTTTCTCACGGTGCCGATGAAAAACCACGAGAATGAACTGATCGGTGTCCTCCAACTCATCAATGCCAAAAATCCCCAAGATGGCGAAATTATCCCCTTCAGCCCGCGATCGCAACGGTTAGCAGAATCCCTAGCCTCCCAGGCGGCGATCGCCCTGAGTAATAATCGTCTGATCGAAGAATTTCGCCGTTTGTTTGAATCCTTCATTGAACTGATTGCCGAGGCGATCGACAACAAGTCCCCTTATACCGGTACCCATTGCCGCCGCGTCCCCGAACTGACCATGATGCTGGCCGAAGCCGCCTGCCGCTCCAGCTATGGCATTTTCCGTGACTTCACCATGACCGATGAGGAGCTTTACGAACTGCGCATAGCCGGACTACTCCACGACTGCGGCAAAGTCACCACCCCCGTTCACGTGATCGACAAAGCCACCAAACTTGAAACCATCTTTGACCGCATCCACCTGCTCGACACCCGCTTTGAAGTGCTGAAGCGCGATGCTGAACTGGAACTAATGCGCCACAAACTTGCTGCCTGCGAAGCTGGCACGCCGGAAGTTATGCCCGCCCTAGAAGCCGAATACCACGCCAAGCTAGCCCAATACGACGATGATCGTAATTTTTGCGCGCCTGCAATATCGGCGGTGAATTTATGCGCTCCGAAGACCAGGAACGGGTGCGGCGCATCGGTCAATATCGCTGGGTTAACGGCAACCACGAAGAAGTTCCCTTCCTCAGCAACAACGAGATCCATAACCTCACCATTGCCAAGGGCACCCTGACTCCCGAAGAGCGGCGAATCATTAATGACCATATTGTGGTCACGATTAACATGTTGGAGAAACTGCCCTATCCCAAAAACCTCCGCCGCGTCCCCGAATATGCCGGTGGGCACCACGAACGCATGGACGGCAAAGGCTATCCCAAGGGGCTGACCCGGGAGCAGATGTCCATTCCCGCCCGGATGATGGGCATTGCTGACGTCTTTGAAGCCCTTAGTGCCAAGGATCGTCCCTACAAAAAGGGTAAAACATTATCTGAGTGTCTTCACATTCTGGGTAAGTTCTGTGCCAACAACCACATTGATCCCGACATCTTCGACCTCTTCGTCCGCGAGAAGATCTACCTCCGCTATGCCGAAGCCTATCTCGATTCCGACCAAATCGATGCCGTAGATGAACATGCCATTCCCGGCTACAACCCCGACCGCCCCAACTTGTGATTCCCTCTGTCTGCATGTATATTCCTGGGGGACATGCGAGGCAAGCCCTGCACCGAGAAAGAATTAGGGTAGGATTAAAAAGTTATAAAAAGTCTGCTGACCGTGGTTGTGAGGAGCACGAGCTGCCTGTGGCTGAAAAATCATCAAAATCAAATAGTTCTGCCGAAAAATCGGCTTTTTTTCGGCAAATTAACCCGAATTTCCGAATTCAGCCCCGCTGGTTGGTGGGGATTATGTTGTTTATGGCGATCGCCTCGGGGAGCATTGGCGCGGGACTGGCCTTCCTTTTGACCAGTAAACCCTTTCAGCAGCGAGCCCTAACCGCCCAGGAAGCCGAAATTTTTAACCGCAACCAAGCTGAAATCGCCGCTGCTACTGCCGGACTGCCCCAGCTAACCCGCCCGGTGCATATTTTGGTGATGGGTACAATTCTGTTGACAGGGGATCTACCTAATGCCCCTGAGTCGCCTCCAGAGGGCTATCTCGCCCAAGTGGATAGCAACCTCAATGGCATGAGTGATGCCATGTTGCTACTGCGTTTTGACCCCCTTGCCAAGCAGGTGGTGATTCTGTCAATTCCCCGGGACACCCTCACGGAAGTGCCGTCTTTGGGTCAAGTGAAAATCAATGCCGCCAACTATGTGGGGGGGGCACCCCTAGCCGCCCGAGCCGTCAGCCAGATGCTAGGAAGCATTACGATTGATCGCTATGTGCGGGTCAATGTGCAGGGGTTTGGTCAGTTGATTGATGCCTTGGGTGGGATCGAGGTGGATATTCCCCAGGCAATGAAATATCAAGATGACAGTCAGCGACTTTACATCAATTTGCCAGCGGGTCGCCAGCGCCTTGATGGAAGCAGGGCCATTCAGTTCATGCGGTTTCGTCAAGATGGCATGGGGGACATTGGCCGGGTGCAGCGGCAGCAGCAATTCCTCCGGGCCCTAGTTGCCCAAAAACTGTCCTTAGAATTAATTCCCCGGCTGCCGGATATTTTAGGAGTATTACAACAAAACCTCGATACCAATCTATCCGTAGAAGAACTGCTGGCCCTAGGAGCATTTGCCGCCAAGATGCAACGACAACAATTTAAGTTGGTGATGTTGCCAGGGCGCTTTAGTGAGCCGTCGGAGTACCATCTGAGCTACTGGCTCCTCGACTCTCCGCGGTTGGCCCAGGTGATGAGCCAGCACTTTGGTGTTTCAAAGACCAAGTTTGGGTCGGATGATGGGGTAGGTTCTGGGGCGTCATCGGTGCGGGTAGTAGTTCAGGATTTGACGCGCCAAGCCACCATGCGTCAACGGGCGATCGCCCGGTTGCAACAGGCCGGACTGACCCCAATCTTGGGGGAGGTGGTGGGGCAAGTGGCGGCACCCCAAGTGACTCAAATTGTGGCCCAAAATGGTGATATCAAGGCCGCAGAGCAGGTGCGGGCTGCCCTTGGGGTGGGCGAAGTTTTGGTGGAATCCACGGGGGATCTGAACTCCGATGTGACGGTGCGGCTGGGCCTAGACTGGCAGAAGGCATCCCCGGGGTTGCCCCAGTCCCTACCTAGGCGCGCTCAGGAGCCAGTCCGATCGCCTCGGTAAGGGTTTGGAGTCCGTACTGATCTAAGTAGGCTTCCAATCCACGTAAAATCTGCGGGATCAGCCAGGGCCCTTCGTAGATCCAGCCGGTGTAGAGTTGCAGCAAACTAGCCCCAGCAGTGATTTTTCCCAAGCATCGGCGGCAGAGGCAATGCCGCCCACGCCAATGATCGGCAGTTGCGGCGCGTGACGATGGAGCAGGCGAATTACTGCGGTGGCCCGGGCCTTGAGGGGTTGGCCGCTGAGTCCACCGGGTTCGGTGGTCGATTGGCGTAACCCATGGCGGGAAAGGGTCGTGTTGGTGGCAATCATGCCGGCTACCTTCTGGGCAAGGCACAGATCGGCGATCGCCCGCAGGTCATCATCGGCCAGATCGGGGGCAATTTTCACCAGTAGGGGGATTGGTTGGGTATTCAGGGCTTGGAGCGTGGAAAGCAGCTCGTGGAGCGCGCTAACCGTTTGGAGATCCCGCAGGTTGGGGGTGTTGGGTGAACTGACGTTGATGGTGACAAACTGGGCAAAGGGGGCGAGCAGTTCAAAGCTCGTGGCATAGTCGGCCGCGGCTTGCCCTAGGGGCGTGTTTTTGGATTTGCCAAGATTAATGCCGAGGGGAACTCCCGCCGTCGGGGGTGGGTCTGCAGGTGTTGGGCGATCGCCCGGGCTCCGGCATTGTTAAACCCCATCCGGTTGACAATCGCCCGATCTTCCACTAAACGAAACAGCCGCGGGCGGGGCTGACCGGGCTGCCCCTCGGCCGTAATGGTGCCAATTTCCACAAAGCCAAACCCAAAATGGGGCCAGGCATCCAGCGCCTCGCCATTTTTATCAAACCCCGCTGCCAATCCGAGGGGGTTGGGAAACCTTAGCCCCCAGAGGTTTAGGGCCAGGCGATCGCTGCTATAGCCAAACTGCTGCTGACACCACCGTTGCTGCCATGGTGTGCGGTGTACCTGTTGCCCTAGGGCGATCGCCCAACGATGGGCCCGTTCTGGATCCAGTTGAAACACAAGGGGGCGCAGGGAATGCCATAGGGAACTCATGGAAGGTTTAGGATTCTAAAAATAGGAGATGACCCTATCATAGGAGCACACCGCTCCCTCCTTGAGGACTACCCCGATGATTTGGCAACTGCTCACAGCTCCGCTGAGTGGACTTCTTTGGATCGCTGAGCAGGTGGAGGAGCGCGCTACCGATCAACTTGACCAACAGCAAAACCTCAGCAAACGGCTGACCAAGCTGCAGGTGCAACTTGACTTGGGCGACATTTCCGAATCCGAATATGAACTTCAGGAAGCCGAAATCTTGGCCCTCATGGAAGCAGAAGAGGAAGCCAACCCAAGCTAGGGTCTGGCATCATCATTAAGTGGTGAAATCGTGGTCAAATGTATTCACGGCGTGAGATTTAGCCCCTAATCCATAAAACTGACGGGCGCTTAGGGCTCATCCCGCCAGACTTCTCGCCTGAATTGATACCGCACCCTAGAGCCGTTTGAAGTACCGTGCGGTCGGCCACAGCCCAAAACCCAGTTTTTCGTAGGTGCGTCGTGCCGGTTCGTGGCCGGGATCGCCCCCCGTTTCTACCATCGCCACCCCCATGCCCTGACTACTCAGCCAACCTAGGGCGTGGGTAATTAGGGCGCTACCCATGCCCCTGCCCTGACAATCCGGATCAACTGCCACCATGTAAACCTCTCCCATTTGGGTCGGAGGATCCAGCTTTGCCGCCACAAAGCCCACGGGCACCCCATGGGGAAGAGACACCCAAACCGCCATCTCCCCAGAAACGGCGGCTGCACAGACCGATGTAATCGCCTGCGCCTGACTGACCCGCCAGCCGTCAGGATAAAAGGTTTGGTAAAGCTCAGGGGCAAGTTCCCGCTCAATGGAGGCAAATACTGGCGTCCATGCCCGCAGCCCAAGGTCAAGGATGGCCCCAAGAAACTTCGTTTGGTAAGGCTCAATGTTCATGGCTCAGGTAATCACCGTTGGCTCGGCTCTGCCCGTCAAGGGCGTAATCTGGGCGACCTCCTGGGCGATCGCAATTAAATCCCCTAGTGCCACTTGGGGATCTAGTCCATGGCGAGCGATATTCGGCTCATAGCGCTCCAGATAGACCCGCAGCGTTGCCCCCTCCGTTCCCGTTCCCGACAGGCGATAGATCAGGCGCGACCCATCTTCAAACAACAACCGCACGCCCTGCCGCTCGCTGATGCTGCCATCAATGGGATCGGTATAGCAAAAGTCATCCGCCTGCCGGATGCCATAGCCACCCAACTGCCGCCCCGCCAGCGAGGACAACTGCCGCCGCAACTCTGCCATCAGCATCTCGGCCCGTTCGCTCTCAACCCCTTCGTAATCATGGCGCGAGTAGTAGTTCTGCCCAAACTGCTGCCAATGTTCCCGGACGATCGCCTCCACCGATTGCTGCCGTACTGCCAAGATATTCAGCCAAAACAGCACCGCCCACAGTCCATCCTTTTCCCGCACATGGTTGGAGCCGGTACCAAAGCTTTCCTCACCGCAGAGGGTAATTTTGCCCGCATCCAGCAAATTGCCAAAAAACTTCCAGCCCGTCGGCGTCTCGTAGCACTCAATGCCCAGTCGCGCTGCCACCCGATCCACCGCCCCACTGGTGGGCATCGATCGCGCCACCCCAGCTAACCCACCGCGATAGGCCGGCACCAAGGTGGCATTGGCCGCTAGCACCGCCAAACTATCGCTCGGCGTGACAAAGAACCGTTGCCCCATCACCATATTGCGATCGCCATCGCCATCGGAGGCTGCCCCAAAGTCCGGGGCATCTGCGCCCAACATCTTGGCTACCAAGTCGTGGGCATAGACCAAATTGGGATCGGGGTGACCACCGCCAAAATCCTCCAGCGGCACGCAGTTTTGTAAGCAGTCAAGACTGGCTCCCAGGCGATCGCCCAAAATCCGCGTCCCATACCCCCCCGTCACCGCATGGAGCGCGTCATAGCAAAACCGAAATCCCCCATGGGTCAGCAGGTGGTGAATGCGGTCAAAATCAAATAGGGATTCCATCAGCGCCCCATAATCCGTCACCGAGTCCATCACCTGCACCACCATCTCCCCGAGCCGCCACTCACCGACTCCATCGAGATCCCCGTCCGCCGCCGCCAAAATCTGATAGGACGTTATCTCCCGACTCCGGGCATAGATGGCATTGGTAACTTTTTCGGGCGCTGGGCCGCCATTGCCAATGTTGTACTTAATCCCAAAATCGCCATCGAGGCCACCAGGGTTGTGGCTTGCCGACAAAATAATGCCGCCAAAGGCCCCATACTTCCGAATCACACAGGAAGCCGCTGGCGTCGACAGAATACCGCCCTGACCCACCAACACCCGGCCAAAGCCGTTGGCCGCCGCCATCTTCAGGATGATTTGAATCGCCTGACGGTTGTAATAGCGCCCATCCCCGCCCACTACTAGCGTCTGACCTGCAAACCCCTCTAGGGCATCAAAGATCGCCTGCACAAAATTTTCTAAATAGTGGGGCTGCTGAAATACCGTTACTTTTTTCCGTAAACCAGAAGTGCCGGGCTTTTGGTCTGCAAAGGGTGTGGTCGAAACGGTGCGAATTTCGGTCATAAATTTTTAAGTTTAAGGAGTTTTGGCTGGCAGTACTCCCATTGTCCCTGAATTTCGCCCCGCGATCGCCCCTGCCCAAAGGGAACGTATGCGGGCATGGTGTCGAGGTCGCCCTCCCTCTGGTTCCTGTAAGCATGCATGACGACAGTATGGGTTTGCATTCCATGAAACCAACCCCAGATCCCAAGATTGAGCCACCAAAACCGCTTTTAACTGCGCCATCTGCGGCATCGTCCAACCCCGGGGGGAGATTTGATCGGGAGCAATGTCACACCACTCACGATGGCATTAAATGTATAGCTGTAAATAACTTGGTTAGGACGGGGTGCGGGGGGGAAACCCCTGGCTGGGGGCGCAGCCCCCAATCCCCCTTTTCCTTCGATGTCCGAACCTACCCGAAAATAGCTATAGATAGAACTTTGAGATAGAACTTAGCCCAATTCCATGATGACGTTATTCCTTGAGATCACCCTGTTACTGTCCCCGCCGACGCCGCTCCAAAGATCCAAACCTGCGGTTTTCACCCAGACTCGACCCCTGGTTTATTTGCCCGTCACCACCCAGCAGTCTAACCGGCCGCAATGTATCGGGTTTGTAGCCCGCAATGCCTCAAACCGTCCCGTTCGCAGGGTCTATGCCAACGCCACCGACAGTAAGGGCACCCCGATCCGAAAGCTCCTGTTTAGCAGTTCCCTCAAACCCAGGGAAACTGTGGCATTTGAACTGTGCCAGGGAGAAAGTTTTCGCAATGTTGAGGCGCAGCAGGAATAAACAAGCACCACCCTAGTCACCGTAGGGGTCATCATCGCGATCGCCCAATTCAAATAGGGGCTGCACCTTCAGGGTTGGGCTGGTTCGGGTCGGCACCCGCTGGGTTGCCTGCTTGAGGTATCCCAAAATGTTATCGGGACGCTCCTGCTCAATTTTATTGATCACGCTGAGGATGGTCTCTTCATCCGCCTGGGCGATCGCCTCTTTAATTTGTACCGATGACAGCCGCCGATCGAGCATCTGCAACCGATACACCATGGCCTCAGCAAACGGCAAATCCGGTCGCGGGGGAAACAGCGATCGCCCATCCTGACCCCGCATCACCGGCGGGCGGGGGAACTTAAGAAACACCGGCTGAGTGAAATGGGGATGGCGCACCATCAACTCCCCCTTGGGTAGGGTAGATAGCTTAGTTTTAACCGCCGCCGAAAGGGTGCTGTAACCTGGCGTGGCCAACTCATCCATATCCATCCGCCCATAGAGCGCCGTGCCGCAATTACCAACGATGCGTTTTTGCACTTGGGAGCGGAACTGCTGGGCTGAGAATAGCACCTCACCGAGATAACGCCCCCGCTCCGAAATATCCAGCAAGGTGCGTTTGAGGTAGGTGTCGCCACCATCGGCCGCTGCATATTTATTCAGTTCATCGACAAAGATCACCACCCGCTCTACCCCTAGGGCGTTGGCTTCTAGTTGCTCGCGAATCTTACTCACCACCCGTGTAAACACTAAATCCTGGGCCGTTGGCTCCACATTAGCCACGTCAATCACATAGATATGGTTCTTCTGAAACTGACCCCAGGGCAAATCAAACACCCCATCCCCATTGCCCACCAGTCCGCGGCAGCGATTGGTAATGTTGAGCAACCGGTTGCGTACCTTATAAAGGGTGGCAATGTTGTGGCTGTGCCACTCCCGCTTATTTTCTGCCTCAAGATCCTCAATAATGCTGCGAAACCATTCCTCAAGGCGAGTAAAGTTGGTGACCTTAATGCCGTGGGTGTACTCAGCGTGGGGATGGCGGATCACCTTTTCTTCGATTAATGACAGCACCGCATCGGCCTTGGCATCCACATCGTCTTTATTGAGCAGCACCTCCGTGTATTCAAAAATCTCCTGTAATCCCCACTGGAGGGGACGGACATTGTGCATCAGTTCCGGGGCGGTGCGCAGGGTGTTGAGGTTATAGCCGTCGGGTTTGTAGGGGGCAAAGTAAGTGACTTGGTCAAAGGGGGTCGGCGGAATCTGGAGCTTGCTGTAAATCTCCAGCTCTTCAGCAGTGAGGACCGCCGACTCGGTAGGAGGCAAATCGAGATAGAGTAAGTCGGGCCCCTTGACATTAAAAAACACGGCAGCTACGCCGCGCTCCGGATCCTGGGGATAGTAGTGGCTAAAAATGCCTTTGAGTAGGAACTCCACTAGGGAGGTTTTGGTAGCCAAACCCGAAACACCCGTGATGTTGAGGTGGGCGGCTTCAGGGCCTAATAGAAAATCGGCATCCAGATAGACCGGGGAACACATCCCGCCCTTGACGTAGACCCCAAGGGGAATGCCGCGCCCCTTATGAACATATTCGTCCATCCGCAGGGATGTCAGCACCGCTGGGTCGTCGGCTAGGTAGACAGGGCCGATGGGCACGGGCTGAAGCGGCTCCTCTGGCTCCATCCGCAGTACAGCAGCTTTGAAAGCCCGAATTTCAGGGCGTTGGGTAGGGGCTTGATCGGCCAACTGGGGGCTTTGGTCGGCTCCGATAAAGTCAAACAGGGCAGAAACGAGATCGGTATAGCCCTGGGCTTCAACGACAATGCCGTAAATATGCCACTCCTGGGCATTTTGGCCGCCAAAGTTTCGCGCTTCAGGCTGAGGCACCGTGACCTGAACAATGGTGCCGATGCCTACGGGGGAATTAACTTCGGTCCAAAAGTGGAAGGTGTCGGGGGTGCTGGGGCGCGACTCAGTGGCAAAGACGCGCCCAATGAGGGATGCCATGGTTCTAGACCCCGGGAAGTCCCAGTCCGCCGGTGAGTTCTTCCATGCGTTGCTTCATGGTGGTGGTGGAGAGTTCGTAGGCGTTTTTCATGGCGGTGAGCACGAGGTCTTCCAATAGTTCTCGACCTTGGGCGATCGCCTCTTCGGAAATTTCGACACCATGGGGTTCTTGGTTGCCACTGAGGGTCACTTTCACCAGTCCGCCACCGGCTTCGGCTGTCAGGCGCATTGCTTCAAGTTCATCCTGGAGCTTTTTGGCTCCTTCTTGGATCTGTTGCGCTTTTTGGAAGGCTTCTTTCATTTTGCCGAGTCCAAAGCCGCCAAAGCCGAATCCTTGCCCTTGTGACATAGTTCTTGTTGTGGTTGCTGTTGATCGTTCTCAATTATGCCACGCGATCGCAGTTCTCTTGTTTTTGGGATCGGAAACCCGCTAAACTTCTTGGACGCGATTTATAGGTTTAGGAAGCACTGTGGCTAAAGGATTTGGCACGCCGCCATCGGGCAAGCCTAGGAAAAAACAACCCACACCCCAGCAACAACGGCGTCAGGAGGCTGCCAGCAAGTTCGATCAGATGAAGCAGCAGGGGCTGCCGGAATTTCAGATCTTTATTCGCATCCCGGGACGAGACTGGGTGCCCGCGGGCACGATGGCAGTGGAGCGGAGCAATCAAATTGCGCCTGCGATTTTCCAGCACGAAGAAGACTTAAGAAAGGGAGCCTACCGGCTTTATCCTATTTTGCGCCAATTTCAAGATACGCTGGAGTACGGGTACCGTCTCAAGGAATTTGCCGACGAAGAGGTTACCCTTGCTGTGCGTCCGCCTGAGCGCCGCCCATGGTTCCAGCAGGTGCAACAGACGATCTCCGGTTGGTTTGCTAAGTCATGAGTGAAGCCTATGCCGCGTTTTATCTACGAAAAGTCGGTTTCCTACCGTGGGTATCTCATCATTCCGTTTGTCTTGGCGCGATTTGAGCAGCAATCGGTTTATTCCTACGGGCTCCTGTCCCAGTTGGGTGATCGGGGTGATCACCATCGGGCGATGAATCCAGCATCGCTGTGTAGTGATCGCCTAGAAGAGGTGCTGCACATTGCCAAGAACCACCTCCAGCAGGTGTCGGGTTATGAGGGTAAGTTTGATTATTTCAAGTACCGCTACACCTATCACCAGCACCTGTTTGTGATCCATGGTGATGGCGGGCGTTGGTATTACGACCATTATTTACCAGATCGCCTAAACAATGTGGCGGCAGCAAAGATGTTTGCCTCCCACTCCCACTGCACCACTTGGGTGAAGCAAGAGTTTGACCGGCACCATTACCCCACCGTAGATCTGAGCCGCAATTATGAGTGAGGTAGAGACTGCGACGCGATCGCAGGTGTTAGCAGCCTTTTTGGGTTTTGCGGTGGCCGATGCCCTAGGGGTGCCGGTGGAGTTTTGCAGTCGCGAGCAGTTGCTGGCGGAACCCGTCGGCACCATGCGTGGCTATGGCACCTGGAATCAACTGCCGGGTACTTGGTCCGATGACAGTTCACTGTTGTTTTGCTTGGCGGAATCCCTTTGCACCGGGTTTGATTTGAATCGGATTGCCCAGAGTTTTTTGCGCTGGCGGCAGGAAAGCCATTGGTCAGCCCGGGGGGCCGTATTTGATATTGGAGCCACTACGGCGATCGCCCTTTATCGGCTGCAAAATGGCATCGAACCAGCACGATCGGGGGAGACCGCCAATGGCACCAATGGCAATGGCTCCCTGATGCGAACCCTGCCCCTGGCGTGGCTCTATCCCCAGGTTCCCCTCGAAATCCTGTTGGAGTATGTGCACCAAGTGTCGGGGATTACCCATGCCCACCCGCGATCGCAATTGGGTTGTGGCATTTTTATTTGCATTGCCATCCAAGCCCTGATGGGCCATGACCCCCACGATGCCTATCTGTTTGGCATTACGGCGGCCAAGCGGCACTATTTGCACTCTAGTTTTTTGCCCCAAATGCCCCACTACCAGCGGGTGCTGCGGGGTGGGTTGACGGAGTTAAAAGCCGACGACATTAAGTCCGATGGGTATGTGGTGCATACCTTGGAGGCGGCGCTGTGGGCTTGGCTTACCGGTTACTCCTACCGGGATACGGTGCTTCGGGCGGTGAACCTAGGAGACGACACTGATACGGTGGGGGCGATCGCCGGGGGGTTGGCGGGCATCACTTGGGGGCTATCCCAAATTCCGCCGGACTGGCTCAGTGTTTTGGCCCGCTATGACGACATTGTGGCCCTAGCAGAGCGCTTTAGTGCGGCGTTGTGTTTGGCAGTTTAATCGGGCGGTTAAGCTGATTTTTGCATAGATTTTTGATTGATGAATCGCCGCTGCATCGGTGTGACATACCCTTAAGGGCTGCAACTCAGGGGCGCAACGACCCAATAGAGCATCGCTGAACTGGATGCCGCTGGCAACAGGGCGATCGCCTATCAACTCAACACGAAAACATAACATTCATTGCTCCAATGATGTGTTATTCAGCGATCACTTAATCATTATCTATTTTTGTGATCGCCAATAACTCCTCAGAACTCATCGACGAAGCAATTCATTTTTGAGCGCCTAGTCTTGGCTGAAAACAAATAACTTCGTCGAGCTTTTCAGTTTCGGCCCAACGGCAAAGTTGAGCGGCTGCAAGCAATCTCTGTAACGACACCAAAATTTCTTGTCAGTCCGCTCCTACAGTTTGTTAGACCGAATTTTCAGTCCATTTAACACCTTGAATCCATTGATCAAAGGTGGTTAGATTTACAGGTAGTTTTTGCAAAACAGCACCCACATCTATTGCTCCATCTTCTGGGTGTGCGTCTCGCCAGCGATATATCTTGGCAATCTCGGTTCCCATTGGTTCACCAAATGCCTGATTTAGCCCTTGCTCAAATCCATCAATCGGAATTTGCTGATAGGTAAAAGGACGATTTAGAACTTTAGTAAACCGCTCCGCAATTTCCCGCCCATTCACCGCCTCAGCCCCTCCAATGTCAAAGGTTGAGCCTGCCAACTCAGGTCGCTTCAATGCCGCGATCGCAAAGGTGGCTGTATCGTCCAAACTGATCCAAGAAATCTTGATGTCGGGAGGCAATGGATAAGCAACAACACTTTGATGAACAATACTAGGTATTGACCAAGGCGCTGTTAAGTTATCCATGTAAATAGTCGGTCGCAGAATGATGTAGGGCACACCACTTTTGTGAAGATATTGCTCTACATTCCTTTTGGTCTCAAATGCAATTGCATTAGTAGTTTGCTTGGGAATAGAACCGCTGGCGTTAAACACTAGCAACTCAACTTCTGCATCACGAGCAGCATCAATGACATTGAACCCTTGAGTGATCGCCACATCAAAGCGACACTCAATCGGTAAAACCAGAAAAACCCGATCAATTCCTTCATTAGCTCGTTTCAGGCTGTCCTTGTCTTCAAGAGTTCCTGTCGCAACTTCCACACTTTCAGAAAACAGAGACTTTGCTTTATCGCGATCGCGGACAAACACACGCACTGGATAGCCTTCCTTCAGCAGTTGCTTCACAACAGGAATACCTTGGGCGCTATTTGCACCATAAACAAGAATTTTTGGTAAGGGATAACTCATGACTCAGACCTTTATTATTTTCAGCCTCATTATTGAGGATACCTGTTAGCATTACAAGTACACACATTTTTGTAGGGTACTATCAAAAATTAGCGCACCATTATGAATAGAATCGATAGCCAACAGTTTGAATGCCCTATTCAAGTAATCGTTGATGTGATTGGCGGCAAGTGGAAATTATCTATCCTCTATCACTTATTTCAGGGAACTAAACGATATGGAGAGCTAAAACGGTTAGTTCCCAATGCAACTGAACGGATGCTGACGCTGCAACTGCGAGAATTGGAAGGCTCTGGAATTGTCAAGAGAACCGTCTACCCTGAAGTTCCGCCAAAGGTTGAGTACTCACTAACAGAGCTGGGATTAAGCTTAGAGCCTGTTTTACAAACAATGCTGAATTGGAGTGAGAAGTACTTGCAACAACAAGAGACGCAGATGGGCGAGGTTAGCTCAGAGCTTTTTTCGGGCTAACGGCTCAAGTCAGCGGCGGCAGAAAATCCCAAATTCAATATCAGTGGCTTGGGCAAATAATCCAAAGATTCCGATAATCAAACGTGTCAATGTGGGTGTAAATTGAACCGTTAGTCAAAAATATTTCCAAAGCGAGAACCTAGCAGATTGGACATAATTCCACCAAATGGACGCAGGAAGCGGCGAAACTGAACGTGGTAAGTTTTGGAAATTTGGCGGCAACCAAGAGGAGCTTTCACATGAGATGTGCTACTACCCATATCGACATATCTCAAGCCACGCTCCACAGCCCTATCGATGATGTCGTAAAAAATTTCAAAGTAGGTCATATTCTGGGAAGAGATTTCGTAATCCAAGCCCGTAAATTTAAAGAAAACCGTGTCGTGACTGAAAAGCAGCATACTAAAGCCGACGCTCTTTTCGCCGACTCGCGCTAAACGGATTAAACCGCGATCGCCTAGATGCTTATGGAAATGCTCGAAAAAGGGAACGCCCACACTCATGGGCATGAGAATCTCCCCTCGGCTTTTGGCATGGGCTGCTGTGCGATTAAAGAGTTCGGTAAGTATTTCAGCGTGAGACGCGGGATCGATTATCGTTTCCATTACCGCACCAGATTGGGCAAAAGTACGTCGTTTGCGCCGAATAGTGCTACGGAAATTGCGGCTTCGTCCTGCTAACCACGTTTCAAACGACGGCGGATTGGCAGAAAATTCCAGTACATTAAGCTCAATGAAAGGTAAGACTAGTATATCCGTACTTAGACAGGACGGGATGGGACTCTTGGCAGTCGCTTTGACGCAAATGGCATCGACGGGTAGCAGCTGATCCAGGGTTTGCACGACATTTTGCACGATTGCAGCCTGCTCGTCGATCTCAATCTCTTGAGAGAAGAAGATCCCTTCACGGTTAGTAAATGGGATCTCAAAAACGCAACATCAACGGTCAATAGTAAGTAGCCAATCCGTCTCCCCACCTGAGTCAACCATTCCAGGGCACCTCCAACATAATCACCAATGGCTAAACCACGCACAATGTAGACAACACCAACAGCACAGAGCACAGCCCCCCGATAAACCATGAACCAGCGCAACTCCACATTCTCAGGATTTGCTGCACTGGCTAATTCAGACCAAGCAACCACGAGGCTCTCGAATCCATTTGGGGACTGCCAGTTAGCCAGAGCATTGTGTAGAGCTGCTGGTGGGTTGTTAAACAATTCAACCCGGTAAGGAGCTGTATCCATCGATATGTTCTATGTTTAGGGAATAAAGTGTTTAGGGAATAAAGGGCAAGCGAGTAGGCGTGCTCAGTCGATAGGCAGCATAAGTCTTGCCAAAAAATTGGTGCAATCGTTCCTCTTCATAAGGAATACGTTCAGCAAAAAAGCGCCAAGCTGCGATCGCAGCGACGAGTGTACTGAGAGGATTAGACAACATGAGTTGTGCGCCAGTTGCCCACCAAAACCAACCGAAGTAGCCCGGATGGCGGGAGAAACGATAGATGCCGTGAGTAGTCAGTCGATGACCGGGGTGGTGGTGCTCCGCAATCTTATGGGTGAAACTATAACTAGCCGTTACCATTGCTGATTTCCGAATCAGTTCTCCAAATATGCACAACCCTATTCCAAAAGCACTCACAAGGGGCTGCTTCAGAACAGAGAGATAGTGACTCTCAATCCAGAATTCGCCAATAGCAAGCAGTAGCATCACGACATAGGGCCAAGAGAACAACGTCGACTCCCATGAAAGATTATCTCGATGGAAGCACCAAGCTAAGAAAAACTCGGATAGATGAAACGTAGCAATGATGATCAACCATATCCAGATCATCCATAGATTTGTCATGGGTCTTTATCCATTGTCCAGATAGAGTAATGTCGAAATTGAGACCATGACAACCATCATGCTAACCCACTGGGCTTCAGATAGTCCGGCTCTGCGCGGTCGGGCTGAAACATCCCGCCAGAAGTCGGAGATAAAACGCCAACAACTGTAAGCCAGAAAATAAACAGGTAAAACTTTTCCACAAGAAAGCTCTGGAGCAAGGAGTCCCTAAACTAGTAAGGCAATGAATAAGACCAGATTAAGCGCTGATTCAAACAGTTGCATTGGAATCACAGGTTCTAACGGTAATGGGCTAGGTGTGTAGGTGCGACAGCCTCGCACTGACACTAATTGCGCTTCCTGATACGTGACTCCCCAGGCGGCTGGACGACCGTAGCAACAACCACCCAAAAAGCAGCCGACTCGGATAAAAGCAGCCCCCAATGCAAGGTCAAGGGCTGCAAGATCCATAGCGGGCGAGATCGCATTCCCTAATACAAAACTGGCTAACGCATAGGTAGGAAGTAAAATAAAAATCGAATCTTGGATGTATGAACGTTCTGCAATTCCTAAAATTCGATATTTCAGTGATCGGACGATCAGGTAAGCTGCCTGCATACTAAGGAACTCACCAACAAATGCCAAAAAGCTGAGTTGGGATTGGTTCCGAACCCACCACGCGGAAAACACTAAAAGTGCGATTGTGCCAATATCCTTGGCAAGATGATAAGGTGATAAAGTCGACCAAAAATGCGAATATTATGACTGCCGCAGATTAAAGTTTCCAGAATACTAATCTTTGAATCCATGTCAATCAGTTCGTAATAATCATGCTAATTAGTTCGTAACAATATAGATTCAATTCACATAACAGGAACTTAAATTCTTTTTAGTCAAAAAATGTTGCTAGCTAACGTCAAGGCTAGCGGTGGCAGTTAACCTCAAGAACCCTGCCAGCGATGTCCTTCCGTCCGCTGCGCTGAAGGGTTGAGCCATGATTGCCCCCCAAGAACTCGACACCGCGCACAACATACCCCAAAATCTCTCTGCACTCAACCTCTCACTCAGAAATTTAACCTCGTGGGCGATCGCACCGCAGTCCAAACCTCCCAAAACTCAACCTCTCTTCCCCAACCATCAACCCTGTTGACCCTCAAAGTCTTGCGGGTGGAACCACTCGGAGCGATCACCAATCTGAATCCAGCCTACCAACGCAGAACCAGAACTTATGAGCGAACGAAGCGAAGCCCAACGCACTGAAAACCTGGCATCGCAACTGCCCCAACCGTTAACCTAAAGTGGCTCCAACACCCATCCCAAAACTGCCAGAATCGCCCCCAACAAAGAACGGCGGGCTAGCGGTTGAACTCACCCGCCACTAATAACTTTGGATAATACGCATAGCTTAACCTAACTGTCGGGTGCAGTGATTTGTTAGCCCGCTTTTTACTTTTAGAGCCTAAATCAATGTAAGTTGTTCAATTTTCTGTTTTTCGGTAGACTCACTTTCTTGCTTAATAGGAAGTTTGTAATTAGAAATGAAAAGTTCACTTCCTTTATCTGCCTTACCTTGTTTATAGTTATTCATTCCATACTGCAATTCCCAATCGTAGATATTTGCAAACTTAAAATTCCCCCTGATTTGCGACGAGTCATCGTATGTAATTAACCATGAATGATTGCATTTTTTCATCTCGCTGGCAAATTCATCGTGATTGAAGCCTGTGTGCAAAATACCGTTTTTTCCGTATAACTTTGATTTGGTTGCTTTGAAGTAAGGAGGATCAAGAAAAGTAAAAACTTCCTTTTCGCCATCCGCTAAGATTTCACAATAATCTAAATGTGTAATCTTGATTCCTTCTAAAATTTTTCCGAGTTTAGCAACACGCTCAATTGCAGACTCCGTAAATCTTCCAACAAAAGCCAATTGGGAATATCCGCCAGATTCAACAACTCCTGAAAAGGTGATTCGATTTAAAACGAAGAAGCGAACAGCCCGTTCAAATTCAGACAGATTTTCACTATTTACATTTACTAATTCATTGAATAAATCTCGTCCGTTTGTTCTTTCAGATTTAATTTTCAAAGTTTCTTTTGCCAGTTTTTCCGAATCTATCTGTGCACATTTCCAGAAAAAATATAATCCAGGATTCAAGTCATTAATCCAAATTTTTAGTTTTGGGTGGACTTGGCGTAAGTAAATAAAAAAAGACCCGCCGCCAACGAAGGGTTCTCTATATTCTTCAAATTCTTTTGGCAAGAGGGATTTCATCTGTTGAATTGCACGCGACTTGCCGCCAGGGTATCGTAAAGGGCTTTTTATCATAGTGTGTTAGATGAAATTTGAATCATAAGTTTTTTATTACTTGATGCTTCTTGATTTAACTTACTCAGAGTTTCTTCTTCCTTTTTTGTATAACTGCCTTTGTTATTGTTCAAAAATTGTATGATCGAACTCTCGTCACAGGGCATAGTCAAAGACCCTGAAACTCTCTTGCCCGTTAGTTTTAGACAAGATTCAAAATTGACTGGTCTTGTATCTAGGCAAAGCGTATCAAGGTTTGAGTACAAAATCAACTTGAATAAGCCATCCTTAATGTCTAAAAGACTGGGAAGGAATCCCATTGTGGAGTTTTTCGACTCCTGGATAATATAAACATCCTTGCTTTGTATTACTTCATCTGCTGTTAAGTAATATATGCCACCAAGATAGTTTTTAATTTGAAAAGTTGCTTTCGCTCCATCCGACAAATACTTAAACCCATGTGATGTTTGTGTTTCTCGAATAGAAGCACCTTTTGAGCCACTCAAGGAAATATTTTTGAAATTTGCAAAATCACACATAATTTTCGCTAAATATTGTTCTTGTGTAGAACTGTCATGCACCTCTACACCAGTCTCTTTAGATTTTTTTTCGTAACTATCCAAAGCCAATTTGTAGATGTCTACAAAACTCTTTTCAATAAGAGAGCGATTCCAGTGAAGCGCACTCTGTTTGTATTGGCTTATTCTGGACATCTGCTCATTGACAGCATTTACATTAAATTCTTGATTGGTAATTTTTTTGAAACTTGTGACGGGCGGGCGTTTTTTACTGCGTTATCGTAATATGAGAAAACAATATAAATATTCAGCAAGTTCATCCATGAAACTGTCGAATATTGAATTCTGTCTAAATCACCGTCCAATCCTTCATCTTTGAGAACGGGAATAACCGTCAGGCGCATTGGGGAATTAAACGTATTGTACAGTAGCTCAAACGGGTAACTGAGAGTTCGTTTTGGTGAAACCAACTTTGAATAAGCGAACTCTCCATTGGGGAAAATTATCTTTCCAGATGTTTCAACTTCGTTGATGTCAAAGCTTTTATAGTCACATTGTCGTAAATCTTCCGCTAAAAATGCTTTGTATTGAACATCTTTAATAGAGCCTTCAAAGTTGAGTGTCATGTTTAATTTATCTTCAGAAAATTTTGGGGAAAGCCTGAAAGGCCAATTTTGTAAATTTACTTTCAGATTTTACTCTGCTAGGCAGGCTAACGGCAAAACGCAGCGGCGGCAGGCAACCTAGAACTCAACACCAGCGGTTTTCATCCGTCCGCTGCCACCTAGTGTTAGGCGGCTGGCGGTTCCAGCTACTTTCGGCTTATCCAGTAACTAGGCTCACGGCTGCAATGCATGATCGCCACGATCAAAATTTAGTCCTGCTCAACTGTATAGAGAACACCATAAGGAAACTTACGCGCCATACATCGCCGAACATCTTCATCAATCGCAGCATAACGGGTTGGGGCTTCCCTGATTCGATAGACTGTCTCCTCGATCGCGTTGATGAACGCTTGAGCAACCTCAACTCTCTGCTCTGTATAGTATTGAACTGCTTCAGCGTACTCACTTAGTGCTTCAGGATGAAATACATACCTCATGCCTCAATTAGCTGTCTGACCTGAGCTAAGGCATCTTCGCCCGGAATTGGTTGAACAGAACCATCTCGCACCTCATCTCGTCGGCGCTTAGCTTCAGTTACCCAAATTGCCTGAATTGCTGGGTCAGCGACAAACTCTAAGCTTTCCACCAGTTTGTCTGCTAAAAGTGCTCTTAACTCGTTAGGCAGGGACAGTATTTCTTCAGTTAGTTGCTCGGTTGAACGCATAGTCCCTCGCAGAAAACAAAACTCCTCCCACAATTTTAGCAAAATCAGGAGGAGTAGATAAAGCATGAACCTGTTTCAAAGGTTGCGCCAGAAAAGGCAACTACAAAACTTCTAAACAAAAAGTTTGAAGTGATACTTTAAAGATTTGTAAGAAGTTGGCTAAATTCTCAATAGTAAATCCACCATCAAATGAGTAATCAGCCTCAAGAATAATAGATCCATCCGATTCAACGTAGCATCGAGTGAAACGCTTTGTCTCGTTCCACACATTAGCTTTACTAAGTGAATGATCGTCATTAAAAGTGGCTCTAAATTGTAAGGACGAGCCATTATTTACTAGCAATACTTTCACATCATCAATAACAAAGATATAGGTGCGGTTCCCAATCTCCTTATATGAAGACGAAACATATCCAAGGATTTTCTCTTTCATCCCAATCGTAAGTTTGTCAAATGCTTAAGCCATAGTATTGCTCTCTATTTTGAAGTGTCGATTGTCCCGTGAATTCGTTCAAAGTTAGAGATTATGTTGCTCAATCTTGCGATGAATATAGCCAAGCAAATTGCCGAAGTCTTCAGTGGTTGATTTGAGATCAATATCAAAGTGTTCTGTGTGTCCCTTATTTGTAACAACTTTTAGCGTTAAGCCATTGCTATGTGAATGAATATGTAAATCCTTTATCCTGGGATATTTACTTTTGCTTAGTAGCCATAATCTCAACCCATTCTCTTTCCTGATAAGCTCTGCCATGATTGGTGCTCCAAAATACAAATGCTCTTTATGGGTATCTCTCGTCTCCGAGGTTGCCGGAATCGACTTCTATCTTCTACAGATAGGATACTCAGCAGTGAGTGCCGCCTAACGGTTGAGATGAGCCGCCGCAGACAATCTCAACGATTTACCGATAACCTCCGCTCCGTCCGCACCAACGCAGTGTTAGGAGGCTGGCTACAACAGTTTTACAAAACCCTCCTGCTCAAAATGTCGGTCGGTGGTCAACGCCTCTGTAATACCACGCTGGCGCATCAAAACAAAACTGACTGCATCACACAACGAATAGGTCTTGTCTTGCCGATCTATCAAAAGTTTCATGGACTCTCGATGCAATTGTTCGTCCACCCAAACTGTTTCGATGTCCGGGTTATCAAGCAAGTCCATCACGAAAGCTAGTACCGCAGGACGAGGAAACCGACGTATCAACGCTAAAGCGATCAACTCAGCTAAAACATAGCTATGGGTCAAAGACCTTTTGCTTGCACTATTGAGTAATCGCGTTGCTTCTTGATGTTGCGGCTCATTTTGATGGAGATAACACAGAAATCCTGATGTATCTAAAAGCACAAATTAACCTTGTCCCTCGTACTGATTTGCATAGGCTCTAGCAAGATCAGCATCAATGCTTTCATTGTCTATACCTGTTGCATACCCAAGACTGATTGCCCCAGCATGGCTCCTAAACCTCTGCCGAGCCTCTTCCTGCTGTGCTACTGAATGCAAAACCCCACTTACGCCATTACTTTGAGTACTTAGTGCAGCAACAATCCATTCCGCAATCGAAAGACCTACAGCATTAGCCTTTTGCTGTAAGTCTGCATAAACCTCATCATTTAATTCCAGAGTTAGCTGCTGGCTCATGGGTATCAAGGAATTCGACAAATCTATGAACAATTATAGCGTTTGTCCGACAGATGACCCAAAGGCATTTGAGTTTGTGTACTAATAAATACGCTAGATGTACTGTTTCGACCAAAAGCTCAAGTTGCCTAACTATTATTTATGTGGCTGACTGGGCAACAAGCTTAGACATATAATATTCATCAAAATAGCAATCATCGACTAATAACGAATGCTGTCTAACTCCTTCAATAAGAAATCCAAGTTTATGATAAAGCCTTACTGCACGTTCGTTGTGAGTTACTACTGTTAACTCTAGACGATGACAGTCGTTATTAACTGACCATTTTTCTATAACCTTTATAAGGCTTCTTCCTACGCCATTACCCCAAAATGTTTTAAGAACCCCAATTACTATATAAAGCGAATGCCGTTTTCTTTTAAATTTACCTCTGTATCCAATGACAATACCTATGAAATCTTCATTGTCCAAAGCACAAAATATAACTACATTATCTATCTCACCAATAATTTTCTCTTGCTCAGTTAAGGTTGTTTTTCTCTCTCCTGACTCAAAAAGCATAAACTTTGTTTCGCCATCTAATTTTTGTAAGAGATCTAAAACTTTACTCGCATCTTGAGGAACAGCTTTTTTGATGTTCATAGCAATGAGAAAACGCAAATTACATAAAGAAAACAATCTCGTTTTGGCGATTTACACCCAAAAAAGATAAAGAAGTTATTCTAAACTCTTCACTACTGGATTCAAGAACTCTATGATAGTAGGTAGTATTAAAAATAAGAAGATCACCAGTCTTTGGAAAAAATTTAAATCTCTCGCACTGCTCAACTAGCTTTTCATTAACTCCTGTGCGAACTTTAGGATCTTTTGAAAATTCAAAATCTACATCTTTCGGCTTCCATAATCGTTGATAGAACTCAAGCTCTCCCCCAGTTTTAGGTAGTTGAAGATATAATACGCACGAAAATTGGCTTAAAATATCGGCTACGCTCCAGTCTGAAGATTCATAGCTTACTCGATCAACATGCACCTTCCCAGCTTTATTTTGTGCTTGAATCATTCCAGGGAAATAGTATTGCTGATACTCCTCATCAAAAGCAAGCCTACAAGAATAAAAGTTATCAAAAAGATTACCTACTTTTGCGACCGGATCTTCATGCTTTTCAAAAAATCATTTGCGAACTTCAATTACTTTAGATGAGAGAGAAAAATAATATTTCTTCCCATCTGGATGGGAATGAAACTGAGCAATTGTACCTCCAATCCTTCAGATCTTTCCTAGTTTAGGATTTATCCAAGAAAAACCATGTTCATAACATCGCCTAACTATTTCTTGACATGCTCCGGCAGAATAAAAATTAGAAATTCTCAATCCTAACAACTTATTGTGTAGCAAATTGCTAATAGTAAGATCCATGTCTGAAGAAGCCAAATCTAAAGGTGCTATTTGAAACTGAAAACTCATATCAGGCATTGAAATTTTCTAAGTTCTTGCATTCTCAAATTGAATTTAACTGGATTCTGGAAAGTGTAAGCTTATGAGACTCTTAGCCTTTATAAAGGCTTCTTCTATTGCTTCAATATCATCTTTCCCTCGAAGTCCTAAATATGGAAAATGCGGCATATAGCCAGCATATAATTGAATTTTTAATGGTCTCAGAATATTACGAAAGAACTGACAAACTTTGGCTTCCACAGGGGTTGAAAAGAGTAATTCACAATCTTGTTTTTATTTTTCCGTATCTAAGATATGTTGATGCCAAAACATATCTACACGCTTGCTTGGAGCAATCGTTGATTGAGATTCTCGTCCATACTTCCAATATAAAAACAAAAACTGTCTATACTCAATCTCGACCAAACGTGCATCTTTTTCGATCCAAGGTATACCTGAATCCGGATCTTTGACAAGCTTAAAAACTATAGGTCTTAGATCTAGTTTTTCAAGTCTATTTAAAAACCCTACATCCGATTCCGAAATGTAAGCTGGTTGAATCATAGATGTCTCACTCATAAATTCTCCGCTAATCCAGTTGATATGACGAAACCAAACTAAACCCAGATTACTAGATTCAAATTGCGAAAAAACACTGCCAACTCATCGCTAGCAGTGTTTAAATATTTCTACTCTTTATAGACCCTAGATCTCTGCATCTGAAGTATATGAAGATTCAGATTCTAAATTAGGTCTATCGCCTTGGTTCGGAGTGAACATAGAACAGTTAGATGGAGTACAACTAGAAGCAATGCTTCCAGCACCCATCCAAAAAGCATCAAGCTCGATCTTAGGAGGTGTACCAGTATCACTCATCTCGGTTTCGGGCAAGATAGGACGAGTTTCTAAATCAAAAAGTTTCATTTCGTTTCTCCCTAAAAAAGCATCGGTTTGTACTACACAGGTAAAGTCGAGGCAAAACCCCTTAGTCTCAACAGCGAACACCTACAGAAGATAACCTCTAGGATAACCTCTCAACCCAGGTTTAAATCCGCCTAACGGCTTAGTTGAGCCGCCGCAGACAACCTTTAACTTTTGCAGATAACTTTCGCTGAGGTCGGCTCCAACGCAGTGTTAGGCTTTTCGCTACGGGTAGGGTAATAGGCTGAGATTCTGAATAAATCGGTAATCTCGTTGATTTTTCGTTATGAAAGGTGACTCGTATATTATGGCTGTAGCTGCGATCAAGCCATCGGCAATGAGTGAGCCATGACTTAGCCGATACAATCGTAACAAGTCAACTGCTTTATCTGAAATAGGCTGATCAATTCTAATTACCTCAAACTGCTGGAGAAATTTTTCCAACGTTCTTAATTCTGACTTGTTAGTGCAGCCAACAATTAATTCCATTTGTGTAACTACACTAATTGCAAATCTGGAACTTGATTTTAGCTCTTGCAGACAATTAGCGGCTTCAGGAATACCACGACCAACATCAATAATTATGTCGGTATCTACGATAGTGGAACTAGCCATTTGCCTTTGACCACTCGCTTTCTCGTAAATTTCGCACCCAAGTAATGCTACCTAAATCTTGACGATCGCGCCACATTCCAACAAAGGGATCATTAACGAAATCAACATTTGATGATGCAGACAGAGGTTCAGAATATATGTACTTTTGTTTCAAAAAAGCGATCAGGCTGATTACTTGGCTCTGTGCTTCAGCAGGCAAAGATAAGAATTCACCTAAAATCTCATGATTTGTCATGGTTGTATCCTTTGAGAAGAACAAGATATCCTTGATTTAGTCTCTATTATTATGCCAATTTATCTCGATGAGAATTACTGAACCTTAGTCTTACTCATCGCCTTCTTTTGTAGAAAAGGGCAATTGATGTAATTAGTACAAACCATATAATTGCAAAAAATAGCCAAAGTATTGAATTACCTGAAAAGTATATCGTAAACGCAGCAATACTCGGTATATAAAAAAGACTCACCTTAAATAAAGCCAGCCCTAACTCAATAAGTTGAGAAAATAATGTTGTTAAATAATTCCATATTGCTGTAGCTGCTTCTGAAAGCCATATATAAACTGCATTTATAAATTCTAATAAGGCTTCAAGGAAATCACTTACGGCTTCTCCAAGTCTTCGAGAAGTATCCTGCAAAGCCTTAGCCATATCTCGTATAAATTCTAGCAATGACTCTAGCATTTTATGGATAGGAATCCTACTTCAAGAAGTTTTCAAATTTTAGGACTACTAATTTTCAATGAGATGAGATTGCAGCCTAACGGCTAAACTCACCCGCCGTCACTGATTTTGGATGACATGGATAGCTTAACTTGCGGTCGGGTGCATTGATTTGTTATGCTGAGTGCGACCTAGCGTTACTTAACTTTTGCCACTTTGCTTGTGGTTTTGAGGTTAGGGTTTGCGCCAGTTGACCCCATGCAGCCATTGATTCCATGCTTGGTTTGAGAGCTTGCCCTAAAGTCGTTAGTTGCCACTCTTTTTTGTGTTCGGATCGCTCCACAATCCCATCACTCTCCAGTTCTTTTAACACTTGAGATAGAACTCGCTCGGTAATCTCTGGAATTCTCTGTGCCATCTCTGAGTACCGGAGGGGTCGCTCAAGTAAACGCCAAATCACCATTGCCTTCCATCTGCCTGAGAGGGCAGCAATACAACATTCAATGGGGCAGTCTGGAATGGTTTTGCGGGGAACAGTCACGGTGTTTTTTCTCCGTAGATTTTCACATTAAAGCTCATTACAATTTCTAATTAGTTTATCAAATAGGTTGAAACTATGACTACTGAGCTGTGGATGTTGCTGGGTTCGGTTGGTATTTTGTATGCACTAGATTTTTGCAAGTTGCTAGAACTACTTTTGCTGAAGGTATATCTTATGCTCTCAGCAATCGTGATTCCCCAATGAAGGATTCAGCTTTAGCTGGGAGAATCCAAAGGGCAAAAGTCAATTTAGCTGAGAATTTAATTATTTTTGCAAGTTTAGTTCTGATAACCAAATTTGCAAACGCATCTTCAGGCTTATCTTCCTTGGGTGCACAGGTATTTTTTGGAGGGCGCCTTGTTCATGCGATCTCCTATGTTTCTGGAGTTACCGTAGTTCGTTCTTTGGGGTACACGATCGGACTCACAGGCATGGTTATGGTAACAATTGCCATACTTCAACGTTAACTCGTTTTAGCAAACTACTGAATTTTTGGGTAAATATCATGACAAATCAAACCATTTTTGTGACTGGAGCAGGAAGAGATATTGGACAGAAAATTGCTGAACGTCTTGGCAAAAGCAAGAACTTCATCATTTTGCACTATGCTTCAAGCCGCTCTGGGGCTGAACAAGCCTTGGCAAGAATTATAGAATTTGGCGGCAGTGGTGCTGTCGTTCAAGCCGATTTGCGAGACGGTAAAGCTTCTGCCATGCTGGCTGACAAGGTGGTTGAAGTTTTAGCAGGTCGCCAGCTTGATATTTTTGTGAGTAATGCCGCGATCGCAGCAGCTAGTCCTCTGGGGCAAACAGAACTAACAGACATTCAGGCAATGACAGCAGTGAATCTCTTGGCTCCTTTTGAACTCATCAATCGGCTTGCACCCCACATTAGCGATGGAGGGTCGGTCATAACACTCTCCGTGGCTGCGACTCAGCGGATTTTTAGCCCAGATTTTGCCTATTTTTCAGCGACAAAAGCTGCTGTAGACTGCCTTGTACGGCACTGGGCTGTGGCACTGGGTTCTCGTGGAATTCGAGTCAATGCGATCGCACCCGGTGTAATCGAAGCGAATTTTCGGGCACAACTATTGCAGGATTCTACATTCCGCCATGAGTTAGAGTTGGCTACTGCACTGAAGCGGATAGGACAGATTGACGATGTGGTAGATGTGGTTGAGTTTCTAACTTCTGCTGCGTCTCGCTGGATTACTGGTCAAGTCATTGACGTTTCTGGTGGATGGAAAATCTAGGAAGCGAGAGGGATAGCTAGAAAATTCCTGGGTTTAGCTGAAGCGATGTCGGTGAGGTTGTGATTTTAGGCATAACGATTGAGTTGAGCCGCCGCCGACCACCTTCGGATCTCATTGATAAACCAAATACGGCGGCTCCAATGATTTGTTATGCGGCGATCTCAACCACATATATTTTTGTATCATAGAAGAGTCCTACTTGTATGCAATCAGCTCAATGAATAGCTTACTGTCTCGTATTACCCAAACACCTGGTCAGTGTGGTGGTCGTCCTTGTATCCGAGGAATGAGAATTCGGGTGAGTGACATTTTAGAGATGTTAGCTGAGAATGTCAGCACTTCTGAAATTTTAGAGGATTTTCCAGACTTAGAAATTGCAGATATTCAGGCTTGTCTAGTGTTTGCTGCACGGCGTACTGATTTTCCCCGGTTGACTGCATGAATATTTGGGTTGATGCTCAACTACCTCCAACATTGGCAGGTTGGCTGTCCAGTAATTTTGATTTAGAGGCTTCGGCTGTGAAAGATCTCGGATTACGGGATGCGAGAGACATTGAGATTTTTGAAGCAGCACGAGCCACCGACGCTATAATCATGACAAAAGATAGCGACTTTGTTGATCTTGTCTGTCGATTAGGAATACCACCTCAAATTATTTGGCTGACTTGTGGCAACGTAACGAACCGAAACTTACGCCAGCTTCTTTCGAGTACTTTGCCCAAGGCTTTAGAAAAATTGCGAGAAGGCGAAATTATTGTAGAAATCAGCAGCAACTCATAAACGATCCCGCGTTGGACTGCTTCAGAAGTTATGCTGTGCCACGATCAATCGCTCTATGCCTAGCAGCTTTTACGATTATCATTCAGTCACTCTGCATGTCGCACAATCCTAGTGTGATTCTCTCCGCTGATGCACGATTACCTGTAAAGACTCCTTGTAATCGATTCCCTGATGTATGAAGGTAGAAAAAGTGTGCCTTATGCGGTGGACTTTCTCATCTTTAGATTCTAACTGGCAAGAAAAGTACTCTCCTTCCAAGACTCCATTTCTAATTGAATACTCAAATATTTTCACCTGCCCCTGTGAGTCTTCCATCTCAGTTCGCACATCACCACTGATTCTACGTCCTCTCTGTTTGAGTGTCATTGTACATTTATGTTGACGTGTAAGGTGACAAACTCCACTCTCGATCTCAATTCGCTGAGTGAAGCCGTGCCAATGCTGTTTTAGTTTACGACTTTTTCCAAAAAAACTAAGTTGAATGGAATCCGCCTTTGAAACGGCAATGCCAGTTATAAGTCCGAATGTTCCTGTGATCAGAGCCGCAACAATTTGAGAATCCATACAAGTTGACCTTGAACGCCAACGGATGAATTTCAAGCTACTGCCATAGCCCGATTGCGACCGCCTAACGGCTTAGCTGAGCGGCGGCTAGTGACCTTTGCCTCACAACCGAGATCTCCCGACCGTCCGCTCCAGCGCGTTGTTATGCGGCGGCGGGTTTAGGGACTTTTGAAAGGATTGACAATTTTTAGCCCATCAACATCTGAATAGCCAAAGTCCTCTGTGTAGAGAGTTTCGACGTTTGCTTCTAAGCAAGCAGCAACCACCATCGAATCCCAGTGAGACAGACTAAAACGGCTCATCAAGTCCTCAGAACGATCAATAACAGCCCAAGTTGGTAAAACTGTGTACCAGACCTGCTGCAAGTCTCGGACGTATTGATAAGCTTGCACTCTGTTATACCCCAATGGCTCTAGCTTACGACTTGCTGCCAAGTACTCACACGCAACCTGCCAGATTAAAACTCCGTCTGTCAACGAAGATACTAAAGAAGCTGCTATTGCCTGTTTGGCGGGATCACGAGGATCATTAACATAAATCAGGATATTCGTGTCAACGGCGTTCATGCAACATGTCCCGTGTAAAACGAGGAGCATTAGAGGGAATCGGGTTTTGTTGCATTCGCTCAACAAGTAGCTTTAGGAAATTCTGTCTAGCAGCAATATCAGTAATCCTGGGTGGAGCAACTTGGGCTGATTGCACAAAAAGCTCAACCTCAATGCCTTCAGGCAAATTACAGGCTGTTTTAAGAACAAATATACCACTACGGTAAACTGCTTTTAAGGCTTGGGGCATAGAAAGACTCCATATGTAAGGAAACCTTACGGGTGGCAACTATAATTTTAACCCAAACTTTAAGTAACTACTCAGGTTGAAGCAAAGTTGGCAGAGTTGGATTGCCCAAGAAGACTTGCTTGAGTGCATCCAAAACATTGAGTCCTTGCTTCTTAAGGGTAGAAATATAGCCGCGAATCCGACCAAACATCTGTGCTCCCTCTGCCGAGCGAAATCCGCCTGAAATCTTCTGCTTGAGCTTCATCATACGTAAGTCACGTTCCGCCTGATTGTTATCAAACGGCACCCGAAAGTCATACATAAACGCCAACACTAGGGATTGGTGCTGTAAACGGTCAAGTAAGTTTTTAGCGGGAGATTGTTTGGGACGACCCCGAGATTTCACCGCATCCGGGGGTGGGTCGGGAACGTGATTGGCAGCCAGCCCCGCTGTAATCAATGTCTGATAGCGATGCTCGAACCATTGCATGAGGTCGGCATCGAGTGCGGTCTGCCCCTGTGCTTTAGCTTGGTCTACTTGGTGTTTGAGATCGCGCAATAAGATGCCCATCTCTTCCGCCCAAATCTGCTGGTAGCGCTCTAAAAGAAATGCGAGTTCGCGCAGATGATGGGCATTACACAAAGCATGACCACAGGCATATTGGGCATAGCTCTTTAAGCCGTCATGCACACTGATGCCGTCATAGTTAGGCAGAATTTCCATTGCGTCCATCGCGTCTGTGCCCCGCTTCGTGTGGACAAAGTAAACGGTCAAGCCATCGGTACTCGCAACATGCAACCACCAGAGCTTGCCTTTGACTCGCATTCCAGTCTCATCACAGTGCAGGATTTGAGCGTGTTGAATCTGCCCGGTGATTGCAGCTTCGACACTCGCCAGTTCCTTAAAACAGCGTTCTCGAGTGTTGTAAACAGTGGCTTCTGATATCTCACACCCAAATACATCCGACAACAATTCTTTCACCCGTGCCGAGGGCAACAACTGGTAATCGAGCAAGTACACCATCAATCCTTTCAAACTTGCCCCATATTGCACGACACTGTTCACGTTAGGTGGAAATTCTCCCCGATTCAATGTTTGACAGTGCGGACAACACTTGACCTCGGCTTGATGCTCTGTCACCGTCACCTGAATCGGTGCAATATCTCGCACTTGCCGCAGATCCCAGTCCTCGACTTCGACTTGACTCAAGGATTGACCACACACTGCACAAGCATCAACGCAGTGCTGCTCCACTTGATGTACGTCTGCTGACCACTCCAATGTCTTTCCGGGATGCTCTGGTTGTCCGCCACTCAAACGCTCACTTTTGCGCCGTTGGCTTTTCGGTCTCGGCTTTAAGCCGTCACTCGATGGCGCTTTGCTGCTATTGCGACTATTCTTGCTGATTTGATTCTCCAACGCTTCGACTCGCTCTTCGAGTACCGCAATTCGCTCTAGAAGTCCTTCCACCAACCTAAGTACCGCATCTTCGCCCTGGGCGTAGACCGCTCTGATTTCGTCCCGACTAATTACGAATTTCTTGCGGTTGGACTCACTCAATGGAATTGCCTCACCATTGCGATAAGTGGTATGAACCTTACCGCTACTTTTGGGCGTTTACACAAATCATTACTATCTTTTAAGCTGAGTAGTTACAACTTTAATGTAAAGCCTACTCGATCGGCTCTGCCTGTCTCAGCATTATGATTCGCCGATCTTCTCTAACTGAACCGTCCAAACGTTTATGAGAAACTTGTGTATATAGTCCGTCTATATGACGAAAACCCAAGTTTTGATACAGCAGTTGCGCTTGATTATTACTATCCGATGTGCGCAAGAACACATTTTTAGAATTTAGTTTAGTTAGGCAAGTTTTGAGTAAGCGTTTTGCTACCCCTCTCCTCCGTTTATCTTTCCTAACGCCTAAATCATCTAAATACCAGGTATTCTCAGGAGTCGAATCGAAAGTTCTTTTGAAATACTCATAGCAATTGTGAGAAATATTTTTATTGAAATCAATTATTTCAAAATCAAGCGAATTCTCATTCAGCGGAACAGCCATGCAAAAAGCAATGATTTCTCGCTCTAAGTAAGCAAAGAAAAAAAGCGAGTTCTTGACTTCACTCTCAAATAAGAATAAAACATTGAAATAACATCATCATTACTGAAATATTCTTCATAGGGCTGATCTGCAAAGATATCCTGATAGAGTTTGATTAATCCACATGAGAATGCTTCATCTAGATCTTGCAAGGTGTTTGCCCGAACTATATGCATAACTTGTCTCTCTTCCATTGATTAACCTCTAGTCTGCTAACAAGTAACAGAGGTAAAAGTGATTTTCTGGATCAGTCCAGAACTTACTTAGCTTGAACCCAGTTCTCTCTGACAAATCTTTAATCTCTTGTAGACTAAATTTATATGAATTCTCAGTGTGAATACTTTCTCCTTCTGAAAATCTAAATGGTCGATCTGAAATAGTTACAGTTTGCTCCACTAAGCTGACCAAATGCATTTCAATTCTACTTTTGGAAAGATTGAAAAAAGAGTAATGGGAAAATGTGCTTGTATCAAAATTAGCTTCTAACTCTCTATTTATACGAGTTAGAAGATTCATATTAAATGCAGCAGTTACACCCTTTGAATCGTTATAAGCTGCATGAAGGATTTGCGGATCTTTTTTCATGTCAAACCCAATTAGCATTCCTCCGCCTGAACCTACAATCGCTGCCGATCTCTTCAAAAGTTTTACTGCTTGCTCTGGTTCTAAGTTGCCTATGGTAGTGCCAGGGAAGAAGATAACTTTCTTGTTAAGAGAGGAGTAATCATAATCAGGAAGTAGCATTTCTGTCGTATAGTCAGCACAAACTGCTAGTACTTCTAGATCTGGATACTTATCTGCAATCGTCTTGGATGCGGATAGCATATGCTCTCTTGAAATATCAATTGGCATATAAGCCAAAGGTTTCTTCAGTGAATCCAGAAGGAGGCAAATTTTTTGACTACTACCACTGCCGTACTCAATGATGAGAGAGTTTTCTCCAATTTGATCAGCAATATCTGAGCAATGCTGTTGCAAGATGCTAAATTCAGTTCGTGTCGGGTAGTACTCTTCTAACTCACAGATTTGATCAAAAATCTTAGAGCCATAGTCATCATAGAAAAATTTTGGCGGGATTGATTTTCGTTGCTTGCTTAAGCCTGCTAAGACTTCATCTCGAAAATTACTGATCTTGGGTTGCAAGTCATAAAAGCTAAAGTTATTCATGACTATTTCTCAGCAATGCTTCTAGAGTGGAAACCAGATGTTCGATTTGAACACTTTGTTGCTCCCCATCTACCATATTTCGGATTAAAACTGTTTTGTTTTCAAACTCTTCTTGCCCAATAATTACAACAAACGGAATACCTTTCTTGTTGGCATATTTCATTTGTGCGGCGAGCTTTTTGTCTTCTAGGTACACCTCGGTATTGATGCCAGCATTTCGCAGAAGTCCGCCAATTCTGAGATAATCTTGCTGTCTATCCTTTTCGAGAGCCATGACTAGAACTGACGCAACAGTTGGTTTTGATGGTTGAATAATTCCAAGTTCAAAAAGTTTGGGTAGCAGCCTCGTTAAACCAATTGAGATACCTACACCTGGATATTTCTTACTAGCGAAATTAGCAGCCAGATTGTCATATCTGCCACCACTACATATACTGCCAATGCCCGCGTGACCCGTGAGCCGTGTCTCGTATATTGTGCCAGTGTAGTAATCTAAACCACGCACCATTGACAAATCGATACCGTAGTAGTCACTTGGAACTCCCAAGTTACCAATACCTTCAAGGACTGTGATGAGTTCGTTCAAACCAGTTTCAAATTCTCCTTCAATATTCAAGGATTTGAGGTAGTCTATCAATTCATCGCTAGAGGCTTTCTTTGAGAAGAACTCTAGGATGGACTCGATAGCAGTAGCATTCAAGTCAGCTTTGGTTAAATCCTCGGTGACTTGGGCAACTCCAACTTTCTCCAAAGCATCAACAATACCAATAACGCTTGACACCTCTGTTTCATCAACACCAACATGAGTTAGAAAACCTTGTAAGATCTTTCTATTGTTGATCCTGATTTGAAAATGTCCAATGTTCAACTCCTTAAATATCTGGTAGATAATGAAGGGCATTTCGGCATCGTTTAACAGGGATAGTTCCTCTTCCCCAATAACATCAATATCACATTGATAAAACTGTCTGTAGCGACCTGCTTGAGCGCGTTCACCACGCCACACAGGTTGAATTTGATAGCGTCGAAATGGAAAGGCAAGATCATTAGCGTGTTCTGCCACGTACCGAGCAAGGGGAACAGTGAGATCAAAGTGAAGGGCTAAATCTGTAGCATCATCTCCTTCTTCGGCTTTTAGTCTGCGTAATCCATACACTTCCTTGCTAATGTTGCCTTTTGCAGTCGATAAGGTTTCAATGCGCTCAACTGCTGGTGTTTCGATAGGTACAGCACCAGCCCGTTCAAATCCTTTCTTGATGACATCAATCACTTGATTGAATGTGATCTGTTCTCCAGGCAAAAATTCAGGAAATCCAGAAATAGCCATTAGTTCGATTCTCCATTGCTTTGCTGTATTGGTTGAATTCTTGGATCAAAGTAGTCATCTAAAGCCAGTTTTTCGATGAGAAACTGGGATGCTTCTCGACCTGTATATATACGATTCATTGGCATACATACATTTCTCACATGGGGTTTAGCCCACAGATGTGGAAGTTGTTCTGCTGTGCCACCCGTCCCGTAGATAGCAACAATATATTTGGGCATTTCATTGTTTTTAATTAGCGATTCATTGATTTTTTGGATGTGAGCACACTCTGTTAACGTCCCTGCGCTGCCACCAATCACAATCATTCCGTCAATGAGAGATGTCCAAGTAGCACCTTCATCCCCCCATCTGGCTTCCCCGATCATGGGATCTACGCAAATCGACAAATCTAATTGAGATGACCCTAAAGCGTATTTCTTCCCTTTACGCGGAAATACGCCAATGGTTTTGAACCCATATTCCTTTGCTTTTCGGGTTGCTAATTCTGGAATACCACCTTCCGTACCTCCCGTTAAGATGGCAACCCTATATCCGCGCAATAGCTTGAGTGCGTCGGATATCAATCGTTCATGAAATGTATTGCGAAAGGCTATGTACTTTAACTGCAAGTCGTCATCTTCCGGGACTCCTTGCAATCTATCGTCAGCACCACCAGAGAAGCCGATGACCTTGTGAATACCATGCGACTGCATGAAGGATGCGACTTGTGACGCATAGTTCTCCCTTCCGAGGATCTCAATTAGCATTGGGAACCCCCGTAGGAAAAATCGTAGTATTCGTTACAAAACTAAATGATCGCCAAGTTCGTTGGAGCTTTGCCATTAAACCTCACCGTTAGCTTGAGCAGCATAACGTTCCGGTTGAGCGGCTGCTAGCAAACCTCTGCATCCACACCAAGGATTTTCGGCAGTCCGCTCCGACCGGGTTGTTATGCGGCGGCTTTACTCACCACGCTGCTGTTTTTAGACTCTCCACTTCTTGAAAATGAGCATCGCGTG
>JAAUUH010000017.1 GCA_012031145.1 Oscillatoriales cyanobacterium SM2_2_1 | reverse complement strand
GCAATGGGTTCCCTCGGACCGCACCCTTGATAGGGCACAAAACATATTATCCCAAAAGATTGATTACCACTAAAGCAGTCCGCAGGTCATTGGGTAGGGCAGTAGATCATCAAAATTGACCCGTTAGATGTAGGTTAAGTATGTGGGTAATTATTGAACCGAAACTGAATGATGACGCGATCGCAATGGGTGGCAGTGTTCACCGGGATCCTAGCTGTGCTCTTGGGGGGCGGATATTTGCTCCTAGTGCAGATCCTCGACTGGCGGGGGGAGTTTCTGCCCGCACCCATTGAGTCATTAGGGCTACTGGGTGAGTTTGGGTGTCGCTGGGGATGATGCGCGGTGCGGTTTTCTTAGATCGCGATGGCGTGCTCAATGTCGAAGCTGGTTACATTCGACGGCTTGAGGACTTGGTACTCAACCCCGGGGCAGCGGCAGCGGTACGGCGGCTCAATGACCAGCAAATTTTTTGCTGCCTTGCCTCCAATCAAGCGGGGGCTGCCCGCGGCTATTATGACCTAGCCCATATCAGAGCCTTGACGGCACGATTGGAACATTTGCTTTGGATGGAGGCAGGGGCCAAACTTGACGCCATCTATCAGTGCACCAGTCTTAGCCCTGCTGAGGGGGGAGTTGTTCCAGACCTCGCCTATGTCTCAGCGTGGCGGAAGCCGAATACCGGGATGCTCGTAGCGGCGGCTTGGGATCGGGATTTGGATCTGCGCCGCAGTGTCATGGTGGGCGACAAGGCTACAGATATTGATCTGGCCCACAACGCCGGATGCCTGGGTGTGCTAGTCACCTCTGGTTACGGTGAGCAGGTTTTGACAGGGAACTATCAACACCGGGTCCAGCCCGATAGGGTAGTGACGGATTTGGCGGCGGCGGTGGATTGGATCGTAACCCTACCCTTTTGGCAAGATTTAGGGAGCAATTTATAAACTGGCACAGGTGGGCTGGTATCGATGGTCAAAAGCCGGAATACTTGATTCATCTTAAGTCCCGATAATTTTTCCATGGACTCGCCGAGACCCAACTGAACCGCCCATTTGGAGGTGCTATGTCAATCATTCGTGATCATGCTACTGCTACGTCCCTTTGGCAGGTATGGCAAACCGTTGTTGAAGCCTGCCCCGACATGATCGCCCTACACGATCCCCACGCTACCCCACCCGTGAACCTCACCTATCGGGATACGATCACCCAAATGACCCAGTTTGGCGCTGGGCTGCGGGCGTTGGGGTTGCAGGTGGGTGATAAGGTGGCGCTGATTGCTGACAATTCACCGCGCTGGCTCATTGCCGACCAAGGCATCTTAGCCATTGGAGCTGCGAATGCTACGCGCAGTTCCCAGGCAGAGCGGCAGGAACTGCTGTACATTTTGGAGCACAGTGAAAGTGTGGCGCTGGTGGTGGAAAATCTGTCCACATTGCAGAAACTACAGCCGGAGTTAGATCACCTCCCGGTTCGGGTAGTGGTGCTGCTGTCCGATGAGGAGCCACCGACCGGAGTGCAAAACTTTCAGCAACTTCTAGCCATCGGCAAAGACCGCGACCTAGGGCGGCCCCAAATCACGCGGGAGACCCTAGCAACCCTGATTTATACCTCGGGAACCGGTGGCAAGCCTAAGGGGGTGATGCTTACCCACGGTAATTTGTTATACCAAGTTCAGGCAGCGCGGACTGTACTGCAACTGGGAATGGGCGATCGCGTCTTGAGTATTTTGCCCACTTGGCACTCCTACGAACGTAGTTTTGAATATTTTATTTTTTCCCTTGGCTGCACGCAAATTTATACCAATCTTCGCAGCATCAAAAAAGACCTTAAAGACCATGCCCCCCACTACATGGTGGCAGTGCCGCGGCTATGGGAATCGATCTACGAGGGAATCCAGAAGCAGTTTCGGGAACAACCCGTAGGAAAGCAAAAACTGGTGGCAGTTCTCATTCGCAACAGCGAGGACTACATCCGAGCGCGACGGATTTGGCAAGGGCTGGATCTGCTCAACCTCTCCCCAAGCGCAGGGCAAAGGTTTCGGGCCGGCTTGACGATGCTTTGGCGTTGGCCGCTACACCGACTAGGCGATCTGCTGGTCTACAAAAAGGTGCGGGCCGCCATGGGCGGACAGATGCGCTATGTGGTCAGCGGCGGTGGTTCCATTGCCGAGCACCTAGAAGATTTCTATGAACTGGCAAACATCCCAATTTTGGGTGGGTATGGTCTGACGGAGACTTCGCCTATTACTCATGTGCGCCGCCCCCACCGGAATATTCGCAATGCCGACGGGCAGCCCTTGCCCCGAACAGAAACCCGCATTGTTGATCCCGAAACCCGCCAAGAGGTTCCGGTGGGCAAGCAGGGGCTGGTGCTGATCCGCGGACCCCAAGTGATGAAGGGCTACTACAACAACCCAGAAGCGACATCCAAAGTCATTGACTCCCAGGGGTGGTTTGATTCAGGCGACCTCGGCTATGTCACTCCGTGGCAGGACTTGGTCATTGTCGGTCGAGCTAAGGACACAATTGTGCTGAGTAATGGCGAAAATATTGAACCCCAGCCGATCGAAGATGCTTGCCTGAGAAGTCCCTTCATTGACCAAGTCGTGTTGGTGGGGCAAGACCAAAAGCAACTTGGGGCGCTGATTTATCCCAATCTTGGCGCCCTTGAAGCGGCCGGCCATCTGCCTCCAGAGGCGACTCCTGCACTGCTAGCCCAAGCCCTGGCAACGGAGGCGGTGCGATCGCTGTTTCGGGAAGAACTGAATCGTGAGGTCAAAAATCGCCCTGGCTATAGCGTTAATGACCGCATTGGGGGGTTTGAATTTCTTCTTGAGCCCCTAAACATCGCTGACGGCACCATGACCCAAACCTTCAAGATTCGCCGCAATGCGGTGTTTCAAAAACATGGGGACTTGATTGCCAAAATCTACCTCGAATAAGGGACGCCAAGCCCAAGCTAGGCGTGCCCCTCCACCTTGGCCCGATACTGGGCGGCAGTCATCACGGGGGTGCGATCGCCCCCTGTGACCTTAATTTTTAACAGCCAAGCTGCGTAGGGGTCAGAACCCAAAGATTCTGGCTCATCGGTGAGGGGGGTGTTAGCGGCAACCACCTCCCCCGAAACAGGGGCGTAAATGTCTTCCACGGCCTTAACCGATTCCACAGTGCCAAAAGCTTCCCCTTGGCTCACGGTAGCGCCCACAGCAGGTAAAGACAGAAAAACAATATCCCCCAATTGGTCTACCGCAAAGGCAGTAATGCCTACCGTAGCCACATCGTCCTCCCAGCGGAGGTATTCGTGGGATGCGGTGTACTCCAAATCATCGGGGAAATTCATAGCGGCGTTCCTTAAATAACTTCCTTCACTTCAACGGGTACTTCCTGCGGCTCAGGATTGCGCTTAGAAAATCCCCAAGCAAATATCATACCGATGAATGTCAGCATCAGCCATTCAGGGGGCACGTACTGCTTAGCGACCACCTTCAGTAGCAGCCGCACGCCAACCAACATCACGATGAGGTAGCCCGCTGACTCAAGGTAGGTGTATTCAGCAATCCACTTGATAAAAAGTTCAGCTAGAAAGCGCAGGGCAATGATTCCCATCACGCCGCCGACCAAAACCAGCCAGGTTTCTTGGGCCACGGCCACGGCGGCAGTAACGCTATCGAGGGAGAAGGCCAAGTCAGTAAAAGAAATCAGCGCGATCACCTTCCAGAGCCTATCGGCCATGCGCACGGGATGATCTGCGTCATGCTCTTGGGCGTTTTCCCAAAAGAATTTTCCCGATAGCCACAGGAGGTATAGTGCCCCCGCCAGTTCAAATTGCCAGTATTGGATGATCCAAGTGGCGGCAAAAATTAACAGAATCCGAAGGACAAAAGCACCCACCAACCCGTAGCGCAGGGCCCACTTTTCCTGCTCGGGGTCGGGTAAGCTGCGCACCAATGAGGCAAGGGCAACGGCATTGTCAGCGGAAAGAATGGACTCCAGCATCACTAGGACAAACAAAATCGGAATATCGTCTAGTCCGGCGGAATCGGGGAGAAGTTTGAGCGCTGCCAGCATGAATTTTCTTGGGAGAGTCTAAATATCAGATCATAGTTGCTTAGGAGGTGGTTTGCCAATGGCTAAAAGGGCCGTTGGAATTCATAGCGATCGCCTATATGCCGAATGGCTAACCTGTGGTAACTGTAAGTAATGATTTGTGGTCTTCATCCCCAATTTTTTAGCTTTCCATAGGTGACATTATGAAACTGCGCATGTTGATGACGGCCCTGACGATGACGGCGATCGCATCGACTCCGGCTATGGCCCAAAATGCCGAACATTTGAAGATCTTGGTGGAGACCCGCGAGTGTCAGCGCTGCGAATTGGCCGGTGCCAGTGCGCCCAATGCAGATTTGCGGGGGGCATTTTTGGATGTGACCGATCTGCGCCGCAGTGTGATGAATGGGGTCAACTTGGTCGGGGCAACGCTGTTTTATGTGGACTTTCGCAATGCCAATTTAATGGGATCCGATCTGCGTAACTCCTATGCCATTAATGGGGATTTTATTCGCGCTAATTTAATGGGAGCCAATGGGCGAAACAGCCGTTGGAAGTTTGCAGATTTTACGGAGGCGGATTTACGGCGCACCAATCTCATAGATGCGGAGTTGGTCTATGCCAAGTTCGTGCGGGCCGATTTGCGAGATGCTAGTTTGCGCTACGCTAGCCTGTACCGCGCCGACCTAAGAAACGCCGATTTGCGTGGTGCGGATCTGTACCGCGCCGACCTGACGGAGGCAGATTTGTCGGGTGTAGATTTAAGTCAAACTAATCTGTGTCGCGCCACTATGCCGGATGGTCAGATTTCCTTCCAAGGCTGCCTGCTCCCCCGTTCCCGCTAGTTTTGGGGCGAATTTTGGTCGGTTAAAAGCTGATGTCGCCCCTTAGATCACTGGCTTTGGTGCAAGGGGCCATTACCCTATGCTGGGTGATCTACGACTTAGTGTTGCCCCAATTGCTGGACGATGCCGGGCTTGATCTGGCTTGGGTGCGATCGCTGCTCGTGATAGAAAATTTGTTAATTCTCGTGGTAGAGCCGGTAATGGGGGCGCTGTCCGACCGGTGGCGGCAAGCCTTGGCGCTGCGCTGGTCTTTGATTACTGGGTCGGCGCTGCTGGCAGCGACGATGTTTGTCGCCCTGCCCTGGTTGGCGATCGCCCGGCAGTCCGAGCTTTTTGTGGGGCTGGTGGTGCTGTGGTCGGTGTCCATGGCAGTTTTTCGCAGCCCAGTTTTGAGTTTATTGGGGCAAATGGGAGGGACTCTGCCGTTGCCGGTCGCCGCCAGTGTGTTGACCCTGTCCTCTGGGATATTTGGGGCGCTGCGCCCCGTGGCCCAGAATTTTTTGCTGTCCCTGGGGGCGGTGCCAACCTTTGGCGCTGGGGCGATCGTCCTTGGTGGTGCGATTTTGTACCTGCGGAGGGTAAGCCCTGCGATGCCCGAGGCTGAGGATGCGCCCACGTCCGTGCCTTGGGAAAGATCTCTGGGGCTAGCGGCTGTGGGAATGGCGATGGGCACCGGTACCCGGCTGCTGTTGGGAATGGTAGTGCCGGAGCAGATCGCCCAGATATTGGCAACGCCTTGGGTGCCGTGGGGTGTGGCGGGCATGATTCTCTGGCAGGCGGGCTGGGCAGTGGTGGGTGGTTGGGTAGCAACGCGGTGGGGTTTGGGGCGATCGCTGCGGATAACAGCGGTGGCAGTGGGGTTGCTGTGCGGTGGATTGCTGGTGAATCAGAGCCTTGGCTGGCTCATCATGCTGCTGGTCATGGCCGGATTTGGTGTGATAGCCAACGGCATGATCCCATTGGCGCTGACGGTAATGCCAGCACGGTGGGGCGGTCTGGGCATTGGCACGTACTTGGGTGCCTTTGGCGGGGCGATCGCCCTTTGGGGGGTGGTCATGCCCACGGGTGAAGCCGTTTATCTTCTGAGTATGGTGGCGTTTTTGAGTGTGGCGGCCATGCTGTACCGCCTTCCCTAATGGGGGCGGGGATAGCGGGCCATCAACTGTTGCACCTCTCCGGCATGGTAGGAACTGCGGGTCAAGGGAGACGCTACGACCTGCAAAAAGCCTAGGGATTCGCCATAGGCACGCCAAGCCTCAAACTGGGCGGGAGTAATAAATTCCTGCACCTCTAAGTGTTTCGGTGAAGGCTGGAGGTATTGCCCAATGGTGAGAATGTCACAATCAACATCCCGCAGATCGGCCATTACGGCCCGCACCTCAGCATCGGTTTCCCCCAGTCCGACCATAATTCCCGATTTGGTATAAACCCAAGGGAACTGCGCCCGGGTTTGGCGCAGCACTTCCAGCGATCGCCCGTATTGGCCTTGGGGACGCACCCGGCGGTAGAGGCGGGGAACGGTTTCGGTATTGTGATTTAGCACTTCAGGGGCGGCGCTGAGAATCACTGCTAGGGCTTGCCAATTGCCACAGAGATCGGGAATCAGCACCTCAATAGTGGTTTGGGGCGCATGGCGTCGCACTGCTTCGAGGCAGCGGACAAATTGGGACGCACCGCCATCGGGTAAATCATCGCGGTTGACGGAAGTGATCACCACATGGTTAAGGCGCAGGCGGGCAACGGCCTCACCGAGGCGATCGGGTTCTGTCGGGTCGAGGGGCTGGGGTTTTTTCTCGAAATCAATGTCGCAATAGGGGCAGGCCCGGGTGCAGGCAGGGCCCATAATCAAAAAGGTGGCGGTGCCCGCTTGAAAACATTCGCCAATGTTGGGACAGGACGCTTCTTCGCAGACCGTGTTTAATCCCAAATCCCGCAGAATTTCTTTGACTGTGCCGACTCGCTGCCATTGGGGTGCCTTAACCCGCAGCCATTCTGGTTTTAGTGCCATGCCCTCAGTGGATTGGATTGCTGATTCGATTCTTGCCTAATCTAGCAGGTTCATGGGCGCTCTTTGGGGGTGACGGGGGCGTACAATGGCGTTACAAATCGTAAACATTTCACCTAGGAACTCGACCATGTGGGCTAGTGCAATTACGGCATATGTGCATTATTTAAGTCTGGGTACGATTTTTGCCACTTTGGCAACGGAATTGTTTACCCTCAAACGGGATCTGACGGCCAAGGAAGGCTGGCGGATCATGGTGGCGGATACCCTCTATGGCATCGCCGGGCTGGCGGCGCTGGTGACCGGGGTGTTGCGGGTGCTTTACTACGCCAAGGAGCCATCCTATTACACCCATCAACCCCTCTTTTGGGTCAAGATTGGCATCTATGTTTTGGTGGGCACCCTTTCGTTGTACCCCACATTTGCGTTCTTGCGCTGGATTCCGCCGCTGCGTCAGGATAAGGCCCCGGAGGTGAGTGAGGATTTGGTTGCGCGCCTGAAAACCATTATTCGAATTGAGCTGGTGGGGTACTCTACGATTCCGCTAATGGCGTCCCTGATGGCCCGGGGGATCGGTTCAGACTGGGTTTCATTTTTGAATTCCTAGCTCGGAGGGCCAGCGGTGGCAGGTAGGGCCGCTCGTCGGTGAGGGGGGGCTGAATCCAAAACCGAAGGGTGTACAGGAGCAGCTCCCGAATTTCATTCCAGACGGCTTCGGTGTGGGCAAAGGCCTGACTGCTGAAAATAAAGCTACGGGGTTTGGGGAACCGGCGATCGCGACAGAAAAGCCGTTGGGTATCAATGGGGCGGGGTTCCACATCTAGGCGGTGGTTGCGAAAAGAGAGAAAGCCGCGACTCGTCGAGAGGCTGGGGGTGAGCAGGAGCAAGCGGAAGGGCAATGGCTCACGGCGAGGGGTGAGGAAGCGCACTTGATCGTCACTGAGTTGTGTCAGTTGGCGGCGGACATTCTCGCCATAGCGGAAGAGGCTGTTGAATTCGGGCAGCACAATAATAGATGACCGCAGTTGGGGTTCCAGTTCCACTAGATCCCGACAAAAAAGATCGGCGGCAGTTCGCTCCCTTGGCTCGGGTTTAGGGGGCTGTGGCTTGAGAAAAACATCGGCAAAACGGCTGTCATAGCGCAGGGTGCCGCGCAGCAAACTGGCCAAATTGGGGTCATTTTTTCGCTCTTCGGTGGCCTCTAGGTCACAGGGGAAGCCGACCTCATTGAGGGGCTGTCCGGCAGTAATGATAATAAACGGCAAGGGTTGATCGGCGGGGGTATCGCGCCAGTAGGTGTAGGCATACTGGAGGCGATCGCTGGGATAGGTATCCACATCTTCGTAGGGAATGACAAGTCCATCAAAAATGTCGGCCTTCATGGCTGCGAGTTCGGTGGCATCCAGATTGTTATAGGGGCGGCGCCTGCCCTGCTCCACGGCATTTTGGGCTTGACGGTCAAAATAACCCGTCAGACCACAGGCAACACCGTTGTTGCTGCCGATGACCAAAATTAAAATTACGATCAGAAAGGAATATTTAACGCTTTTGATGGCGTCTTTGGCTTTGGTGTTATCGAACTTTTCACCGACGAATTTGGATTCGCCACCCTTGACTTTGAGGTCATAAATTCTTCGCCAGTCAAGAATAAAGAAAAACGAGATGCCCAGCAAACTGAAGGGAAAGGCCAAAAAGTAGGTGATCAGTTGGGGAACGGGCGCATCAATGAAGGGGAGACGGGCCAGAAAAATAACGGTGACGATGCTCAGAATCGTCAGCCCAACAATGCGAAACCACTCTTTAGGGACGCGCTGAAATAAAAAATAAAATATTGGGATTGAAACGACCCACACCAGTAAGTTGGTCAGCAGCTCAAACATACGGGGGCAACGTTCCAAAGGGCGGCACTATCCTAGAGAATTGTGGGGGTTCTGTAAACGTCCTATGCTATTTCTTGCCAAGTTTTTGCCAGTTTTTATCTACCCCCTGGGCTTGGTGTGTCTGCTGGTGGGCAGCGCCCTTGTCCTGCTGCTGTTGCCGCCACGCCGGGATCTGCCACCCCGTTTGCCGTTGTGGTTGCTGGGAACGGCCGTGGTGCTCCTGTGGGCATCGAGTATGCCGCTGCTGGCTAAGGGGCTGGCGCGATCGCTAGAGTGGCACCATCTGCCCAGTGGGGAAGTGCCGACGGCGGAGGCGATTGTGGTGCTGGGTGGGGGAACACGCCCCTGGATTGCTCCGCGGCCCTGGTACGAGCTGAATGAGGCGGGCGATCGCATTCTCCATGGGGCACGACTCTACCGGCAGGGTAAGGCCCCGGTGTTGATTGTCAGTGGCGGACGGGCGGAGTGGCTAGCAGAGGGGGGGAATCCGGAGGCGGAGGATATGGCGGCGATCGCCCAGATGTTGGGCGTGCCTCGGGACGCAATTGTGCAGGAACCGGGTTCATTAAATACCCGGGAAAATGCCCTCGAGGTGCAAAAAATTCTCCAGGAACGGCAGATAGGAACCATTTTGCTAGTAACCTCGGCGTTCCACATGCCGCGATCGCTGCGGGTCTTTGCCAAGCTGGGAATCAGGGCAACGCCCGCCCCGGCGGACTTTTTGACCGTTCAGCCCAACGCCGACCAAGGTTGGGCCGGATTCCTATTGGACTGCTTGCCCTCGGCGGAGGCACAGCAACTCACTACCCTGATTTTGAAGGAATATGTGGGACTGTGGGTCTATCAGCTTCGGGGCTGGGCCGCCTGAGGCGGGCACCAGAACAAATTGCGGCTGGAAATGTGCAGATCGGCGAGCATTCTCCCCATGATGTCGGTGCAGTGAAGCCAGTGCCCCAAGTCGGCATACATGTGGTCGGGGTTGAATTCGAGGTTGTAGTGCAGCACGTTGGGAATACCGCTAAACTCGGCGGGATCCTGGGGCGTAATCAGCATCAAACGAAAGGCTTTGCCGTGGCATTTGTGGTGCAGTTTCTCGAGCAAATCCTGCACGGCTCCCCGGGTCGTGCCGCCAGTGCGGATAAACATCACTTCATCGGCGTGGGCCAGGGTGTAAAGAAATCGGGCGGCCCGAGCGCGATAGCGACTCTCCATGCGCTGCCAAACTGGCTCCATGCTGGGCATCTGCAAGGGGTCTTCGTCGTCTTCTAGTTCATGACCAAAGGATAGACCGGTCCACTTGGTGTGATAAAGTCGCGATCGCCCGGACTGTAACGCAGCAAGGCGGGATCCCACATACCGATAAAGTCGTGGGCAATCATATCGGACACGTCGCTGAGAAGGGTACTGCGGGTGAGATCGAGGGGATAGGCCGGCCCGTCGTAGCCCAGCTTATAGAGCAGCATCCGGGCCGCACAGCGATCGCCCAAGGGCAACAGGGCTACCCGATGCCAGTCCGATAGGGGGCAGCGGTACTGGAGGGTGAGGACGGAGTGGGCCGCCACCCGCACCCGGCTCTCTAGACCCTGGGCACCATTGAGCAGGGTCTGGAAGGGGGCTTCGGGATCATGGGGATCATCATAGACCCCGGCGATCGCCCCCTTGAGGGCGGCCCGCACCTCCCGCCACATGGGGTGAACATTGTATTCGTGCTCGGTTTCATTGAGCAGATGAAGGGTGTGCTCCCCCTCCCGCACCACCCCCAAGTTGCCGTCGTAGAACAGCACCTCCCCCTGGGATGGGGCAAATAAAGCAAATAATGAATGGAACAGTTGCTGGGAATGGGGGGGCACCGCCAAGGCGCTGCTAATTCCCCCCTGTTCATTGACTACCAAGCTGGTTGTGCCACTGCGATAGATCCCGGGCATCAGGGCCGCTCTTTGCTGTAACCCCAGTTGCAGCGCCTCCCAACTGGGCGTGACGGTGTAGGCGTAGGGGGAGTCATTCACCAGCCGCAGGGCCCGCTCCCGAGGATTAAAGAACACTTGAAATCCCTCGTGATCCCGAAACACCACCACTTCTTCGGGCACGGCGGCGGGTGGTTTGGGGGCAAATAGGGAAACATCGATGGCTGCTAACATCAGGCGATGCCCCCGGTTATTGGGATGGCCTTCGTCAGCGGACAGCCCTGTCCCCCATGTTCCCTGTCCGCTGTCGAGCACCGACAGCCAGTCCAGCAGAGGAATGCCCCAGCGCTGCATCCGCTGGTGGGTGTCCCAAAGCAGCCATTGGTGTTCGGCGGTATAGTGCCCGTGGGGGTAAACGCTTCCCAGTAGGGGACGGGCCCCAATGGCTTCCACCATGGATGCCAATTGCAGCAACCCACTTTCAAAGCGCCGTTGGACTGCCCGCCGTTGATGGGGTGGGCAGTGGGCCAGCCCTTCATTGCCCAGGGATAGGGAAATAATCACTTGGTCGGGATTCAACGGCACCACCACTTCCGCAAAACGGGCGATCGCCCCCGCCACATTCATGCCCAACGCCGAAACGTTAATCACCTGGTGCCCAAATCGCTCCTGCAAAACCTGGGACAAATGCCAAGCCCAACCCCGCAACAGCCAGGCATTACAACCCCAAGCCACGGAACTGCCCAGTACCACCACCCTTTGCCCCCCGGGACCCAGGGGCAGCACCGGATGGGGCATCGGCTCCAGGTAATATCCCACTGGCTCCGGCTGGACTTCGCCCCACCAGCCCCCATCCACGGCAATGGTGCCTTCGGGCAAACTGGGATCGAAGGGGACGGTGCGATCGCCCGGCAATGGCTCCCAGTCCTGCCCCCCCGGGGACAGCCGCAAATACCGATAGGCAATGTGCTCCCGATCGCCCACGCCCGACAAATCTACATCGACCCACCACTGGGGGTAACGTCCCCCATCCGTCTGCAACACCACAGCCCGTCTCGGCTCCCACATCCCCAGCGCTGAAACATTCCCAACCAGGGCGAGCGATTCACCCATTTGCGTATTGGCCCGAACGAGGAAACGGTACATGGGTACTTCTCAGTTTTCTATGAACCTATCACAGGATGGGGCGATCCCCCCCTTGGAGTTGGGGAACGCCATCCTGGAGTTGGGGAATGGGGACGGGCATCACCCCAGGGTAGGCAAATATAAGTAAACCTTTATCAGGAACCGGTAAACGATAGGCTGGAATGATAGAACCGCGCCTTGGCATCGCCGCACCGCACCCAGGAACCATTCCCCGGCAACCGGCATTCTTTCTAGGGCAAACTTTCCAGGACAAAAAAAGGAGGGCGATCGCCCTCCTGGTATAGCTATTCGGGTTGGTTCGGACATCGAAAGAAAAGGGGGGGCTGCGCCCCCAGCCAGGGGTTTCACCCCTGCACCCCGTCCTAACCAAGTTATTTACAGCTACAGAACTCCGATTTGGTTGTGTCCAGTCCACTGGACGTGGCGAACTGGTGGGGTCTCCTAGGCGAAGCTCACCCGCACAATGATGTCGTTGTAGTCGAGGTCGCTGGCACCCAGGGTCGGATTAATATCCTCAAAGCCGAAGGTGTTGTCACCCAACAGCCGCACATGGTCAGCGCTGCCCGGATTCACGCCCAAGTAGGGGAAGAAGATATTGGGGTCATTGCCGGTGTTGCTGTCCGTCAGACGGGCGATCGCCTCGTTGAAGGTGCTGTTACCCACATTGGTGATGATGAACGGAGCCAGAATCGAGCCACCGGAGAGCACCACCTGCTCCGTAGCCGTGCCCTGGTTCGGGGCGTTTAGGCCCAGACCAGAAACCCGGTTGGCAAGGGCCGCTGCCACGTAGTCAGTCTGGTTGGCGGCCGTTGGGGACACCGTCCCAATTTGCCCCGTGGGGTTATCCACCCGATAGAAGCCGACGAAGTTATTGAAGGCCGCTTCGCGGTTGACCGTAAAGGTGGCTAGTTGATCGCCTAACCCGCGGAGATCCAACGCTTCACCCTGCTCAGAACCCTGGAGTGCCGCTGCCCGGGGCGGAGCAATGGTTTTAGGAGCCACTGTCACTACGGCATCATTGAAGTCAGCATCGTTACCATCCTCAAAGGAGAGGGTAAAGGTATTGTTGGTGACTTGGGAGCTGAAGCGCAGGTTGCTAGTGTCATTGCCCAACTTGATATTGGTGGGAGTTTGGTTGTTACGCACCTGGTTGAGCGCCCCATCGACGGTGCCATTCTCCACAAGGAAGAACAACACCCGCTGACCAGCCTCCACCTCTAGGGTTCGTCCCACTTGGTTGGGGTTAAAGCCCGTTGGGGCATCACCCTGGGCAAGGGACGAAGTCAGCACCCGGGATTGCCGCAGCAGCTCCGCCAGGTAGGTGGCACTGCCGGGCAGCACCGTAGCGCCACTTTGGTTCAGCAGAGCCCCCGCATTGTCCTGAACAATCACAAAGCCAATTTCATTGACCTTGGTCGTCGTGACCTGGGTGAGATTCAACTGCAGGGTTTGCCTCCCAAGACCGCCCACCGTAAAGATGTTGTTGGTCACTCCAGGAGTCACGGGGGTGGGGGCAGGGGGTGGGGTGGGGGCATTGAGGGTAAACCGTGCCACCTCCGGGTCGTGATCCGCCGGCGCGTCGGAGAACTCGGTATTGACGTGTACCGTATCAAAACCATTGAGGTTGGTACGCAGGTTTTGACTGACCAGGATGTGGTCAAGGGATTGGGAGTTCCCTTGGAAGTTGAAGGTATAGCGCTCTAACGGCGAAACCGTCTCATTGAGGTTAAACAGCACAATGCGGTTGTCCTCAGTACCCCGCACCACATCCAGCGGTCGGGAGAACCCAAAGTCATTGAGGTCACCGAGCACGATTACATTGGCCGCTGCGTCGATCGCCAGAATGCTATCGACAAAAGCATTGACCTCCCGGGCAATCTGGAGCCGTTGGGTTTCGGAGTAGACCTCCGGTGGCTGGGTTGGCCCAAAGAGAGGCTGGTCACCCCCCTTGGAGTTCCAGTGGTTGCCGACCACAAAGACGGTTTGACCATTAAAGAGGAACTCACCCACTAAAGGCTTGCGGCTAGCATTAAAGGCATTGCCGTCGGCGAGGTTCTGATCCAAAATCCGCCCCGGACTCAGGGAAAGCTGGGGTTTGCCATTGACGTTAGTGACCGCGGTGTTGGCAATGGAGCGCTCTGCTAGGGGGGTAGTGCCACGCTCAACAAACTGCACCCGCTGGGGGTTAAACAGGAAGCCTACCCGGATATTGCCCCCGGGCTCACCACCGTCTTGGTTGTTGACGGGGTTAATGTCCCGGAACTCATAGCGGGGGCCGCCAGCGGCTACGATCGCGTCAATTAAGATGCTGTAGGTGCCACCTGCTCCCACCGTGCCATCGTTGGTTGCGCCATTGTTGTCCTGAATTTCCACCAAGTTAATGATGTCCGGGGATTTCAGGTTGGTGACAACCTGCTGGGCGATCGTGTTGAACCGCGCTCCATCGGAGGGGTCAAGGTTCTCGACGTTGTAGTTGGCGACCGTCAGTTGACCGGTAGCGGGGGCAAGGTTAGTTACCTCGGGCTGGAGGTTACTCGGTCTGGCGATCGTCGGCGTATTGGCAGCGGTGACCAGCACTTCGTAGTTATTAAAGTCATAGCTGACCACACCAACAACGGTACTGAGTTCGTCGCCCACAGTCACCTTAGGAAACGCGGTGCTATTGACTTCATCATCGATTTGGATGCGGCTGGGGTTAAAATTATCCGGAGTGATCGTAACGCCACCGCGAGGATTGCGGTTGGCCACACCCGCACCAGCATCGGCCAGCACCCAAATTTCTTCAGCACCACCGCCAAACTCTGCTGTTGGGCTAACCGCCACAGGACGGTTGATTTGCACCACCGTACCCTCAAGGCTTTCAAAGAAGTCTAGGGCATTGACGACGGGGTCAAAGTTGGGGCTTAGCTCCACATTGGGGCCCAATTGCCCACGCAACTCACCCACGGGCAGGTTGGTAGTGCTGATATTGATATACAGCCTGCCCTCTTGGGCCGCCGTAGTTTGCTCCGCCGTCAGGGTAAAGGTGCCCGTAAAGGTGCCCGCAACAGTCGAGGTTTGGGTCACGGTCAAGGCCCCAATTTCCGTGCCAAAGGCCCGGGGTGCACCGACATTGAGGGTGATTGGGTTGTTGGCAATCAGGGCGCTCGTCAGCTGGCTATAGCTGCCGCCGGTAACCGTCAGGGTATTGCCATTGAGGTTGTAGGTAAACCGACCCGTAGCCCCGGTATTAGGGGTGATGTTCGGCTGCTGAATCTCATCGGCAAAAGCTAGGGCATTGAGGCTCAGGGTTTGGGTAATCGGTGTGGTCTTGATCGCCTGGGTGGGAATAGCCCGTCCGCCCTCTCCTAGAACCACGGGCGTGATGGTGCCCAGGGAAGCAATGGATTCCACCAGCCCGCCGCTCACGCTGGCATTGACCTGGGTGATCGAGAGGTTGTTGGCGTTGTTGCCAGGACGAAACTCATCAACCCGACCGCGCACGCTGACCGAAGCCCCTACCTGCACCACCGCCGGATTGGGAGCCGAGCTGGTGAAGACAAAGATGCCCTCGGCGGTGCTGGGGTTATTGTCGGGCGTTGGGTCTTGGATAAAGAAGCCATTGCTGCGAATCACGGTTACCACCCCACGGGTTGTCACCGTTTGCCCTTCGAGGGGAGAGCGATGGGCTGCTCCCTGAATGTCGCTAATCCGGGTGCCCGTGTTGATGCTAAAGACCTCGGTGGTGTTGCTGACCTCATTGGAAACGACTAAGAGGGGCTGACCGTTGGGGCTATCGCTAGCGGGCACAAACAATACTCCTTCGGGGCCAGCATTACTGGTGGCGGGGGCAACCGTGAAGTCCCGGGTGTTCAGGTACTGCACAAAGGTGGGTTTGCGGGGGTCGGTGACCTCATAGACAAACACACCGCCGATGCGCTCTGCGCCAATGAAGGCATAGGAACGGTCGTTGATGGTGCCCACGGCAACGCCTTCGGGTTCTGGGCCCTTGTCGTCGCTGCGGTTGTCTAGGGTGTTGTTGGCATTGCTGGCATTAAAGAAGTTGGGAAGAGCCGCAGCAGTAATTCGCTCAAAGTCATCGCCACTGTCGAAGATGATGTTGCCTGCGCTATCTACAATGGAAAACGATCGCGCCCCAAAGGAAACGATCCGATCTTGGTCGCCGTCGCCATCCAAGTCACCGGTGGACGTGGTAATCAATCGCCCCAAGTTGGTGTTGGCTTGCAGTTCAGCGGCATTGGGGAACTGGATCGGGTCTAGGGTGCGGGCACTCAGGCGTGCTTCTTCGCTAAAGCCATCGCGATCACGGGAATCCCCTTCATTGGCAATAACGAAGAAGCTTTGCCCACCACTCACAAAGGAGGCAACGGCATCGGGTTGGTAGATGCCCAGCACCGGGGCTTTGCGAATGTTGATCCCGCCGTCTTGGTCGCTGGGGTCAAGCCCATTGGACTTGTTGAACTCGATAATGCCAAGGCGCACGGGTTCGGGAGTGCTGTCTAGGCTGATAGTGCCGTTGCCGGTGATGGGGGCCGGTTGCAGACCGAAGTCTTGGTCGTTGAGGATGGCGATGCGATTAGCATCAATGACGGCCAGCCCCTCCAACTTAGAGACATCCTGATATCCCAAAGATGACGCATTCACCACCAGTTGCTTAAAGACCGGACGCACGCCAGCAGCAACAAGTTCATCCACAGTTAGCTGTTCCAGCCCCGTTTTACCGGTCGGGAGGGGCACTGCCAAGTTGTTGATATTGGTGGCGTTTTTGATATCGATCTCGTAGATCAGTTTATTGCCTTGGAGGTCTGTGCGGTCATCCCGCTCCGCCACATAGAACCGACCATTACCGATGTAGGCCGCATCGCCAATTTTGTCGGTGCGGGCGGTGCCGGCTCCAGAGATGTCGTTGAGCACATAGACAAATTCACCGGAAACCGTTGGCGTAGCCGGGTTGCTGATGTCCAGTTCCAAAATCCGCAGCAACTTGGAGTTACGGGATGTGGTATCCCCCGTGGTGTCGGGGTTATCAAGGGGGCTTTGGATAAAGGCATAGAGCAGGTTGCGGTCGGTATCAATGGCGATCGCCTCAAAACCACGATTGGCCCGACGGCTGCCGTAAACCGAGGGGAAGAGTTCAACACCAAAGGCTCCAGCGGTCGAGTTCACCGAGGCGGCTGTTCCCTGGGGCACAAAGCGGTCAATCAAAACCCCATTGGCATTGAAGTGATAGATCGCCGGGCGGTATTCATCCACCATCCAGAAGGTGCTGTCGTTGGCAAAGGCAATGCCTTCGAGGTCAGCGCCAAGGGCATCATTGTCGAGGCGATTACCAAACAGATCCACTCCCACTTCATCGGTAAAGGCACTGCCTTGGGAACCAGCTTGGAGGTTCGGGCGACCTGTGATGGGCGTGGTACCATCCTGCCGGAACAGCAGGGTTTCCTGCACGTTTTCAAAAGCTCCAGTTGCCTGGTTGAGTTCAAAGGAAACAATCCGGGACTGATAGTTGGGCAAAGCAAAGGGACGTTCGTTACCAGCAAGATTCGTTAAAATATCGGTCGGTTCACCGTTGGGGCCGCGATCGGGGTGGGTGACAAAAATCAAATTGCCATTACCAGCGGTGCCGCGATAGGCCAAGCCCGAGAAGCCACCCAGGAGAATCTCCTGCCCCGGCGTGGTTTGACTGGCATTGGTGGGGTTGACCGTTGCTGTGGTTCCCAAAACCGGTCGGTTGTTCCAATCAAAGGTCTTGAGGGTCGGCAGATCTTTGCTGTAGTCCTTAAATCCGAGGGGAACGATCCGCTCAACGGTGGCCGTTTCCACATTAACCACGGCAAGGGCGTTATTTTCTTGCAAGGTCACCCAAGCCCTGCTGCCGTCCCCAGAGAAGGCAATATATTCTGGCTCCAGATCCTGGGCGACGGTAGCGTTGGGGCCAAAAATGCGTACCCCCTGCTGCCGCAGTTCCTCTTTACGGTTGTTGAAGGCTGTAAAGTCAGCCGTGGCCACGGGAACGTTGCCCGTAGCAATGCCGGCGACGCCACCGGAGGTTCTTAGGTCAATAATCGTCACCGAACCTTCGGGGTCAACGGTGTAGGCTTCGTTGGGTTCCCCCTCATCGGCCGTCAAGACGCGCAGACCATCGGGGGTAAAGACCACATAATCGGGCAAGAACCCAGCCTGCACAGAGCGCAAAAATGCCCCCGTCGCCGCATCAAAAAACTGCACCTCGCCCCGGGCTTGGAGGTTATCGGCACCGACAATGGCCACCGCCACCGCCACCAGTCCCTCACTAACCGTCCCTTTTTTGCCAACCGCAACACTGTTGGGCAGGGCAGCAAAGCCTGTTGCCACATTGGTGGTATTGAGGGGAAGTTGCCCAGTCAAGGTTGGGACAGCGGGGTTGCTCAAGTCGAAAATCTCTACGACTGTTCCTGCTACGACAAACAGGCGCTTGGAGACGGGATCCACCGCTGGAATTTCCGCTCCGTTGGCGCTTTTAACATCGCCAATTTTGGTCAAGAAGCCAGGGGAGGGGATACTCACTGAAAATGACCCTAGGGTGCTTGCCGCCGCAAACTGTCCGGCATCATCGGAAACTTGGTTGGCTTCTAGGGCAATGCTGTAGCTGCCCACATCGGCGAAATCAAAGGTGCCGCCGGGAGCCGTAATCTGATAAGTGGCTTGGCGCGGGGTGCCGTTGGTGTTGGTGTCGACGCTGACAAACGTGGCCAAGGTGTTGAAGCCATTGGGCCCTGTTACCCGCAGGTCTAAGCTATCGAGCGTTCCGACATTAATGGCGTTGTTGTCTTGGAAGCGCACCACAATGGTTTGGGTAGTGCCGCCCGCTACGCTGATGTTGGGTGCCGAAACTAAGGTGGCAGTAGGACGAGGATCGGCTGCAGGTGTGGGGTTAATGCTGCCCACGGTGTTAATGGCGGTGCCGTCAAAGGTTGCAGGAGCAGTCGTGCCAACTGAGAGGGTGAAATTCGGCGATGCCCCCACGGTTTCGGAGGCTACCCAGTCGTTGGCAGTGGAACCCGTGCTGGCACCAACTCGACCGACATATCCTGCTGTAAATGCAGGAGTTTCGACCACTACCGTGCCGGGAAGTACTGTGGCTGCGGCATTTTGGCGGAAGGTAATTCCCGCATAGGCAATGTCACCCGCCCCAGTGCTATCCAAAATAGCCACTGAGTCTAAAACCACAGCATCCGTTGGTAATAATTCAGGACTGCCGTTGTTATCAGCATCAAAGTCTGTAGTTAGGGTAGGGGCAGTAGCAGACTGATAAAGCAAAAAAGTAACCGAGGCATTTTCGATATCCGTTCCACCATCAGTGCTAAAGATCGCCCCCGGCAAGCCACCAAAGCCAGCAGTGGTGCTAATGATGGCGGTAGCCCCAGCGGCAGGGGTATAGGGGGAGCCTTGCTGCAAGAGCACCAAATAGCCGTTGCTGCCAAAGGTTAAGCCTGAAAGATTAAAGATGGTTTGCACATCCCCTGGATTGCCGCCCGCATCCCCTTCGATTCCGACGAGAAAGGTGTTGGCGGGAATGACAGAACCGGGAGTGCCGACCAGTTCGACAAATTCGTTGGGGCCATCGGTTCCCGGCGGGTTGAAGAATATTTCGCTAATACGTACCATCACGGACTCCTTTATTAGGGTGAAAGCTGACAGGCAAATGGGAGGGGGAACATCATTTAGTTGTTCGCAGAATCGGAAGAGTCTCCTAAAGAGCCATCGTCATTTTCTATCAGCTTGTCCCATGGCAAGTTAAGGTTGGGATAAGGAATGCTTAAGCCAAAAATTGCCTGTAATCCGTGATCAAATTCAAGAATAAGAATTAATAATTTTCCTTTTGATTCGCTCTAATATTTGTGTCTTTTTGTATTATCTCAATCCTTCTTGGAAGGGCGATCGCCTGTTTTGAATCCCTCCAAATTATTTACTAGAGTTGATCCCAAGATTAGCTGAGCAAAAGAACACAAAAGTTTTTACGGGCGGTTGCCAGTTCGTGTAAGCCCTGGCGAAGAATAGAAGAACTGTAAGCAAGCAACTTTATTCTTTACACTTACACAATCAAGAAATAAAGATTTTTTTGAAGAAATTTCGATTAAACACCCCCCTATTTATGTAGTTTTATGTGATCTCCTGTGGCATTGTCTAAGTATTATTACTAATATTTAGTTAACGCATGACCACCTGTAAAAACTGCCCAAAAAGTACAAAAGCCCGCCACGGATTGGCAAAGGCTTTCAAGATCATAAAGATTAGTAGAAGCTATTCGATAACTTGCACGTCCACATCAATGACTCCGGGAGGCGCGGGACGCACAAAGCGGTTATTGTGCACCTCAAGGATCTCCCCGCAGTTGGGACATTGAAACTGCCCTTGGCGATCGGCGCTAAAGGTGGTGGCGCAGGTGGGGCATTGGGCGGTGAGGATGCGGCGCTGAACCCACCAGCGGAAAGCCCAAACCCCAACAACGGGGGCGATCGTCAGGAAGCCAACCATAATCGCCAGGGAATTGAGCAGCCAACGACCACCCACGGTACTCAGGAGCGTCAGCAGCAGCAGGAGAGTCAGGAGCGATCGCCAGGTGATTTGCATCATGCGCTGATCCTAGCACGGGATTTTTGAAGGGCGAATGGCAGCCCGCATGGCGGTTTCCAGTTCAGCGGTAACCCGGGCAACACACTCCTTGGCTGCGGCACGGCTGGTTTGATAGGTCGCAAAATGGTCGCTGACAGAAATGGGTTCCCCCACCGAGATCAATAAGCGGCGATCGCCCAGATGGGGCTCCTCCCCAAAGGGCAAACTTTTCACCCGACCAAGGGCCCGCCAGATTAACAACATCATTTCTCCATAGCGGTTGGGGCTGGGGTGCTCGGCGATATAGGTGCCAGAAATGTGTTGAATGCTTTCGGCGAGGCGCATGTGCCACTCAGCCAATCCAGCCTCCCGCGCCAGGGCATCGGCTAAGTGACCTTCCAGGGGCGTGAGGTTCCCTAGGTCGCTTCGATAAACCCGATCCCAAGTAGCTTGTTCGAGGCGGCGACACCGATCGATGGCAGTGCCCCTCGGGGTGAGGCTATGGGTAGCTTCGGCGACCCGCAGAATGCGATCAATCAAGTCCTGCAACTGGCTAGGAAGGTCGTCGGTGTCCGGGGTGTCCTTGCCAAAGGCGGGGTAATATTTTTCATAGTGCGATCGCACCAATTGGATCATCCGCCGTCCCAGTTGCGTCAGCCTGTGGTAGCGCTCCTCCGGACTGGGGGGGGGCAGGGTAATGCCACTTTGTCGCTCAATGTCTAGCAGCAAAGCATCCACTGCCGCCCAGGGCAGTGCCTCATATTCATATTGCAGATGGATTGGCACAATCAACACGGTTTCAGGGCGACTGGCTTTAGCTAGGTCTTCAGCGCCCCAAAAGGCCATCTGGGCAATGCCCGGCTCCAGTTGGGCTAGGGCCTCACCCTGTCCGTTGGTGCCCCCTTCGGGAGCCAAGGAGATGGGAAACGCCCCCGACACAAAATTCTGGCGGATGATTTGCAGTGCCTGCCGATCCAGCTTGCCCCGGTAGATGGAAATGCCGCCCAGACGGGGAAAGAGCCAGTTGACAATATTACCGGCCCAAATGGCTACGCCGCGATCGTAAATAAACGCGCTGTGCACCGGAGCCCGCAGCGGAATGCCCATGGATCGCGCTTTCTGGGGCAAGGCATGGGCAAATAGGTAGAGCATCGACAGATGGTCGTCGGTCGTGGGGTGGCGAAAAGCAACATAGTAGCGCACCGTACCTTCATCGCGCTGCTGGGTGAGGTGCACTAACCGCTCTACATTGGCGGTTTCAATGGTTGTGATTCTGCGTCGCCACCGCAACCAATGGGGCAACAGCGATCGCACCACGCCATGCACCCAAGGAGAAAACTGCGGCGGGTAAAAGGTGAGGGGAGGCAAGGCGCGGGAGACAATCATGGAAGCGGAGCCGCAACAACAACACCCCATACCTTAGCGGATTCCGCTCCGGTTCACTGCGAGAAATTGTGCCACCGGGGGAACTGGCTGCGCCCAAAAAAATTCAGGTGCGCTAGGATAACCTTAGCTTCTTTGTGCCGCCTATGTTACGTATCATCACCCAAAGAATGGAAGCAGAGTCGGAACTGCGCCGCATTAGCAACCGCATGTTTGACGACCAAGTTTTTCACAAGGAAGCCACGGTAACGGAAGTTTTGCAAGCGGTGCGGCGGCAGGGTGATGAGGCAGTTGTGCGCTACACCACAGAATTTGACCAAGTTGACCTAACTCCCTCCGAGTTTCGAGTTTCGGGTGCCGAACTGGATGCGGCTTTTCAACAGGTGAAGGGCGATCTATTGCGGGCAATTGAGTTAGCCCACAGCCGTATTGTGGAGTTCCACCAGAAGCAACTCCCCCAAAGCTGGGTTTCCTTTGACGATCAGCGGGATGTGGTGCTAGGAAAACGCTACACCCCCGTGGATGCGGCAGGAATCTATGTGCCCGGTGGTAAGGCCAGCTACCCTAGTACGGTGCTGATGAATGCGGTGCCGGCGATCGTTGCAGGGGTCAAGCGGGTGGTGATGGTAACCCCCCCCGGACGGGAAAAAATGCTCAATCCAGCGATTCTGGTGGCAGCTCAAGTCGCAGGGGTAGAAGAAATTTATCGCGTCGGCGGGGCCCAGGCGATCGCTGCGCTGGCCTTTGGTACCACCACCATTCCCCCGGTGAATATCATCACGGGCCCTGGTAACATTTACGTCACCCTCGCCAAGAAGCAGGTTTTTGGGCATGTGGGGATTGACTCCCTGGCCGGCCCCTCTGAAGTGCTGGTGATTGCCGACGAAACCGCCCATCCCCGCTTTGTGGCTGCCGACCTGCTGGCCCAAGCCGAACATGACTCCTTGGCTGCCGCCATTTTAATTACCACCAGCAGCCGCCTAGCCCAGGAGGTGAATGAGGAGGTCATGCGCCAAATCGAGCATCACCCCCGCCGCATCCTCACCGAAAAGGCGATCGCCAACTACGGTGCTTCAATTATTGTTGCCAATCTCACGGAAGCCGCTGACCTATCCAACCAGTTCGCCCCGGAGCACCTACAGCTGGAAATTGAGGAGCCCTGGGAGCTTTTGTCCCAGATTCGCCATGCCGGCGCTATTTTTTGTGGTCACTTTACCCCAGAGGCTGTCGGCGACTATCTGGCCGGCCCAAACCATACTCTGCCGACCAGTGGTGCTGCCCGCTATGCCTCGCCCCTAAGCACCGAGACCTTCATGAAGCATTCCAGCATTGTGCAGTATGGAGCTGCCGCCCTTGCCGAAGTATCCGAGGCGATCGCCCTATTGACCGATGCTGAGGGGCTGCCCTCCCATGGCAACTCGGTGCGCCTGCGACAACAGCCATGACCCTAGTGGATGCCATCGGCTACATCGCAGCGATGTTGACCACGGCGGCATTTTTACCCCAAGTGATCAAGGTCTGGCGATCGCGCTCTGCCAAGGACTTATCCCTACCCGCTTTGATTACCTTTATCATCGGCGTTACCCTGTGGTTGACCTACGGCTTAATGGTGACAGAAATGCCCATCATCATTGCTAATCTGGTCACCTTGGGGTTAAACCTATTCCTCCTCCGGCTCAAGCTCCGTTATTCCTAAGCCCATGCTCCGTCCCGACCTGGAAACCCTCACCGTCTATAGTGCCCATCCCGTTCCGCCCCAGTCCGACAAGTTGGATGCTAACGAGTCCCCCCTCGATTTACCGCCCATCCTCAAGGAGAAGTTAGCCCACTATCTTACCCACGAACTCCTGAGCCACCGCTACCCCGACGGCATGTATGCGTCCCTCCGCCAAGCGATCGCCCAGTATGCCGAGGTTCCCACCGACTGGATTACGATTGGCAATGGCTCCGATGAGCTGATTCGCTCCCTATTAGTGGTTGCGGCCCTTACCCAGGGGGGGATTCTAGTAGCTGAGCCCACCTTTTCGATGTATGGCATCCTCGCCCAAACCCTGGGGATTCCCGTGCACCGTATCCCCCGCAACCCGGCCGATTGGTCTTGGGATTTGGCTGCTGCCTGTCGGGCGATCGCCCAGGAACAGATTGCTGTAGTTTTTTTCGTCAGTCCCAATTCCCCTACGGGCAATGCCCCCACAGTCGCTGAACTGGATTGGCTGCGTCAGCTCCCGCCCGAAATCATGGTGGTCATTGACGAAGCCTACTTTGAATATGCCCAAACCACCCTGGTTCCTGACCTCAATCAACATCCGAACTGGGTTGTGTTGCGAACCTTTTCTAAGGGATTGCGCCTGGCTGCCTACCGAGTCGGCTATGCGATCGCCCAACCCCACCTGATCACCGCCCTCGAAAAAGTGCGGCTACCCTACAACCTACCCACCATTTCAGCCCATGGGGCGCTCTTGGCGCTACAGCATCGGGAAGAGTTGTTAGCAGATGTACCGCTGTTGCTTCAGCAGCGCGATCGCCTTTACCAAGCTTGGAGCGCCCTCAGCAGCCAGTTTGGATTTCAAATTTGGCCTAGCCATGCCAACTTCTTATATTTGCGCACCGCCCACGACCAAGGACTCCAGGAATTTTTGCAGCAACAGAATGTGTGGATTCGGCGAACCGGCGGTGGCTTGCGAATCTCCATCGGTACGCCCGAAGAAAACCAGCGCTTGCAAAAGCACTTCACCCAATTTTGGCAAACATTTTAGGAATCTATTTGGTTTATCGATTAGTTATGCTCCAAATTGGAGTGAGGATGAAATGATTATCCGAGAAGCTAAGGAAGATGACATTGATGAAATTTGGCTAATCTTCCATAATGTCATGCCAACTGGTGAGTTTGGCTCAACATGGAAATGCTATGTAGGGGTTAAGTTTCTATGACATCAATTTTACATATCGTTCATAGAGATCCTGATGTTTTGGGAGGAGTTCCTGTATTCTTTGGCACCCGCGTACCTGTCAAGACCTTACTTGATTATCTAGAAGCAGGAGATTCGCTGAATGAATTTCTAGATCATTTTCCTGGTGTTAGGCGTGAACAAGCGATCGCAGCCCTTGAATTAGCAAAAGAAATGTTGACAGCCTATGCAAATCCCTCTTGAAGAATGTGCCCCGCGCCCTTTAAAGCACGAACTTGCCGATTACGAGATACGCACAGTTGTTGAGATGGGATGGTCAGGGAAAGAGAACGGTGAATTGCTGAGGCTTATGAACCAGGAGGGTTTCACGATTCTCCTAACGACAGACCAAAATTTACGTTATCAGCAAAATCTACAGCAAGCTAGAGTGGCAGTTGTTATTCTCGTAGCATCTAGTAACAAGCTTTCTGACTTACTTCCCCTAATACCAAATGCTCGTAGAGTGTTGGATATAGTTGCTCCAGGAGAAGTAATTGAAGTTGGAGGCTTCTGAAAGTTGTGTGTCAGAGATGGCGGCCTAACAACCCGGCTGGAGCGGACTGAATGGAGATCGCGGTGGAGACATATAGTCATTTAACTTGAATTTGATACAGCTTTTTCCAACCTCAAACCCTTACTCGGTCTAAACTCGAAGGCTAATGCTGGTCTTTTACAGTCTCAATCTTAATTAAAATGACTATAAAAGTTACTTGCAGCCGCTCTGCTAAGCCGTTATTGAGGGTGATCCGCAGAGTTTCATGCCGCGAGTTGTTGACTTGCTGCCAAGCACCTACATCGTGGAGATGAACGACACGGTCGTCCATTGGGAAAACTGGGAATGTTTGACCGCCACTTTTAGTGAGTCCTAGCCATAATTGGTGTGAGTTAATTGTTCCATTAACCCCGATCCAGAGTTTCCTGGGAGCCGCAGCCAAAGCATAATCTCAGCTACCTCTAATGTGGTAGGGACATCACCAAGTTGCCCCCGCCTAATCGCAACGCCAGCACCCAGCCCAACAAAATCAGCAGTTCAGTCACCTCAACGATCGCCCCGTAGGTGTCCCCCGTATGCCCCCCAAGGCGGCGATATAGCCCATAGCCCACCGCCAAAGCACAGCTAAAACCCAGCAAGCTGCCCAGCCCCCCCACTGCCAATCCCTGTCCTGCCATCAGCCATACCCAAAAGCCAGCAACGCCGACTCCCAAGCGTTTTCCCTTGCCCTCCGGCTTCAAATAGGGATAGAGGCAAACTGCGCACAACTGCCCCCATCGGCTCCACCCCCCGCATTGGACCAGCGCCAGCCATCGCCATGGGGGAGTAAGGTCGGCGATCGCCCCAACTTTAAGCGCAAACACCACTAGGGCCGCCATGACTCCATAGGCCCCGGTACGACTATCGGCCATCACCGCCAAGCAACGCTCCCGATCCGTCACCGCCAGCCCATCCGCCGTGTCCATCAGTCCATCCCAGTGCAATCCGCCCGTCAGGCATAGCCCCGCTGTGACGACTAGCGTCGCCCGTAACCCATCCCCAAGGGCGATCGCCGTTAACATCAAGTCCAAGGCCGCCAAGCCGATTCCCAAAAAAATTCCCACCAATGGCGCATAGAGGGCAATGCCGTCAAAACTGAGTTGCTTTCCCTCCGGCACCGAAAGGGGCAGCACCGTATAAAACAAAAGCGCCGCCCGTAGCCGTTCCCACTCCCTATGCCACTGCGCTCCCATCGGGAATCTCCGTACCGCCAACGACCACCCGCTTTAGGGGCACATAGTCCACCGAAAACTGCCGCAAAACATTTAGCAACCCATCTAGGGCGATCGCATCGCTGGTGCCCAAGTCAAACCAGCACCGCGCCCAGAGCATGTCATACTCCACCTCACCCATGTTGTGCATCACCGACATCAGCTCCGCCTCCGCCATGTCGTTGTCGTAATCCAAATGGCTGATATCGGCCCCCGACTCCTGCACCTGCAAATTCGTGGCATTAAACCCCCCCAATTTGCCAATCAAAAACCACGATGCCAACACCTCATCCAGTAGCTGTTTTTCCCGCTCCGATGGCACGTCGGCCAACTCAATCCAGATCCACAGATCAAACCAGTCACATTCACGAAATGAAACCTGCATTCCCCAACTCCCCCCTAATAGGCTGGCACTGAAGCGTCAATCTCCATGCTGTAGGCATCAATGCCACCCCGGATATTTTTGACTTGCCCAAATCCTCGCGATCGCAACCACTGGCACATTTGCGCCGATCGCACGCCATGGTGGCACAGCACCCACACCTCCCGCGTCGGGTCAAGGTGGTCTTCAATAGCTGGGGCCCACTGGGCTGAGGCACTCAAAGGAAGGTGGAGAAACTGGGGTAACGCCGCGATCGCCAACTCCTCCGCCTCTCGGACATCCACTAGCTGCACCGAGTACTCTCCCGACGCTAAATAATCGGACAACTCCCGCACTGAAACACTGGGTATCCCATTCATGGTTGCAACTCCTGTCCGCTGGGTTCCGCCGTCACCGCAGGTGGAGTGGGCAACTCCGCTAACGGACGCCTCACATCCACCGATCGCACCTGCAACTCCGAGCGCACAGACTCAATCCGCGCCGCCAAGCGCTCCCGGTGCCGTCGATAGAGCAGCACCGTCGAATCCCGGGTTGGATCATAATGCTCCATGGGCGGCCGTCGGTAAGTCGCAAGCTCTTGGGCAAACTGCCGCTGCAAGTCCCCAATGACCTGTTGCTCATCCAAAAAATAGGATTGGGGCGATGGGTCCGGCTTTTTCGGGGCGGGCTTCGGTGATGGCTGAGACTTTGGCGGTGGCAATCGAACGCTGTTGGGCTCTGGATTGACCCCCTCTAGGGCCCGTCGCCCAAATTGATAGGCCCATAGACCACTGCCCACCCCTGCCGCTGCCATTAATGTCAACAGGGCACTGCCGTAACCCAACCAGGAACGCCACCGTCGCGATCGCTGCCCCTCTTCATTAGGTTTTGTGGTCATAGGCAAAACATCAAAAAGATTCATCCTATAATATAAGCGTTTTACCCTGGGTTGGCTGACAGGTAAAGCAAACGACTCATAATCGTTGACATGCGGGTTCGATTCCCACACCCAGGATGCCTCTATTTTTGTTTTTGTTAGAAAAACGATAAAAAATAATTCGCCCTCAAAAAACAGAGAGCGAACTAGAGTTAATGCATCTATCAATAAAAAACAAAGAAATCAACAAAACTACAGCAAGCCGGTATTCATACCAGGCCGACCCGTGGCCAATTCGACCTTGACGATTTTTCCACCCATTTTCATGATCCGTTGCTGCTCGCGAAACCAGTTGTCATAGGGCACCAACTTCGTAAAGTAGGTGTTCTGCAATTCGCGCTGTGTCCGAATCCGGGTTTGGCTAGGAACGCAGGCTGTGACCTTAAACATCCGCATGGCGGCACTCTCCTAAAAAACTATCTAAAATAGATTCAGGCAGCCGAAACCACCTGAATCGTGTCGCTTGGAACCGAAGCCTAGCTTAAGCCAGAGCAAATATAATCGAAGTAGACACCCATTTCCTTACCGGCATCGGAGCCAACCAGAGCAGCGGTGACTTCCTTCATTGCTTGAATCGCTTGAATCGTCGAAACGATGGGAACGCCCAAGGAATTGTAGGTTTCCTTCAAGCCATTGAGAACACGCTCATCCAAGATGGAAGCATCCCCAGCCAACATGGCGTAGGTAGCGTAGCGAAGGTAGTAGTCAAGGTCGCGGATGCAAGCGGCATAGCGACGGGTGGTGTACATGTTGCCGCCGGGACGGGTGACATCTGAATACAACAGGGACTTAGCAACCGCTTCCTTAACGATGGTAGCAGCGTTGGCACTAATGGTAGCCGCAGCGCGGACGCGGAGTTCACCAGTAGCGAAATAACCCTTGAGGCGCTCCAAAGAAGCGATATCAAGATACTTACCCTGAACGTCAGAAGCGTTAATTACAGAAGTAATAGCGTCTTGCATTTTTTTTAATCGGTTTGTCTAGGTTTACAAGAATTTTTTATGGGTAAAATGCACTACTGCATTGCACCGATGACATAGTCGAAGTAGTAGCCTGCTTCAGCAGCGTCATCTGCAGACAGCAAAGAAGAAGCGACGTTCTTCATGGCCCGAATCCCTTCAGCCATGGCAGGAATAGGAGTGCCCAAGGAATTGTACATTTCCTTAACACCCACAATGCCAATCTCTTCGATGGGGGTGACATCACCCGAAACGATGCCATAGGTCACGAGACGGAGGTAGTAGTCCAAATCGCGAAGGCAAGTGGCGGTCATTTCTTCACCATAGGCATTACCGCCGGGAGAAACTACATCGGGGCGCTTTTGGAACAATTGATCACCCGCTTGCTTAATGATGCGTTCGCGGGACTCAGACATGGTCTGGGCGATGCGAAGACGGCGCTCACCAGAGCTAACAAAGCTCCTGATCCGATCCAATTCACCGGGGCTGAGGTAGCGAGCCTCGGCATCAGCATTCACGATCGACTTCGTGACGACACTCATTGAATTCCTTCCTCCAAATAAAAAAATGTCAATAATAAGATTCTGCGAAATGGCTTTTGACTAACCCAGCGATCGCCAAGTGTCTGCATAACCTTCTACAGAGCAAGAGCTTCCAAGATATTTTGGTATATCCCTCTGCAGAACGATGCTAGCCATCACACTTCTTAACAGTTGTTATTGTATCACCTAGGATAGAGGACAAGCCCCACCAACTAGGAGAGCGGTTTTGATTGGTAACCACCCTAGGATAGATTAACAGATCCATCCTAGTTCCCTTTGCATTCCGACTAGAAAATTAACCTTGATTTACGAACAATGTCCAAATGCAGGGGATCAGGGTGAGGCACCCGATCGCAATCATGGCAGCGGCGGGCATGACCTTGCGGGTTTTAACCCAGCGGATGACGAAGACTGCAATCAGCAGCGCGGTGATACCAATGCCTAAGAGCCGTCCCATTTCCTGTCCGGAGAACAACAGGTAGGCGGCGAAGAGGAGCAGGCTGCCACTGAGGCTGCCGGAGATAATCGAGGCTTTGCTTTGGCTTTTCACAAAACCGAGGATGCCACCGGCGATCGCCACAACGCCATAGAGACCGAGGGCAATAGTGCTAAGGGTTTGAGCTGTCATGAGCGTAATACCTGGGGATTAGTAGAGGACAAAAATTGATTTAATGATATCGACAAGCGGGTGAGTTCTCGGTAAGCAAAACGATTAAGGAAGGGGGCGGGGTCGGTGGCAACCCAGCCTTCCCGTCCCGAAACAATGACTTCGAAGTGCAGGTGGGGGCCGGTCACCCGACCGGTAGCACCAACCAGACCAATCTGCTGACCGCGCAGAACCCTTTGGCCGCGCGTAACCGTAATTTGGCTGAGATGGGCATAACGGGTGCTGGTGTCACTATGGGCAACTTCTACGAGATTGCCGTAGCCGCCACCCCAGTCGGCAAAATCAACGGTGCCGGGTTTGGCAGCCAGTACCGGCGTACCGGGGGGCGCACCAAGATCAATGCCGCTGTGAAAGGACCAGATGCCGGTGACGGGGTTAATACGCCAGCCAAAGTTGGAAGTAACAGGTGCGGGGTAGGGCAGGGGATAGCCAGCGGTGCTAAAAATTACGGGTGGGACTTGGGGGCGCACGGCGACATTAGTAATTGATCGCAGGGGAATAGGAGTTGGTTTCCAGACCGCACCAACGACAAAAACTTGCCGGGGGCGCTGTTGGCAACCATTGCGCTCAAATAGCACATCGGCACGGACATTGTACTTTTGGGCGATCATGCGATAGGTTTCGTCGTTTTCAAAGGTGTGGATTAGTCCGTCATAGGGAGGGATCTTCAGCATGCTCCCGGCGGCGGTGCGGCATTGCGGATGCTAGGGTTGAGCCCTTGGAGGGTAGCAACAGTGATGTTGTGTTTTCGGGCGATCGCCCTAAAGACTCACCCGCCCCAACGCGATGCTCCTTGAGCTGCTCTAATAGGGGGGTGCCACAGAGGGTTTCAATCGGTTCGCTGGGCGGTGCGGGATTGGCGGTAGCCAGCAACAGGAGGGAAAGATTCAAAAACATCATGGTGCAGGTGAAGCAGCGACACTATCATCCATAGCTTTGGTCTAAGAGTCGAAACGGCAACGATTTTTTTAAGCCTTCTGCTGACCATTTGTGATCAACAGGATGTTGGACTTAGGATAGGGTGATGAGGTTGTGTAGGAGGATCAATGGAAGCGGAACTGCAGAGACTCCTTGAGATTGCCACGGAAGCCGCCTGTGCAGGTGGCGCGGTGCTGAAATCCTATTGGGGAGAACTCCAATCTGTGGATCACCTCACCGAAAAGCAACCGGGTGATCTAGTAACGATCGCCGATCAAGAAGCTGAGAAAGCTGTTTTGTCGGTTTTGCAACGCCATGTGCCTAGTCACAGTATTTTGGCAGAGGAATCGGGAGCCTCGGGCGGAGCCGATGGGGATCCTAGCTATCTTTGGGCCGTTGACCCCCTAGACGGTACAACTAATTTCGCCCACCAGTACCCTTTTTCAGCGGTTTCCGTCGGACTTTTGCGGGAGGGTGTGCCCGTCGTTGGCGCAATTTACGACCCCTTCCATGACGAGTTGTTTCGCGCTGCCCGTGGCTTGGGAGCCACCTGTAACCGCCGCCCGATCCGGGTATCCCCCACCCGCAACCTCAATCGCAGCCTTTTGGTGACCGGCTTTGCCTACGACCGAACCCGTGTACGGGATAACAACTATGCGGAATTTTGCCATTTCACCCACATCACCCAGGGGGTGCGCCGGGCGGGAGCAGCTTCCCTGGATTTGGCCTATGTGGCCTGTGGGCGTGTGGATGGCTACTGGGAGCGGGGGCTGGCGGTATGGGATATAGCCGCTGGGGCGATTTTGGTCCTAGAAGCAGGGGGGCAGGTCACAGCCTATGATGGCTCTGACTTTGCTGTGGGATCTGGCCGCATTCTCGCCAGCAACGGCTTTCTCCATGGGGTGATGGTTTCAGAGCTCGCCAAGGTCCAGCCCCTAGGGATTGATCTGCCCTTTCCCTAAATCTCTCGCCAAACCCGAGCAGCGAATGGTGGCAATATGCCGAGGACAATCGCAGCCAAATCGGGCGATCGCCGCTAAGCTCTCGGCTTCCGTAAAATCCAGCAGGGACTCCTCTTGTTCGGGCGTTAGGGGAGCACAGGTGGGGCGCTCTCGCTGAATCACAATACTGTTGGCACCTTCAAGCGCTGGGTCAGGGGTCAGGGCGACTAGGGGCAAGGAACTAAAAAAGGTAGCTCCGGCTAGGATGGCAACGGATAGTTTTTGCATTTGCATCACCATTTTTGAAAAACTCCGTGCCAGTGTAGCGAAAAAGTTATAATTATGGGGAAATTTGTGCAATTACCCCGAGTCCTATGTCAAATTCATTGCTCCATGCGTTCTTTGTGGGGCGCGCCACGGCTGAGCAGCTCTACGAACGGCTCGAAGACGCATTGACCGATACTCTGACGGCACTGAGCAAATTTGATGCCCAACAGCGCGAGGTTCTGCGCGATTTTGTCAGCGCCGTTCAAGATGCTGCCACCCAAGCAGAGCAAACCGCTGCTGCTCCCACCACACCGGTTGATCTTCAGGAAACTATCGATAACTTGCGGGCAGAAATTGCCCAACTGAAAGTGGAGTTGCAGCAGTACCGAGATCGCCAGTCCTAGCTAGAATGGGGATGTAACGATTTATTACCGGCTGCGGTATTGCGGTGATTGATTCATGGGGGCTTCTGCATCTGAGCCAAGTTATCGCTGGAGTCGGGAGCATTACTCAGAGTTTGCCCGGACTTTTGACATATGGCGCACAGTTCTTACCTTTTTGTGGATGATTTGGCTGGATAGCCACGATTGGAGCTATGTGGGTGGCAAAACGGCCATCCGGGTAAAGAAACGCATCCGTCAAAGGGCGGCTTGGTTGCGTGAGGCTCTGTTGCAATTGGGGCCGACTTTTATCAAAGTAGGACAACTGATTTCTACCCGGGCGGACATCCTGCCAACGGAATCGGTTGAAGAACTGTCAAAACTTCAGGATAAGGTGCCGGCTTTTGGCTTTGAACAGGTGCGCCGTACCATCGAAATTGAACTGGGTAAGCCTCTTGAGTCCCTATTTCCTCACTTTGACCCAACCCCCATTGCTGCGGCTAGCCTAGGGCAAGTTCATCGGGCGCAATTATTCAATGGAGAGGAAGTGGTCGTCAAGGTGCAGCGCCCTGGTCTGATTCGGCTCTTTCAAGTGGATTTGAGCATTTTGCGCCGGATTGCGGAGTATTTCCAGTCCCACCCCCGCTATGGACGCGGCCGAGACTGGGTGGGCATCTACGAAGAGTGCCGCAAAATCCTCCATCAGGAGGCAGACTATCTCAATGAGGGACGCAATGCTGATACGTTTCGTCGTAATTTTCGCGATCGCCCCAAAATCGCAGTTCCCCGCATCTACTGGCGCTATACCTCCCGCCGGATCTTAACCTTGGAGTACTTGCCAGGAATTAAGATTAGTAATAATGAAGCCCTCGGTGCTGCCGGACTGGATCCCAAAGCCCTGGCGAGGCTCGGGGCAGAATCCTATTTGGAGCAGTTGTTAAACCACGGCTTTTTCCATGCTGACCCCCATCCGGGTAACTTAGCGGTCACAACTGAGGGGGCGTTGATCTTTTACGACTTTGGCATGATGGGGCAAATTCAGCCCATTACCCGAGAAAAACTCCTAGGGGTTTTTTTTGGGGTCGCGCGTAAAGATGCCAATGCGGTGATTCAGGCGTTGGTGGATTTAGGTGCCCTTGAGCTTACCGGCGATCCTGGCCCGATTCGTCGTTCCGTGCAATATTTATTGGACAATTTTATGGAAGGGGGCGGTCAGGGTGGGACGGCGATCGCCCAGTTTCCGTTGCTGCAATTAGTGACGACCTCTATGAGGTTGCCTACGATCAGCCATTTCGATTTCCCGCCACCTTTACTTTTGTGATGCGAGCACTCTCAACCTTGGAGGGTATTGGTCGCGGACTGGATGCGAATTTCAACTTTTTAGAGATTGCCAAGCCCTATGCGGTGATGCTTATGGACAACAACAAAAATAACAGCCCCCTATCTTCGGTTCTGCTCGGGGAGCTGGGGCGGCAGGCAGCCCAGGCGGGCAATTCGGCCTTTGCGTTACCCCGTCGCATTGAGGAGACCATCGCCAAGCTTGAGAGTGGTGACCTGCGCCTACGGGTGCGTTCCCAGGAAACCGACCGAATTTTACGCCGCATTAGCACCCTTGGGCAAAGCGGGATCTATGGAGTGGTGGGCTCGGCGTTTTTGATCACGGCCACCCTGCTATTAATTCACGGTTGGACATGGTTAGCGGTCATTGCGGGGGCGATCGCCCTTTTTTGGCTGGGGTCAATGGTGCGTTTGATTGCCCGTACCGAGCGGATCCACTAAACTAAGACAAAAATTGAGCACCACCAACCCTATGATGCGAATCATCGCCGGCGGCACAGACACAGGCTGTGTTCGCACAGCTAATCAGGATTACCACCACATTGATGAACAATTCCGTTTTGTCATCTTAGCGGATGGAATGGGCGGCCATGCCGGGGGAGAAGTCGCCAGCAGTATTGCCACTAATACAATTAGCGAGTATTTAGATGCCCACTGGGAGATGGAGTCCCATCCTGAAGTCCTGCTGCAAGAGGCGGTGAGCAAGGCCAACCTGGCAATCCTGAGAGACCAAGCCGCCAACCCAGCCCGAGCCGATATGGGGACAACCCTTGTAGTGGTGGTTTTTTGGCAGGACACGCCGTGGTTTTGTCACATTGGCGACTCGCGACTGTACCGGTTTCGCAATACCAGACTGGAACAGCTCAGTGAAGATCATACTTGGATCGCCCGGGCCGTATTGACCGGGGCGGTCTCGGCAGAGGAAGCCCGCGTCCACCCTTGGCGGCACATGCTGCTGCAATGCCTGGGGCGTGAAGATATCAAACCCATCCAAGCGCGCTCTATTGACTGGCAACCGGGCGATCGCCTGCTGTTGTGCAGCGACGGGCTGACCGAAGAGTTGAGCGACACCCGGATCGGTGAAATTCTTAAAAACACCCGATCCTGTCCCATTGCGGTGCAGACATTAATTGATGAGAGCAAGGCCCATGGCGGGCGCGATAATGTGACGGTGATTGTGGTGGCAGGCGATTAGGGGGTACCGCAATCTGGTAGCGTTAGGGTGGTGCTAGAAAAACATTGCTGTGGAACCCTTGCCATCTCGTCCGCCGGAACTGACCAAGCCCGAGCATTTAATTAATCGCGAGTTGAGTTGGATTGCTTTTAACCAACGGGTTCTTTCTGAGGGTCTAGATCCCCGAACCCCACTGTTAGAGCGCCTGAAATTTTTGGCGATATTTAGCAGCAATTTAGACGAATTTTTCATGGTGCGAGTAGCGGGTATCAAGCGCCGCATTGTCCAGCAGATCGCAACCCTGACTCCCGATGGACTGTCCCCTGAGACCGAGCTTTTGGCGGTACAACAAGCCCTCAAGCCCCTCGTGCACAAGCAGCATGATTTTTTTGGCGCCGTGCTGCGCCCCGAACTGTCCCGGGAGGGGGTATTCATAAAAAACTATGGGGAGCTGACTGGGGAGCAGCGAGACTATCTACGTTCCTATTTTCGGGAGCGGATCTTTCCGACCCTGACCCCCTTGGCAATTGAGCCAAGCCACTTCCCCCATGTGTCGAACCTTTCCCTGAGTATGATTGCGGTTGTGCGGGAACCCAATTCCCAAGAGCGGCAGTTGGCCCGGGTCAAGGTGCCACTGTTGCAGACCCGCTTTATTCCCCTGCCAGAGGCAATGGTCTTTGTCCCGGTGGAGCAGGTGCTGGCCCATAACCTGGAGATGCTGTTTCCGGGAATGGTCGCATCTCCCGAAGAGTGCTATGAATTTCGCATCACCCGCGATGCCGAACTGGATATTGAAGAAGAAGAAGCGGATGACCTGATTTCGGCGCTGCAGCAGGAGCTGCGTAAGCAACGTTTTGGCCCCGTGGTGCGGTTGGAACTGAGCGATCGCACCCCACCGGAAATTAGGGCCGAACTGATAGCACGGCTTGAAATTGCCGAAACCGATGTCTATGACATTCCCCATCTGCTGGGACTCGGTTCCCTGATGGCACTGACGGGGCTGCCCCTACCAGAGCATCGGCTTCCCGACTGGCGATCGGTGACCCACCCAAGGCTCAAGAAGTTTTTGGCCGAGGAACCTCTCACGATCTTCGATGCCATTCGCCAGGGAGATTTTTTGGTGCACCATCCCTATCAGTCCTTTACGACCACGGTGCAGCGTTTTATCGAAGAAGCGGCAGATGACCCGGATGTCCTGGCGATCAAGCAAACCCTGTACCGCACTTCCGGGGATTCGCCCATCGTTCATGCCCTCATTCGCGCCGCTGAGAATAATAAGCAAGTGGCAGTGCTGGTGGAACTGAAGGCCCGGTTTGATGAAGCTAACAATATCATCTGGGCGCGCAAGTTGGAGAATGCTGGCGTCCACGTCATCTATGGCAAACGGGGGCTAAAAACCCACACCAAAACCGCCCTAGTGATCCGACGGGAGGGCGATCACCTGATGCGCTATTACCACATCGGCACAGGGAACTATAATTCCCGCACCGCCAGGTTCTATAGCGATCTGGGGCTGTTTAGCTGCCGTGAAGACATTGGCAACGATCTGCTGAATTTATTTAACTACTTAACGGGTATTTCCCGCCACCGCGACTACGAACAGCTTTTGGTAGCTCCAGTAAACATGCGCGATCGCTTCCTCCAGATGATTGCCCGGGAGGTGCGCCACCAGCGACAGGGTTACCACTCCTACATCATCGCCAAGATGAATTCCCTAGTGGATCCGGAAATCATTACGGCACTCTACGAAGCTTCTGAGGCGGGGGTGAACATCGATTTGATCGTGCGGGGCATTTGCTGCTTGCGGGCAGGGGTACCGGGCCTGAGCGATCGCATCCGGGTAGTGAGCGTAATTGGGCGTTTTTTGGAGCACTCGCGCATTTTTTATTTCAGCAATGGCGGCTCGGAGGAGGTCTATATTGGCAGTGCGGACTGGATGCCCCGCAACTTGGATATGCGGGTGGAGGTGATCACGCCGATCCAGGAGCCCGGACTAGTGCGGGAGCTTAAGGAAATTTTAGATATTGTCCTGGCGGATAATCGCCAGGCGTGGGAATTGCTGTCAGATAATACCTATCGCCAGCGCCAGCCCCAAGAAGGAGAGCCAGAGATGAGTTCCCAGCGCCACTTCATGTCCGTTGGCCGTCCAGAATTTGCCTAGGGGGCTTCACTAATTCAGGCTAGAAGCTTTGCGGCTGCGTGGTGCCGCGCCCGTTATTTTTTACGGGCCGGGGGCTGAATCTTTTGCTATGAATCTATTTATAGCTATATTTACCGCCGTACTCACCGGATCTAAATCATATTGAGAAATGCCGGGGTTGGTTGAAAAGCCGCATCCGCAAACTCTTGTCTGACGCCACCGGTTTACGCGAAGTGATAGAGTCTGTGCTTAAACAGGCTTCGTCCTTACATCCCTGAATATATAGTCAATTTAATTAAGAGCGAGACAATTATAGTTGTCTTGAGTATTATTACTTCCCTCTCCCTTCATGGGAGAGGGGCTGGGGGTGAGGGCGAGATTGTCTCAAATAAATCTGAAATAGCTATAGCTATATATTTGGGTAGGTTCGGACATCAAAAGAAAAGGGGGACGCGCCCCCAGCCAGGGGTTTCACCCCTGCACCCCGTCCTAACCAAGTTATTTACAGCTATAACAACTAAATAGTAATAACAACCCCTAGGGCAGCCAGTGGGGTTTGACTCCGGGGTTGGCAAAAACGATCGGTGCAGATGCCCCATCGGTGGCCCGCAGCATGAGGGTGCCGTTGGCGGACATCAGAAGGTAGCGACCGTCGGGGGCGATGGCTAAATCTACGTTTAGGACTCCTTGGCGCGGCGGCAGGTCGTAGAGGCGTTGGCTCTTACCATCGGCGAGGTTTACTTCTAGGAGGTAAGGAAACTCTTGAAAGAGCTCTCCCGCTTGCTTGAGGTCGGTGCAAATGGCGTAGATCTTGGTTTCCTGGGGGTTAAACTGGGCGGCAATCACCTGCCCACTGACCTTTAGCAGTTCCTTTTGCAGACCTTGATTATTGACTAAGTACAGGGAGCGGGTGTAGTCCTTATTGAATTTGACCATGGCGGCCATGATCCCGGTACGGCCAAAGCTCAGCACCGTGCCAAAACGGGGAAGGTAGTCTAGGGGTTGGGCTCGGGGTTCGAGGGGGAGGATGGCCACGCCTTCCCCCTGGGCGATCGCCACGGAGGCACTATCGGGGGCAATGATAAACTCACCACCCGGTTGATTTTCCAGGGGATGGGGTTGCTTATTTTGGGTGGCGATCCACAGTCCGTAGCGACCGGCTTGGCGACGGCTAAGACGCTGCACGACTAGGGTTTCACCGTTGGGGGCCAGGTCAAATTTGAAGTTCTGATAGTCGGTACTGTCAAATAGCAACTCGGCTGGGGCTTGGCGATCGCCCAACTTCAACCGGTAAATTTTTTGGTCTAGGGGGTTTTCACCCTGCTCGGTGGCGCTAAAGATCAGGCGATCGCGTCCCGGGGCCAGCCGAAAGTCATGGACAGTCAAACCTGGGGGCGTGACGGCTTCCGCGTTTTGAGTTTTGAGGTCGTGGATCACCACCCGTCCTTGGTGACGGCCATCGGCCGCCACATAGGCAATTTTGGGATCGGGAGTAAAAAACTGGGAGGTAAAGGGGCGCAGGGGATGCTTAGGGCTGAGCTCGGAGGCAAAGCGGTCATAGACATTGGCGAGGGAGAGCCGATAGGTTTTGGCCATAGGTCACGGGGTTGGGACAGGGTATAGGCTA
>JAAUUH010000094.1:5000-10517 GCA_012031145.1 Oscillatoriales cyanobacterium SM2_2_1 | reverse complement strand
AAAATCACTGGTCTGCCTCACCTGTGCTATGGCAAGTCAGATGAGTACCATCCTGCGGCTATTGGTCACGACCGAGCAGCAGGTGCAGGAACAAAAAAATCGAAGCCCTCGGACTACAGCAAAACCAAATGTACCTTGAGCTTTACTATCAGCGATTTGCTGAGCTATACCGCAGTCGGATGCGACCGGGGCTCTCCGTTTCTACTGAAGATCTTCGTGCCCTTGCAAAGCAGCATTTGATTCAGTTGTTGTTCTGTAGTGGCACCAGCGGTACCGCGCGACTGTGGTACTGTTTGCGGCAGGGAGTGCGTCGATGAGCGTGCAGCGCGTGTACATTGCCCCTAATTGCAATCTTAGGGTTGAAGGATTGGGGGGAGATGGTGGCACCCTAAACCTGATTACCTACTTTGAATGTCAGTTCTATCACAACCAAGCCAAAATTACGGGTGGGCGTGATCTCCTGATCCATCTGATTCAGGCAGTTGGAGCCTATGCCCAAGGAGTGCAATTGGGGCAACCCGTGATCGTCCATGTCGGTGCTGTTACCCTCAAGCCCGAAGCAACCTGTCACACCCTGCACGTCACATTGGATGACGCCTTAGGTGGCACTGCGGCAGCATCACCGGAAGCGCTAGAAACCCACCTGAGTTTGGTGCAACTCTTTGACTTGGTTGAGAGTCTCGACCAGCTATGTGGCGATCGCCACTCGATTGCTGAGCTTAAACCCTTCCTCGACGTCGAGCCATTCATTCCCCGTCCGTCCATTGCCCATCGTGCCCTGCCGGCAATCATCGGCATCAGCAGTTTTGTCGTCCTTGCTGGCATCATCTTTCTCGTTCCGCCACCCGAACCAAAACCCGCGGAACCTATCGCCCCCAAAATTGAGACCCCGAAATAAATTGGCAGGGTTGAGGCTATCTGTTATGATAATGTGCCTAGCGTCTGGAGAGATGGCTGAGCGGTCGAAAGCGGCAGATTGCTAATCTGTTGTACGGCAGGTAACTCCGTACCGAGGGTTCGAATCCCTCTCTCTCCGTACTAAGGTAGGGGAACACGAGCGAGATGTCACCATGGAACCCAACGCTGAACTATCTATCGAATTCAAGGAAGATCTTCAAAAGCTGGGCGCTGAAGATGTTGCCAACATAGCTGAACGTCTAGAAAAAGATGAATACAACAACGCATTTGAAAGCCTCAGGGATTGGCACATCTTGCGTTCTTTGGCATTCATGGGATCTAGCCTCGTAGAGCCATATCAACATCTCTTGGATTTAGAAGCTTTTGATGAATGTTGAGTGATAAAGGGAATTTTTATGTTGATTTTCCCACGGGTTAGGACTTTAGGTTTATCGACTGGCGAACCACACAATCTGTTCGAAATGTAATTCGAAATGTATAGCTATTTTCGGGTAGGCTCCGACATCGAAGGAAAAGAGGGTTTGGAGGCTGCGCCCCTTGCCAGGGGTTTCACCCCTGCACCCCGTCCTAACCAAGTTACTTACAGCTATAAAATGTTTCCTAAAGTGTTTTGTCCAGTCCAGTCAGACTAAGGGCCAGCCTAATGTTCCTTCCGCCTGGCGAGCCGTTTAGAATCGCTGATACCGTAATACTAGGGAATTTAGAACCACACTCACTGAACTGAGCGCCATAGCGAGTCCGGCGATCGCGGGATTGAGTTCCCAACCCAATTGATCGGCAAAGCATCCCGCAGCTAGGGGAAGTCCTAAGCAGTTGTAAATAAATGCCCAGACTAAGTTTTGGCGGATTTTGCCATAGGTGGCTCGGCATAGCTTAATGGCTGTTCCAACTTGGGTCAGTTGAGGACGAACCAAAACCACATCGGCACTAGCCATGGCTACATCCGTTCCCGACCCTAGGGCGATCGCCAACGTTGCGGCAGCAAGGGCAGGGGCATCATTGATACCGTCGCCGATCATGGCTATATGCTGCCCTTGGGACTCTAGCTGGGTGATACGCTGAGCCTTCTCTTCAGGGCGAACTTCAGCCCATACCTGGGATGCTGGAATGCCAACTTTCCGGGCAACCACGAGTGCCGTTTCTGGGCGATCGCCCGACATCATCCCAACCGCTAACCCCATACCCCTAAGCTTTTCGACTCCTGCAACTGCATCGGGACGAACCGGATCTTCAATTGCTAAGCAACCAATGCAGCTTGCCCCCCGGGCAGCGACAACCACCGTTTTACCAGCGATTGCCCAAGTATTTATTTGGGATCGCACCAACCCCGGTAGTTCTATTCCTAGTTGCTCTAACCACTGTCCACGACCGACACGAATCAGGTTCCCGTCAATCTCGGCACAAATGCCTTCACCGGGGATCACCTGGGCATCGTTCACTAAAACCAAAGCGATATTCTCCTCGGCAGCATGGGCAGCGATCGCCCGACTCAGGGGATGGTTAGATGTCACCTCTGCACTGGCCAGCCATTGCCAAAATATCTGGGGCTCAATTAGAGAGAGACTATCAGTTACCTGGGGACAACCCTGGGTTAGGGTTCCTGTCTTGTCAAAAATTACCATCGAAAGGCGATCAGCCTTTTCCAAGCAATCACCCCCTTTGAGCAAAATGCCATGGGTCGCTCCCCATCCTGAAGCAACCGCGATCGCGTTGGGGTGGCTAAACCCAGCGCGCAAGGACAGGCAATCACTAATACTGCTATTGATCGTCGCCAGGCCACTGCCCCATCGATCGCCGCTCCTAAAAGCCAGTACAGCAATACCGCGAGCGATAGGAGCAAGATCCCTGTGGCAAATGCTCCTGCTACCTTATCCACCAGCCGCTGCAGCGGTGACTTACGCATTTGGGCTGCTGCCACTAAGGCTACCATCTGGGACAGTACACTTTGGGAACCCACCGCTGTCGCCTCCATTGTGAGCGCCCCAGTTAAATTTATGGTTCCCCCGGTCACTGTTGCTCCCGCTGCCTTCACCAATGGTATCGATTCTCCGGTCAGCATTGACTCATCCACTGTTGTCGTCCCCGATAGCACCACACCATCTGCTGGCACCCTCTCCCCAGGAACTACCATCAGGCGATCGCCCATTCGCACTTCAGCTAGGGGCAACTCTCGCATGGTCTCTTCTGTCTCTAAATGCTGTACCACCCGCGCGGTCGTCGGTTGCAACGCCATTAATGCCTGAATTGCTGTTGCCGATTCCCACTTCGCCCGATCCATCAACCACTGCCCCAGCCGCACAAACCCCAAAAGCATGACCGGTTCCTCGAAATAGCACATCCATCCCCCTTGGGGCCACACCAACGCCACCACACTCTGCCCATAGGATGCGATCGCCCCTAACGCTACCAGCGTATTCATATTTGGAGCTCCATTCAGCACCGCTTGCACCCCATCTGCCAAGAGCAATCGCCCCCCCCAAACCAGTGCCACGCTCGCAAGTACTCCGTGGGACACCATTCCCCATGGCAGGGACACGCCATGGGCCAAAAGCGCCACTCCCACCAACACCAACGGTTCCCATACCTGCCCCCCGGACTCCTCCGGCAGCCCTTCCGTCAACACCGCTTCAAAACCTGCTGCCTCCACTCGTGTCATTAACTGTGACACCCATGCGGTTCCATCTCCCGCCACCTGACCTACCACGGTCGCTTGGGATGTCACCAGATTCACACTTACCGCCGACACCCCCACACAGCTCCGCAACTGCCGTTCTACCGATGCCACACATCCTGCGCACCGCATTCCTCGCACTTGAAACCGCACCGTATTCATCCCAGTCATAGCCATTGCCTATCAACTCCTAAACTGCTCCACCCCACTGCCACCGAATCAGCCAAGCTAACCCCAGCAGTACCAACAGCAGCCGATCCCCCCAGCCGAACTGCAGCCGATGCCACTTCACATCATGCCCTTCCGCAGACGTAAACCCCCGTACTTGCATTGCAGCGGCCGTCTGCTCCGCGCGCAAAAATAAATTCCGCACTAACCGCTCCGCCACTAACAGCCAAATCCGCAGCGATCGCCTTAACCCGAGGCGTTTCCAAGGAATTGCCCGCGTTCGCACCGCGCGCACCAAATTCTGTAGTTCCTCCAACACTAATGGCACGAATCGCAATGCCAGCGTCAATGTCAATACCGCCTCCACCACTGGCCAGCGCCAGCGTCCCAAGGGACCAGCCAGTACTCCCACCGCAGTAGTAATCTCCTCTGGAGCCGTCACTAACAGATATAAGGTCGGCCCGTATAGGAACGTAAAAATCAACGTTCCTATACGCAACGCCAAATCCAGAGACCGTTGCGTCACCCGTAAATTCCCCACCTCCAGTAATACATAGCGAAAGTCTGTTGCCGGAGGCAACCCCCCATCCCCTAGGGGGCGACGGGGCTGCTGGGTTACCACAAACCCATCCGGCGACACCAACGCCAACACAAATGTCATCACTGCCAATAACAACAACAAACCCATCTGTTGTCGCCACACCCGCCACGGCAGTCCCATCGACAACGTGACTCCCACCAGTGCTACCACTACTCCCGTTCGCCAACCAACATTGGCCGAAAAAGGTGATAGCAAGAATGTCAACAACCAAAATAATTTTAGGCGCGGATCAAGATGATGCAGCCATGTCCCCGGTTGCTCCAGATACAACCCCACTGGCAACGATCGCAAAATATCCAAAGCCCAAAGTCTCCTAGACTATTACCCCCAGTCTAGCCCATGCCCTACCATACAGGCAGTACCCATATCCCCATCTATGCATAGCGACCCCTACCCCGATGAACCACTTCCACGCCGACGCTTCCTCCTTCTCGGCAGCGCTGGCATCCTCACCATTGGGCTTGGTGCGCTTACCGAATCCCTGATTGGCAAAGCCACCGAACCCCTTAACGAATCCGTCGAACGCCTTCTCTTCCAACCCCACTCCCTCACCCCTGAATTCCCCCGTAGTGCCATCGAGCCCGAAAAACTCCTGATCAACACTTTCCGCTTTACACCCCACCTCGACCCCCATACCTATCGTCTCCAGATCACTGGTTCCGTCCAAAAACCGCTCACCCTTAGCCTCCATGATCTCCACACACTCCCCTACACCTCTACAACCATCCGGCATGTCTGTGTTGAAGGTTGGGCCGCCATTGTTCAGTGGGGTGGCATCCGGCTGCGCGACCTTCTCCCCCTTGCCCAGCCACATTCCCAAGCCCGTTACGCCTACTTTTACTCTGCCGATGGCTATTACGAAAGTTGGGATCTTGACTCTGCTTTGCACCCCCAAACCCTTCTCGCCTATGAAAAAAACTATCAACCCCTACCCATCGCCAACGGAGCCCCGCTTCGCCTCGCCTCCCCCATCAAACTTGGCTACAAACAAAGCAAATGGGTCACCGCAATTCGCCTTACCCCAACACTCCAATCCCAACGCGGAACTTGGGAGGATCTGGGCTATGAGTGGTACGCCGGGCTCTAAATCGCTCAAAAACCGCTACAGTTAATCTCGATTACCCATGACTTACTAAAAATCACTTATGGATCTCAGCAA
>JAAUUH010000094.1:0-2500 GCA_012031145.1 Oscillatoriales cyanobacterium SM2_2_1 | reverse complement strand
AAACTGCATAGTAAAGAGAAAGAAAGCAAGTAGTACAGACAAGAGAGGTCAAGCTACAAAGGGCCTACGGTGGATACCTAGGCACAGGGAGGCGACGAAGGACGTAGCTACCCACGAAAGGCTGCGGGGAGTTGGAAGCAAGCATAGATCCGCAGGTCTCCGAATGGGGCAACCCAGAAACGGCTCATTGAATACATAGATGAGTACGAGCGAACCCAGCGAATTGAAACATCTTAGTAGCTGGAGGAAAAGAAGACAAAAGTGATTTCCTAAGTAGCGGCGAGCGAACGGGAAGAAGCCCAAACCAATTGGCAAGACCGATTGGGGTTGAAGGACAGCATAAAGGATAGCGGAATCTAGACGAAGTACATGGAAAGGTACGCCAAAGAGAGTGAGAGTCTCGTAGTTGAAAGAGGAAGTTAACGAGCTGAATCCTGAGTAGCACGGGACACGAGAAATCCCGTGTGAATCCACGAGGACCACCTCGTAAGGCTAAATACTACCCTGTGACCGATAGTGAACAAGTACCGCGAGGGAAAGGTGAAAAGAACCCCGGGAGGGGAGTGAAATAGAACATGAAACCGTAGGCTTACAAGCAGTTAGAGCCCGATTGAACGGGTGATAGCGTGCCTGTTGAAGAATGAGCCGGCGACTTATAGGCAGTGGCAGGTTAAGACGGGAATGTCGAAGCCAAAGCGAAAGCGAGTTTGATAAGAGCGATAGTCACTGTTTATAGACCCGAACCTGGGTGATCTAACCATGGGCAGGCTGAAGCTTGGGTAACACCAAGTGGAGGGCCGAACCGACCGATGTTGAAAAATCGGCGGATGACCTGTGGTTAGGGGTGAAATGCCAATCGAACCCAGAGCTAGCTGGTTCTCCCCGAAATATGTTGAGGCATAGCGGTATTGATTATAGTCTGGGGGTAAAGCACTGACTCGGTGCGGGCTGGGAGACCGGTACCAAATCGAATCAAACTCTGAATACCAGATGCACACAATGCCAGTCAGACTGTGGGGGATAAGCTCCATGGTCAAGAGGGAAACAGCCCAGATCACCAGCTAAGGTCCCCAAGCCATTGCTAAGTGGTAAAGGAGGTGGGAATACAGAGACAACCAGGAGGTTTGCTTAGAAGCAGCCACCCTTAAAAGAGTGCGTAATAGCTCACTGGTCAAGTGTTCCTGCGCCGAAAATGAACGGGACTAAGCAATGCACCGAAGCTGTGGGATTAGAGATAATCGGTAGGGGAGCGTTCTGCAGTAGTGAGAAGCGTTAGCGTGAGCAGACGTGGACGAAACAGAAGTGAGAATGTCGGCTTGAGTAGCGCAAATATATGTGAGAATCATATACCCCGAAAACCTAAGGGTTTCTCCGGAAGGCTCGTCCGCGGAGAGTTAGTCGGGACCTAAGGCGAGGTCGAAAGGCGTAGTCGATGGATACAGGGTGAATATTCCCTGACTGGACTGCAGGAGCAAACTAGGGACGCATAAGAAATAACCAAGCCCTAACTGGATTGGGAGGAGTTTACGGACTCCATTTGGTAAAGGTAGTGCCAAGAAAAGCTAGGTAGCGATGAATGCAGCCACCCGTACCCGAAACCGACACAGGTAGGTGGGTAGAGAATACCAAGGGGCGCGAGATAACTCTCTCTAAGGAACTCGGCAAAATGGCCCCGTAACTTCGGGAGAAGGGGTGCCACCGAAAGGTGGTCGCAGTGAAATGATCCAAGCGACTGTTTACCAAAAACACAGGTCTCTGCAAAGTCGAAAGACGACGTATAGGGGCTGACGCCTGCCCAGTGCCGGAAGGTTAAGGAAGTTGGTCAGGGTAACCGAAGCTGACGACTGAAGCCCCGGTGAACGGCGGCCGTAACTATAACGGTCCTAAGGTAGCGAAATTCCTTGTCGGGTAAGTTCCGACCCGCACGAAAGGCGTAACGATTTGGATGCTGTCTCGGAGAGAGACTCGGCGAAATAGGATTGTCTGTGAAGATACGGACTACTTGCACCTGGACAGAAAGACCCTATGAAGCTTTACTATAACTTGGAATTGGGTTCGGGCTCTGCTTGCGCAGGATAGGTGGGAGACTTAGAAGTTCCTCTTGTGGGGGGAATGGAGTCAACGGTGAGATACCACTCTGGCAGGGCTAGAATTCTAACCTTCACCCTTGAAGCAGGGGGAGGAACAGTTTCAGGCGGGTAGTTTGACTGGGGCGGTCGCCTCCTAAATGGTAACGGAGGCGCGCAAAGGTTCCCTCAGGCTGGTCGGAAATCAGCCGTAGAGTGTAAAAGCATAAGGGAGCTTGACTGCAAGACCAACAAGTCGAGCAGGGACGAAAGTCGGCTTTAGTGATCCGACGGCACCGCGTGGAAGGGCCGTCGCTCAACGGATAAAAGTTACTCTAGGGATAACAGGCTGATCTCCCCCAAGAGTTCACATCGACGGGGAGGTTTGGCACCTCGATGTCGGCTCATCGCAACCTGGTGCGGAAGTACGTGCC
>JAAUUH010000093.1 GCA_012031145.1 Oscillatoriales cyanobacterium SM2_2_1 | reverse complement strand
GCGGGGGTGGGGGTGGGGGTTAAGCCCAACGCCGCCTACTACGGGCTCGGGATCAGCGGTCTGCTCCTTGGTCTGTTATGGGGGGATCAAGTTGAAAGACGAGAGAAATTTAGTTTAATTTGGGTGCAGATTATATTCTGGTTGCTGACGCTGCTCCTGGGCGGATTTTGGTATGGGCGCAACCTCTGGGCTATGGGCAAAATTTTTGATTCATCCCTGGTGGCGAGCTCCATGGAGCTTAGCGTACTGCGTAATTTAACCAATCCCGACCTTTACATCCTGCGACCGGAATCCGTGACTTTGGCTCTGGCGATCGCCACGGTTGTTATGACCCTAATCTTCTTTTGGCATCGACCCCAACTGCGTTTGGTAGCCGGGTTCTTAGCCGTGGCGATCGCCGCTTTTATAGTTACACCCAATGGCATTTATCGTTTGGAATTTGCTGGCGGCAGTACCTCCTACCTGCAACTGCGCTACGGCATCATTATGGTGCCCCTGACGGGAATGCTATGGCTGGGGATGGCACTGGCGAGTCTCCCAATTCCGTGGCATGGGCTCATAGCCGATGCCTGTGAAAATCCGACTCTGCTTAACTTTGCACACGTCGGGCTGCCCCAAAAATGGGTGCGTCCCATGGTAATCGCGGTTGGGCTGGCCGTGATTGTGCAACTACTCACCTACCGCAGCCCCGATGGACTACCGGGCTTTGATCACATCCTATTTGCCCCCGGCCCCAAAGCCAGCCAGATCTATGAATGGGTGCAGTCCTTGCCAAGCAACCAACCCAAAACCCTATACGGCGTAGGCTTGCGTCCCTTCGGGCTGTATGGGCGGTCATGGCAAAACAGGGTCATCGATGGTGGCAGCCCGCGAACATGGCAGCTATCCCAATTGGCGGAACTAAGGGGGCGATCACAACCAGTAGACTACTTGCTGATTAGCCTTGACCCCTTCACGGGTAGCGTGCCACCGGCCTTACTAGAGATTCTCAGCCGTCCCCAAGAGTTTCGTCCCGTCTATGCCGATGACCTAGCGGCAGCATTTCAGGTTCTCTCCCCCTAACTGACTCGGGTGGGTTATCACTTCAAGCTAGAAACCTTACGGGGTGAGCGTTGCGAGCCCTTCAATTTTAATGACTAGGGGCTGAAACCCTCGCCATGAAAGCACTCAACAGCTCAATGATGGCAGTCTCTAGCCTCTAGTTAGTGATCTAGAATCGTGCGGAATTACTTCTGCTGCAATGGCTCACGACGATACTGGGTATAAGCTGCAAAGAATAGCCCCCCTAGGGTAATAAAAATCAAGCCCAAGCAAATGCCTAACAAAATTGGTTCAACCACGGAGTTTGTAAAACGCTATGCCGATATTTTACTAAGGGCGTTGGGAATTCCTAAGCTTCTTCAAGAGAACAATATATTTCTTCATCTAATTTCGCAGGGCTGGGAAAGGGGAAATTTTTGGCGATCGCCCAAATTCGTATCACTCAGCTCCAGATTGTAAAAGTCCATGGTGGGCGTGTCAAAGTAGGGGCCGATATGCCAGGTTCCCCGATACAGGTTAAGGAAACAGGGCCCACTGATCAGGAACACCATAATGTCGTCGGGGCTGGGCGATCGCCCATCGGGGCCACGGCGAGGTACCAAGGGGCACCGGTAACCGCTCCGAGGCATTGGGTGCACAGGCAATGGCGGGTAAGGTAGTGAAATGTTTTGGGGCGCTGGGGGAGGCGCATCAGGTAAAAGCGGGGAATCCCAGCGCCGAGGTGCAGTTGGGCAGCGGTGTGGTCATAGGGTTGGTGGTCTTCAATCGGTGTAATCACCTGCCCAAAGGGGGCAAAGTCCACGGCAGTGAGGGGCTGGGGGGCGATCAACCGCATAGCTAGCCAAAGGTAATGATCAAATAGCCATCTTGGAATTTGGCACCGATGGCCTGTTTGCCATTAAGCTCCGGCGGCAGAAATAAATTGCGCCGCTGATCACCAGCTTCGATGGTGATTTCGGGCCCCATCTGGGTGAGCTTAACTTGGCGTTTATCGAAGTGGGGCAAATAGAGGCGGGCTTGGCAAGCAGGAATATCGAGGGTGATGGCGGCGGGGGCAGAATTGGCGGGAATCAGGGGTAAATTGGCGCTCGGGTCAGATCCAAAGGGTGCGATCGCCAAGGGCGCAAAGGCATCTGCTGGCACCTGCCCATGGCTATAAACGCCACCGACGGTTAGCCCCACCTGCTGGGCACTGCTCCAAAGAAACTGGGCCACGGCGATCGCCTCTGGGTCATCGCTAGTGACAAGGTAGGCTAAAACTTGGGTGCGATCACCTACGGCGGACTGTCCGCGATCGAGGAGGCTGGTCATTTTATTGCCCGACCTCCCTAAATCGGTGGGCATCGACACCTGTAAAACACTGCGCAGCATCGGTTCAAGGAACGGTGAGAGGGCTTGGCCGAGGGCAGAACCGGTTAAAATTTGCCGAAACCGCCGCAGGTACCAGTTAAGAATTTCCGGCATGCCCCACATCCGCAGGGTTTGCCCATCGCCAGTGCCGTCGTAGATAATCAAATCGTACTGCCCCTCGTCGTAGCGTTCCCGTAGATAGCTGAGGGTGAGGGCCCCATCCATTCCCGGCAAGATCCCCAATTCAGCCCCAAAGACTTCCTGCAGCACCGGCATTCTTAAATACTGGGCTTCTAGTCCCTTCATCTTTTCCCAGTAGTCCGCCAGCAGACTGGCAGCCGAAAGCTGGACTCCCCAAAGTTGGGGTGCAATTTCTTGGGGGGTATCAGGGAGGGGGCAGCCCAATCGTTCGGCCCACCGGGTGCCATTGAGGTGCCCGACTAGCAGTGTGCGTTTACCAGTGCGAGCAGCAGTTCGAGCCAAGGCGATCACCGCTGTGGTCTTGCCCACCCCACCCTTTCCCAGCAGGGTGATCAGTTGGGTCATAGGTTACAGCACCGCTTCCAATTCATCGGCAAAGAACCAACTGGCGGTGTTGTCACCAAAGGTCACCACAAAGCCCATTTTGCCACCATCAACAATTTTAGGTGCCTGAACGACACCAACGGTGCCAGTCTTGGTTTGTAATTCCCGTCCAACGTTGTCTCGGAAGGTGCGAATGCGTACTTTTTGCCCGACTTGAATGGTCATGGTTGGTCATAATAGGTTGATTAATGAGTACTGTAGCTGAATTCATGCCGACGGCGATCGCCCATTTGTCCCGCTGGAAACAACAAAACCGTAGGATTGCGGCCCTGACAGCCGCGGATTTTGTGATCGCCCAAATTTTGGATCAAGCGGGTGTGGATCTGATTTTGGTTGGCGACTCCCTAGGGATGGTGACCCTTGGCTTTGCCAACACCCTCCCCGTCACCCTAGAGATGATGGTGCATCACGCCCAGGCGGTGTGTCGAGGGGTCAGCCGGGCGATCGTGGTGGTGGACTTGCCGTTTTTGAGCTACCAAGCCAGCCCGGAACAGGCGCTTCTAGCAGCAGGACGGATGCTGAAGGAAACCACTGCCCAAGCAGTCAAACTTGAGGGCGGCTATCCCGAGGTGGTGGAAACCATTCGCCGTTTGGTGCAGGTGGGAATACCTGTGGTGGGGCATCTGGGGCTGACGCCCCAGTCGGTTCATCGACTGGGTTATCGGCAGCAAGGGGAAGATCCAGTCGCGGCGGAGCAAATTCGTCAGCAGTCCCAATCCTTGGCAGCAGCGGGGGTGAGTGCGATCGTCCTAGAGCACATTCCCGAACATCTAGCCGCGGAACTAACTCGGCAGTTAGTCATTCCCACCATCGGCATCGGTGCCGGTGCGGACTGTGACGGGCAAATTTTGGTCACCCACGACCTCATTGGTCTCAGCGCCCAGCAACCCCCCTTTGCGCCCAAACGCCTCGACCTGCGGGGGGCGATCGCCCAGGTGGTGGCGGAATATTGCCAAGAGATCCACACTCCATCAGAATAGAGGCAGTTTAGGGCCCGTGGGGTTGTTATGGCAGACGGTTCGGACACGATGGATATTTTTGAGCGCGTGCGTGAGCAGTTTAATTACGCCCCCTACCCCGCCACCCCCCTAGATTATTTCCCGAAAAACGATAGTAATATGCAGTTCCCCTACTGTGCGGCCAATGCCTTTTACCGCCGCGATGGACGCTACGTGCCCAGTGAGGGACTGCAGATTCTCGACGCTGGCTGTGGTTCAGGGGTGACCACCCTCCGACTGTGCCTAGCCAATCCGGGAGCCCAGATTACGGCGATTGACCTATCGCCAGCATCGGTAGCTGTGGCGCGGGAGCGGCTCGACAAGTATGGCTATACCGATGTGGCGCTCTATGCTATGCCCCTCGAACAGCTATCAGAACTGGGGCAAACCTTTGACTACATCCACTGCCATGAAACCCTCTACCTGCTGCCCGATCCCCAAGCTGGGTTGCAATCCATGGCGGCGGTGTTATCCGAACGGGGCGTAATCCGGGCCAATTTGCACAGCAAGTACCAGCGCCATGAATACTTCCGTGCCCAGGAACTCTTTGCCTACCTGGGAGCCACAACCGATTGCGACCAAGAAACTGCCGTGGCGATCGCCACGGAAACCCTCGATGCCTTGGCTGAAACTACCCAGCTCCATGCCCGCACTTGGCGCGGTAAGGAGGGGCGAGAGAAGGATACCCTCCTGGCTAACCACATTTTGGAAGGGGATAAGGGATTTACAATTTTGGATCTTTTTGATCTGCTGCGGGGTGCCGAGCTAGATCTAATCGATATGGTCAACTGGCGGCACTGGAATGTGCGTAATTTGTTTAAACCGGGTCAGGATCTACCGGATTATCTCCAAGTGGCCTTTGAGTCGGCGACCCCTGAGCAACTGCTCCACACTTTTGAGTTGCTCCACCCCGTGCATCGTCTCCTCGATTTTTGGTGTGGGCGGGCTGAGGTGCCCTCGTCCTACAGTTCAGCGGGCGATCGCCCGCCCACGGATTGGGAGACCGCTACCATCTACCTTCAGCCAGTACTGCGTACCGAGAAATTTCGCGCCGCCCTCGATCAGACGGTTGCCCATGGACTAACCTTGGACATGCGCCCCTTTTTAGGGTGTACCGATCCCCAATCTTTGACCCTCTTTGCCAATTCCCTGCTGATCTTCCATCTGCTCTGGCAAGAACCCATGACCTTTGTCGCCCTGCGGCAACTTTGGCAGCGCCTCCATCCGATTGATCCCCTCACCCTTGCTCCTACCACCCTAGAAGCCTGCGGCGAAGCATTGCGCCTTATGCTCCCCGATCTCGAGGACTACTTATTTATCATGATCGAGTTTGGCGTGGGTTGAGTCCAAAGTGCCAGCTTGTGGCGCTGGAACCAAAAAAACAGGAAGCAGGGCCAGAATGCCATCCCCAACCAAGCATAAACCCCAGGTAGGTCGCCGCCCCGTAATAGGGGCACGATGATCGAGCAAAGTATGGACTTAGCTAAGACCCCGGCATAGGGCTGCACGTGATGAGCATAGTTGTGAACCTTGGCAAAGAGCCAGCCGTAGAGCGCCGAAAAAATGAGAATTCCCAGCACGCCGCCCTCGGCATAAAAGGAACCAAACAGAGTTGGGGAAACGCCCAAGGTGAAGCCGCTTTCTCGGTCAATCAGCCCCAAGTATTCCAAGTACCCACCACCAACGGGCTTATCGGGCCAAAGAGCGCGAGGGATAGGACGCAACAGGATCTCAAAGTGCTCTCCCCCCATGCGGAAGTCTAAATAGCGGGGATAAACAGCTTCGAGAATCACAAAACCATCAAGCATATTACCATCCTCTGCTGTGAGCGCTCGGTCTAGGGCCGACTGCTGCAGATCAACCACTTGATCCCCTCCGCGCATGGCCCCGGCGATCGCAAAGCTGACCATAGCGACTGACAGGAATACGCTGATGGCTAACAATTTCCATCGGGGACGCAGGGAAGCGGCAAAGACAATGCCACAGCCAATGATTAACCCAAGGAACTGAAACCTCGCTGAGGGACCGAAAGTCAGGTAAACAGAACCAAGAATAATCATTGCCGCCATAGTGCGATGCACTGGCGTTCTGAGTGCGCCATGGCACCACAGCACCGATGCAAGTAGGGAGACACCAATCAACACCATGGGGAATAGCTGTAAATAACCGCTAACTTGAAACGAAAGGGTCTGCCCTGCAGCAACTTGGTTCGCGACCTGATTGCGAGCAACCAACACCAACGGCAAACAGAGCATACCAAGGAATAGCGCACGGGGACGGAGCCATTCTAAAACTCCAATGGGCTCAGATGGGGACTCTACCAAAACGGCTCGACGCTGCGGTAGGCGGGTTGTCCAGACATAGGAAAGGGTCAAAATCAACTGCCCTAGGACAATGTAATTAAGGGCAATCAGGGCATAGCCATCATCAATCATGCCACCCAATTCTTTGACCAAAACCCAATTAGAGAGACCGGAGGTGACGGCCCAGTAACGGTACGAGGCCACATAGAACACAAAGCCCGCGATCGCTAGAGGCAGTTCATCATTTCGCCGTAGTAACCAAAAAATACCGAAGCCAATGAGGGCAATTTGAAGGAGCAACAGAACCGGAAAGTCAAGAAAGATCATGGTCGAGGGTGGCTAAGTGCTGAGCAAGGCGGGCAAGGGAAAATTCGGCACTGCGCGATCGCGCCGACATCTCCGCTAGCAACCTAGGGGCATCAAGGCAGCGATTCAGGGCATGGGCGATCGCTGGGGCTGAAACTTCTGTCAACAATATCCCATTTTCGCCATCCCGGACGACATCCCCGCAATAGGGGGAGACAATCACTGGTAGATGCCAAGCTTGGGCTTCTAGTTGGGTCAGGGCAAAGCCATCGGAGTAGGTGGGCAGCACAAACACATCGGCCTGTTGGTAGAAACGGGCCGTTGCTTGGCGAGGGACAGGACCTGACCAGCGCACTTGGGGGTGTTGCTGCCACGGCTCGGGAATGGGGAGGGACAGGGCCCCAACCAGCCATAATTCCCAGAAAGGTACTTGGAGGGAGTTGAGGGACTCAAGCAGCGGCAGAATTCCCTTCCGACGATTAATTTGCCCCAGAAACAAAATCCGCATCGGGCGATCGCCCTGAATGCATCGGGATAGGTTCTAGGTGCCCCAAACTGGGCAGGCTCGTAGGCTAGGGGGATCACGCGGATCCGATGATCAGGGACTTGAGCTTGGAGCAGCGCTTGGCGAGACCATTGGGAATTGACCACCACCACATCGGCGGTCGCCAATTCTTGATGCCAATGGTGCCAGTAGGATTCGGGAGGACTGTCCAACTCCCCCAGCCGTTGCAAGAGTTGGGACTCCACGATCCCGGGATCAATTTGCCCTAGGACAGTCTTCCAGCCGCGAGACTTGGCATAGCGAAAGGGTTCAAGGGCCGTATAGCTGTAGGAAAACAGGACTGGCGGGGTAGGAGTCGGTGATCGTTTAGCCAGCGATCGCACCACTTGGGACTGAAACCAAGCATTCCGCTCTAGAATTTCCTGCCAACCCCGGCGTTTTTTGATGCGCAGGCTGATTTCGTGGCTCAGGCAAGAGAGATTGGGGGCAATCACCGTTCCTTCCGCCAGTTGGGGGTGGTAGCGATCCCGGAGTCGGGTTATTGGCAGTTGCCGCCATGGAGAGGGAAGGGGAGCCCACAGGTCGGTATACAATTCGCCAAGCCGCCCCAATTGGTGTAGCACGCGGGGAATGGCATAGTGCTCCCGGGCTCCGAGCTGACAGACGAGCCACGAGTGGTTCATCCCCGGCGACCAAAGCGCGATCGCCAAATACGCTGATAATCCTGATCGTTTAAACCGTCGCCGCCGACTAGATTGCGCTCGGCGATTTGTTGATTCAGGGAAGCAATGCGGTCATTGGGGTTCGGATGGGTGCTAAACATGGTCGGCACATTGCCCCGATCGCCTCGGGCTAGCTTTTGCATAAAGTCCGGCATGGCTCGAGCGGCAAAACCTGCATTTGTAATTAGATTTAGACCCCGGCGATCAGCATCAAACTCGGCTTCACGGCTATTGGGCAACCGTAGGGCGATGGCGGTTCCCAGTTGCACCAAGCGATTGTCCGCCACCCCGGCCACACTGGCAATCCCCTGGGCGATCGCCTGTTGCCGCATTTGCTCTAGGGAGTGGCGACCCTCAATGTGCCCGATCTCGTGGGCTACCACCGAAGCTAGTTGGGCCACATTATCCGCTGCGGCAATCGTGCCTGTGTTGATGTAAACAAAGCCACCCATGGTGGCAAAGGCATTAATGTCGGGATCATCGACAACTTGGAAGGTGTAGGGAATCTGGGGGCGTTCTAGGCTAGTAGAGAGAAGCTGGCCAATGCGCTGCACGAGACGATTCGCATTGGGATCGCGGCTGATGCGAACCTCGCGGGAAATCTGCTGGTTGATCCGCGCTCCTAGGGTCACTTCATCCCGATCGGAAATATTGGATAGTTGAATGATTTGAATGGCAGATGGCAGCACCCGCAGCAGGTCGCCAATGGATAGGGCCACGCTAGGTAAAGGCTGCAATGCCAGGGCGGTGATAAATCCCACCAAACTAATGGCTAAGGATCGCTTTAGCCGCTGTCCCCAAGCTCCTGTGCTCATCTCTTATCCCCCGTTGGTTGTTCTTTAGGTTCGTCAGATTTATTTTGAGAGCGCATGTCACCGCCCTACGTTTAGTCTACCTAGGACTGGACTGAATCATTAGACCCGATGGTGGTGCTGGGGTTCCATGGGGTCTGCAAATGAGGGATCGCCGCGATTAGTGTGCGGGTGTAGTCGGACTGGGGGTGGTGGTAGATGCGATCGCCCGTATCCAGTTCCTCAATGGTTCCTCGGTTCATCACCATAATCCGATCGCCCATAAATTTGACAACGCTCAGATCATGGGAAATAAACAAGTAGGTCAAGCCAAATTCTGCCTGCAACTCCTTCAGCAAATTCAACACCTGGGCTTGCACCGATACATCCAATGCCGAAACCGGTTCGTCGGCCACCACCAACTGGGGGTTGAGGGCAAGGGCACGGGCAATGCAGATCCGCTGCCGTTGCCCGCCGGAAAATTCGTGGGGAAATCGATCCATGGCGACGACGGGCAGCCCGACCCGATCCAGAAGATAGGCGACTCGTTCCCTGCGGGCGGCGGGCCGCCGATAGCGCTGAAACCGTTCTTGCCGACAGTGCACCCACAGGGGTTCGGCGATCGCCTCGCCCACGGTCAAACGGGGATTAAGGGAACTATAGGGATCCTGGAAAACGAGCTGCATATCGGCCCGCAGTTTTTGCCAAGCAGGGGGCGAAAGCTGGGAGAGGTTTTGCCCATCAAAGGTAATCTGACCAGCGGAAGGCTTGATCAAGCCCAGCAGCGTCCGTCCTAGGGTGGTTTTGCCGCAACCGGATTCACCCACCAAGCCAAGGGTTTCACCACGGCGGATGCCGAAGCTTACATCCTGCACCGCCACGAAATAGCGTTGCGTGGCCCCTAGGGGGTTGCGCACAGGAAACTCAACCCGCAAATGTTCGACGGTCAGCAAGTCCGGCACGCCGGCCAGTTGGGCTAATCGGTCGGCGCGATCGCCCTCCGTCACCCAGACATTGAATTTGGGGTCAAGGGGCTTGGCCGTGGGGATGCCGCTCTCTTCGGTCATGAAATCACTGACTACGGGCAAGATCTGGCGCTGAGGCTCAGGCTGGGGACGGCAGGCAATCAGGGCTTGGGTGTAGGGATGGCGGGGTTGGGTGAAAAGGGTGCGGCTGGGCTGATCTTCGACATGGCGACCACGGTACATGACGACCACCCGGTCTGCCAGTTGGGAAACTACGCCCAAATCGTGGCTAATGAACATTAGGGCCATTTGCCGCTGCCGCTGCACCTGTTGGAGGAGTGTCAGAATCGCCGCCTGAACTGTGACATCAAGGGCGGTGGTGGGTTCGTCGGCAATGAGGAGGGACGGATTGCTACTCAGGGCGATCGCAATCATAATCCGTTGCAGTTGCCCACCCGATAGTTCATGGGGATAGCGGTCATAAAGCTGTTGGGGATTAGGCAATTGGACTTCCTCTAGCAGGGAAATCGCCCGTTCCTTGGCAGCGGCGGAACCGATCTGAGCATGTTGCTGAATGGATTCTTGGATCTGATAACCACAGCGAAACAGGGGGTTGAGGCTGGTCATTGGTTCTTGGAAGATCATAGCGATCCGCTGCCCTCGGTAGCGACGGCGTTGGGCTGCCGAAAGTGCAAGCAAATCCACGGGGGCACTGGCGGGTTCCTGCCACCACAGGTGCCCTGCAGTCTGGCTATTGCCATCCAGTAGTCCCATCACGGCTAAGGCTGTAACCGATTTGCCGGAGCCAGATTCACCCACGATCGCCACGGTTTGGCTGGGGGCAACCTGGAGGCACAGATCCTCTACAGCTGGGGTGATCCCAGTTGCGGTTTTGAAGCGTACGCAGAGGTGATCAATCCGCAGCAGGGGGGGGAGCATGGGGTTCATGGCTAGGCAGCAAGGAAGGGCAGGGCCAAATAAAAAGCGGTGACGGATTTGGCATCAATGGCCATGATTCCCTCGGGCTGGCGAATCAACGCAGCAACTTCGGCAACCGTGTGGTCGAT
>JAAUUH010000001.1 GCA_012031145.1 Oscillatoriales cyanobacterium SM2_2_1 | reverse complement strand
CCATGGGGGGCGATTGAGCAGCATGGTTATCATTTGCCCTTGGCGGTGGATGGGGCGATCGCCAGGGGTGGTATGTCGTGCCGTGGCGGAGTTGGCTCCCGAAATTGCGGCCTATGTGTTGCCGACCCTGTTTTATGGCAAATCAACGGAGCATCTGGGGTTTGCGGGCACCATTAGTTTACGGACAGAAACCCTTCTGGCCCTGCTGACGGACGTGGGCGAGTCGGTATATCGGGCGGGGTTTCGCAAGTTGGCGTTGGTCAATGCCCATGGCGGTCAACCCCAGGTTTTGGAATTGGTGGCACGGGATTTGCACAGCAGGTACCGGGACTTTTGGGTGTTTCCGCTGTTTGTTTGGCGAGCATCGGATCTGGCCAAAAGTCTATTGACTGCCAAGGAATACGAACTGGGTATTCACGGCGGCGATGCGGAAACCAGTCTGATGCTGGCGCTTGATCCTGAGTTGGTGCGACTGGAGCGGGCGGTGGCAGAATATCCCCAAATTCCCAGTTCTTGCCTCAGTTTGGAGGGGGCCCATCCCTTCTCGTGGCTGACTGATGACGTTTCTCGAAGTGGTACCATCGGCGACCCAACGGCAGCAACGGCGGCGAAGGGGGAGCGCATCTTGGATGATTTGGTGCGCGGCTGGCGGCAGGTGGTGACGGATCTGTACAACTTTCAGGGAATTGGCTGAGTGCTATCCGAGAACTCGCAGGCATTCCTGGGCGATCGCTCGCTCTTCTTGGGTGGCAATCACTAGGGCCCGCACAGGCGCGGTAGGGGTAGCGATATCAGCACAGGGGCGCTGGGGCTTCCGATTCACTTCGGCATCGATGTGGATCCCTAAAAACCAAGGGCAGCACAGGTGTCGGCCCTGACTTTGGATGAATTTTCACCGATCCCGGCGGTAAAAATCAGGGCATCCAGTCCCCCAAGACTAGCAACCATAGCGCCAATGTGCGATCGCAGCCGATGGATAAACATGTCATAGGCTAACTGGGCCCGTTGATTTCCCGCTGCTGCCGCTGCCAAAATCTGCCGTAGGTCGTTGCTGATCCCCGATATGCCGAGCAGCCCCGACTCCCGGTTGAGGAGCCGATCCAGACTTTCGCCCGTATGCCCCCGCTCCCGCAAAAGAAACAGCAACAGACCGGGATCGACATCTCCCGATCGCGTTCCCATCATTAATCCCGCTAGGGGCGTAAACCCCATGGTGGTGTCGATGCTATAACCTTGGGCGATCGCCGCCAAGGAGCAGCCATTACCCAGGTGACAAGTCACCAACCGCAGCGCCGCCAAGGATTGCCCTAAAAAAGCTGCCGCCTGCTCCGCAACGTAGCGATGACTGGTGCCATGGAACCCATAGCGCCGCACCCCCTCGCCATAGAGGTGATAGGGAATGGGATAGGCGGCGGCGGCAGCAGGCATCCGGGCATGGAATGCCGTGTCGAACACCGCAACTTGCGGCAGTTCTTGACCAAATACGTCCTCCACAGCGGCGATCGCCTCCAAATGGGCCGGGTGATGGACGGGCGCAAATGCCGCATTTCGGACAATAGCAGCCTTAACTGCCGCCGTGATCCGCACACTGTCGCAGTAGTCCATACCCCCATGGACAATCCGGTGGCCGACGCCATCCGGTGCCTGTTGGCATAGGGCTTGCAGGTGCGATCGAATCACATCTCCACGGGAGGTCACTGCCACCACCGCCACATTCTCCTCGGCATCGGACTGAAGAGAAACATGGGCGTGCCCCGCCTGGTATGTCCAATCGATTAAACCAGTCTGCTGCGCATTATCTGTAAACAACGCTGTTTTGAGACTGCTGGAACCGGCATTGAGAACCAAGATTCGCATGGAGGCGACACTATACGGAGGTGAAAATCACTAGCCCCAGCACGCCCATAAAAATTACCAGCGCATAGAACTGAGCTTTACCGTTCTCAAAATATTTGAGGGCTTCCCCAGAAACCACTGCCGAGAAACCAGCCAAGTTGACGACCCCATCTACAATCTTGGAATCTACTTCCAAGACTTGGCGAGCCAATCTTCGAGAACCGGTGACGAAGACACGCTCATAAAGGTCATCCAAATACCACTTATTCTTTGAGAACAGATATAACGGCTCCATAGACTGGGCAATCTTATCCGAAGAGATTTTACCCTGCAGGAAGATCAAGATGGCTAGGGAAATACCCAGGAGCCCAACTCCAACGGAACTACCCGCCATCAACAGAAACTCTGACGTAAAGCCTTCCACAGGCACCTCGGCGATCGTCTCACCGGGAGCGTGGATAAACGCTTCAAAATAATTTCCCACTGGCGTTCCCAGGAGTCCAATCAAAACCGAAGGCACTGCCAATGCCATCAAAGGAAACGTCATTGTAAAGGGTGACTCGTGGGGTTCATGGGCATGGTGATCTGACCCATGGCTGTGGTCATCATGATCGCCATGGGCATCGGCAGCAGCAAGAACCTCCGCCTTCACCATTGCGAGCAGCGCCCCGTCAGTTCCCCGGAACGAGCCTTCAAAGGTCATAAAATACATGCGGAACATGTAGAACGCTGTCAGCCCCGCAGTGGTAAATCCCACTGCCCAAAGAACGGGATTCACCGCGAAGGTGCTCGCTAGAATCTCATCCTTGGACCAAAAACCCGCAAAGGGAGGGATGCCGCAGATGGCCAAGGTGCCAATCAAAAAGGTCGCCGAGGTAATCGGCATATATTTGCGCAAGCCGCCCATAACGCGCATGTCCTGGGCAAGAATTGGGTCGTGGCCCACCACGCCCTCCATGCCATGGATCACCGAGCCCGACCCCAAGAACAACATAGCCTTAAAGTAGGCATGGGTCATCAGGTGAAATAAACCAGCACCGTAAGCCCCCACGCCCATACCCATGACCATGTAGCCTAATTGGGAAATCGTGGAATAGGCCAAGCCCTTCTTAATGTCATTTTGGGTTAGGGCAATGCTAGCCCCCAAAAATGCTGTAAATGCTCCCGTGTAGGCGATCGTGCCCATGACCACCGGCAATTCCTCAAACACGGGGAACATCCGAGCAATCAAAAAGACCCCGGCTGCCACCATCGTTGCGGCGTGGATCAGTGCCGAAATGGGTGTTGGGCCCTCCATGGCATCGGGCAGCCACACATGGAGCGGAAATTGGGCCGACTTGGCCGCTGGGCCCATAAACACCAATATGGCAAACAGTGCGGCCAAGCCACTACTCAGGGCACCGCTCTCCACCAGTTCCTTAAGGCGATCGCCCATTTCCGTAAATTCAAAGGAGCCGGTTGCCCAGTAAAGCCCCAGCAGCCCCAGCAGCAGCCCAAAGTCACCCACACGATTGGTCACAAACGCCTTCTGGCAGGCATCCGCCGCCCCCTTTCGGTCATACCAAAACCCAATCAAGAGGTAGGAACACATCCCCACCAATTCCCAAAAAATGTACACCTGCACCAAATTTGGGCTAATCACTAAGCCCATCATCGAAGAGCTAAACAGGCTGAGGTAGGCATAGAACCGCACATACCCCTCATCGTGGGCCATGTAGCCATCGGTATAAATCATCACTAAAAACGCCACTGTGGTCACCACCGCTAACATCATGGTTGTCAGGTGGTCGACCACAAAACCCATATTCAAGTGAAAGCTGCCTGCCTGGGCCCATTCAAAGCTCTGGGTGTAGGCGTCGTGCCCCTGAATCTGGCTCCAGAGTAGCCAAAACGACATCACCATTGAGGCTGCCACCGACGAAACACTTAGCACCGATGCGAAGCTGCGGCTGCGACTGGTGGCCTTAGTAAACGTGATCAGCCCAATCCCGGTCACCAATGCCGCAAGCAAAGGAAATACAGGGACTAGCCATGCCAATTGGTATGCAGATTCCATAGGGGCACTCAGTTAGCAATTCTTTGAAGTAATGTAAATCAGTGTACTACAAGTCGCGATCGCCGCTCGTACCCACGACCCCACGGAGAGTTGCCCAGACTAATTTCGCCAATTAAAGTAGTGTCGTACTCCTAAATCTGGCTCCAGAGTAGCCAAACGATATCACCACTGCTAATTCCATTGGGATGATCTTCAGCAATGAGGAACCTAGTGATCAATTTGATCAATCCCAAATCACGGGAGTATGATCACATCAATATGATCACATTAACGTTCTAGATCTGGCATCGCGCCGACGGCAACTATCGGTGTTGATTTCCCGAAAAGGCGTGAAGATCGGAGACAGCACAGCCAATGGGAAGGCGACAAATATCGCGGTTAGTGCCAATCAAAATAATTGACGAGCCCTTTTGGAGCTGCATACTGGGATTGGGATTCACATCATATTTGCCATTGGTTTCCACGGCAAGAATGCTGACATTATATTGACGACGTAATTCCAGCTCTAAAATCGTCTTACCGAAATATTCATTGGGAACCGGCACCTCCACAATGCTGTTGTCAGCGTCCAGCTCTAACCGATCAAGAATATTGGGCTGGGTGAGCGATCGCGCTAGCTCCATACCCATTTCCTTTTCGGGATAAACCACTTGATCTGCCCCCACTTTTTTCAACAGCGTGCCATGAATATCAGAGGACGCCTTGGCGACCACATGGCGAACCCCCAAATCCTTAACGTGCAGGGTGGTGATCACACTCTGCTCAAGAAAATCATCTCCAATGGCCACGATCACGGTATCAAAGTCCTGCATCCCCAATTGCCTTAGGGCTAAGGGATCGGTGGAATCAACCGACACAATCGGCATGGGCAACTGCTCAGCTACTAGGTGCTCAACAATTTTTTCATCGCAGTCAACACCCATGACCTCAAACCCTAGATCGATGAGGGTGCGCACCACTGCCTGCCCGAAGCGCCCCAGACCAATCACCATAAAATGCCGATCTTCGACTCGCCGTTTGCGACCAAAACCAAAGGAAGGAAAGTTCATGTCAGCCTACTAAAAGGGTGTCTTCAGGATATCGGATCAAGGTTGGGCGTTGGCGACCATAGAGTGCGGAGATTAACAGCAAGACTCCCACTCGGCCAATATACATGGTGCCAATGATCGTTAACTGTCCCCATGGCGAAATGCGACCGGTGATCCCCGTGGAAAGCCCCACTGTGCCAAAGGCAGACATGGACTCAAAAAACAGATTGATGAATGATTCCTTCGGCTCTGTCAGCACTAGGAAACTGGTGGAGGCAATCACCACCAACAGCGAACCCACCGCGACGCTCGTGGCCTTAACGACCAGATGATGCGGAATTTGTCGTGCAAATAGGGTGATCTGCTCGATGCCCAACACACCTGCCTTGGTGCAATTGAGCAAAATCCGAGTGGTTGTGGTTTTGATCCCTCCACCCGTTCCCCCGGGGCTGGCGCCAACAAACATCAGGGCGATTGTAAAAAATAAACCCGCCTGGGTCATGTTGCCATTGTTGATGGTGTTAAACCCCGCTGTCCGCGCTGTTACTGACTGAAACCAGGCAGCCATCACCTTGTCGCCCCAATTGAGGGGTTGGAGTGTGCCCGGATTATTGAATTCGGTCAGTAAAATAGCGATCATGCCTGCGGCCAACAAGACAGCCGTCGTGCTGACTGCCACCTTTGTGCTGAGGCTGAATAAAAGCATCTCCCGCCCTCCACGCCAACGGGATTGGATCCAAAGAAACACTTCAAAGATAACCTGATAGCCGATGCCACCCAGCACAATCAAGATTGCGATCGTGCCATTGAGCAGCAAGGACTGGCGGTAGTTTTCTAAACTATTGGCAAAAAGACTAAATCCGGCATTATTAAAAGCACTCACACTATGGAAAATAGACTGCCACAGACCAGCAGTCCAGCCTAACTGGGGCACAAAAACCAGCAGCAGCAAAAAAACTCCGCTTAGCTCAAAAATAAGCGTAATCCCAATAATGGAGCGCACCAAGGGCAATGCCCCCTGCAGTCCGGGAGTATCCAGGGCGTGCTGAAGTGTAATTTTCTCGCGCAGGCTAAAGCGCTTCCCCACTAGCAAAAGCAACATACTGCTGGTGGTCATGTACCCCAATCCGCCCACCTGCACCAAGAGCAGGAGCGTCAATTGTCCCCAAAAGCTGTAGTACTCCCCCACATTCACTACAGACAATCCGGTCACACACACGGCCGATGTGGAGATGAATAACGCTGTAATTGGGTCACTCCACTCCCCACTTACCGTGGCAAAGGGGAGCATCAACAGCACTGCTCCGACTAAGATCACGACGCCAAAGCCAAGACAGATGGTTCTTGCCGGTGTCACCGATGCCCCCAGGATGTGAGTAGAGTTCGGGATAATTTTACCGTCCAAACTGTGGGTAAATTTAAAGAGCGGAAATCTTGGAGATCCCCAAAACCACAGTTTTCAGAGGGTTTTTTAGTCGATGATGTTGAACGCTGCCCAAAGAATAAGCATTCCCTTGGTTAATGTCCAAAAGAGGGCGATCACCAGTTATGTCTTCAACTAGGGGCTGTCAACATTGAGCTGTCAACTCATGCCTTATGCAAAGGGCTTAGGCCCCTAGCCGCAAAATTTGACCGGCACGGCAGCGTTGATCCCGCGAGGGTTCCAGCTTGAATTGATGACGCGCCCTAGACAGATTCAATCAATTCTGGATCAGTCACCTCAGAATCATAATCACCGGCCGCCGCTGGGTAATCATACAGATCCTCTTCAAAATCACCTTCCGCCATGGCACCGTGGCGACCCTCATGAATGGCATCAGCCAGCTTTCCAATAATCAGTTTCACCGAACGAATGGCATCATCATTGGCCGGAATACCGTAATCAGCCGTATCCGGATCGCAGTTAGTGTCCAAGAGGGTCACGATGGGGATATTCAGCTTTTGGCATTCCTGCACGGCATTATATTCACGCCGCTGATCGACGATGACCACCACATCGGGTGGCTTACGCATAGACTTGATTCCGCCAAGGTACTTTTGCAGCTTTTCCAACTCATGGCGCAATACAGACGCTTCCTTTTTGGGCAGGCGGTCGAGGGCTCCCGACTCTTCCCGGCGCTCCAAATCCTTGAGCCGGTCAATGCGGGTTTTAATGGTCGTCCAGTTGGTCAGCATTCCCCCCAACCAGCGCTGATTGACGAAGTAACTACTACAGCGAAGGGCCTCTTGGGCAACAATGCCAGCGGCCTGTCGCTTGGTGCCCACGAACAGAACCTTTTTGCCCTGCTCCGACACTTGGCGCATAAAAGTGTAGGCCTCTTCTAGCATTTGCGCAGTTTGCACAAGGTCGATGATGTGCACCCCATTGCGCTCGGTAAAGATGTAGGGCTCCATTTTGGGATTCCACCGCCGGGTTTGGTGGCCAAAATGTACCCCAGACTCTAACAGTTGGGCTAGGGAAATAACAGACATATACGGTGTAGCTCCTTTGGGTTGTGCCTAGCACTCAGCGGGCATGCAAATGCACCCAAATTGCTGAGTGTGTGTAGTGAAAACTTTTTTATATTATCTGAAAAGGCTGCAGCTAGGCAAGTCAGTAATCCTATTTTCTTGAATTCCGCCCAGGGTTCCTCAAATCCGCCGCGCTCTGCCCCAGTTGTGCGGAACGGAATGCATCCGTCCACCGATAGGATTCGTATATGCTTAGGTAGACCCCAACTTTCCAGGAAAAAGTCATGGCATTTTCGATCCCCCATGTGGAACTCTATGATGCGCTGCGGATTTTGCATCCTACATTTTCGGTGGCAGTAATTTTTCCGTTAATTGGTATTGTGAGCTATTTTGCTTTGACCACGCGTCAGCGCGCTTGCAGCTAAAAGAAGAGTCCAAAAAAAGCGGAATTCCGGCTAATGTGGGGAGTGAGCACCTGAAAATTGGGCGTTTTTTGGCCTTAGGCGTGGTTTTGACTTCCCTAATTGGATTACTCCATCCATCGGTGAAGTATATCCTGAAAAATCAGTTACTGGAGAAGGATCCACTACAGGTAACGATGATCGTGCTGCTGCTTACAGGCACCATGGCAGCAGCCGTCCTACTATTTGTTACACGCCAAAAAATGTGGCTGATTGTGTTTGCTGCTACAACCGCCGTGGGCGTCATTTTACTGGGAATGCAGGATTGGGTATTTCAGCGGCAGGGCTTCGGTGCCATTTTTCGGCGGGATGATGCGTGGCTCGTGTCCCATTTTTATTTGGGCATTTTGGTGACGCTGCTGATGATTTTTTCGATGGCGATCGTGCCAGATATTTATAAAGATCGCTCCCAACTGTGGCGTAATATTCACGCGATCATTAATTCTTTTGCCCTGATTTTGTTTTTGTCCCAAGGGTTTACGGGGGCAAGGGATCTACTGGAAATCCCCCTGGGATGGCAAGAGAAATTTGTGTTCGGCTGCGATTACACCAACAAAACCTGTGACAACCTGATTCAAAAATCGGCAGTGTGGACAGGATCACAGGGCAGTTAGCAACCCAGGGATAGCATGGCTGTGCAGATAAATTTTTAGTGGTGGTACTCGATGACAACTCCATCCCATGATTGGCGCTGGCAACCGGCAGTTCTGCCGCTGCTGATGATCAGCTTCGTGGCCTTGTGCGGTTTAGCAGTGGCGGCTTGGTTTGCCTACGATGGTCAAATGCCCCATCTTTGGCACCAAATGGAGCATTTACAGGAGTCCCCCCCCTATGGGTTCAGGTGCCGACGGTGGCAACTCGGTTGCTACTCATTCCGGCGATCGCCCTAACATTTTTGACCTATGCCATAACGCGCCTTTCACCCCAGCCGCTCCCGTGGTCCCGATTTGTGGTGGTGGTGATCATGTTGTCCCTGACCCTGCGGTATGTGGTTTGGCGAGCAACTGCCACCCTGGTATGGGATGAGCCGCGGGTCGCTATTTTTAGCGTGGGATTATTTGCCCTTGAGTTGCTGATGACAGTAAGTGGGGTACTGCAATTGTTTTTGTTACTGCGGGTGCGCGATCGCCGTAGGGAGGCGGATCACTATGCTGCAGCCCTGCTCTCGGGAGAATTTGTGCCGTCGGTGGATGTATTCATCCCCACCTACAACGAACCGGAATTTATCCTGCGTCGAACGGTCATTGGCTGTCAGGCCATGGACTATCCCCACAAAAAGATTTATCTACTGGATGATACCCGCCGACCGGAAATTAGGCAGTTGGCAGAGGAGCTGGGTTGCCATTATTTGACGCGCCCGGATAATCGCCACGCCAAGGCGGGAAATTTAAACCATGCGATCGCCCGGACCGAGGGAGATCTGATCGTGTGTTTCGATGCCGATTTTGTGCCAACGCGCAATTTTTTACTGCGGACGGTGGGTTTTTTCCAAGATTCCATGGTGGCGTTGGTTCAAACACCCCAAAGCTATTACAGTGCTGACCCATTGGCGCGGAATTTGGGCTTAGAAAATATCTTGGTGCCGGAGCAGGAGGTGTTTTACCGCCAAGTACAGCCGGTGCGGGATGCGGCGGAAAGTGTCATTTGCGCGGGCACATCATTTGTAATGCGGCGATCGGCACTGGAGAAGGTAGGGGGAGAGTTTGTGACCAGTTCTTTGAGTGAGGACTATTTCACCTCCCTACGCTTGGCGGGACAGGGCTACCGCTTGGTGTATCTAGATGAAAAGCTCAGCGCAGGGGCGGCTCCCGATGACATGGCAGCCCTAGCAACCCAGCGGCTGCGGTGGGCCCAGGGGACATTACAAGCTTTTTTTATTCAGGAAAACCCGTTGACCCTCGTTGGACTGCGTTTGGGGCAGCGGATCGCCCATCTCACCGGCATTTTGCACTGGTTTACGGCCGTCTCCCGGGTGGGTTTTCTCCTGGCTCCGCTGGTGTATTCCTTCGCCAATATTGTGCCGGTACGGGCCAGTACCGAGGAAGTGGTGTTTTATTTTTTGCCCCAATATCTGGTGCATTTGACGGCGTTTTCCTGGCTAAGCTACCGGACACGATCATCGCTCTTGGCAGATATTTATGATGTTGTGTTGTGCGTCCCCCTAGCGATGACCGTCCTGCGAACAATGGTTCGTCCCTTTGACCGGGGCTTTAAGGTGACGCCAAAGGGCACCCAGAGCGATCGCCTCCGCTTTCAATGGCGATTAGCACTGCCGCTGGTGGTGCTGTTTGTGTTGACGGCGATTAGTCTGTGGCGAAACTTGGGCAATTGCTTGATGGCATTGTCATCCTATGAATCGGCGACCGATCACCTCAAGGGCTTGGATTTGGGATGGCTGTGGAGTGCCTATAATCTATTACTGCTAGGGGTCTCGCTGTTGGTGTTATTGGATGTGCCGCGCTCGGATGTCTATGAATGGTTTGGCTTGCGCCGGACGGTGAGGCTGGAGATATCACCCATGGCCCTGTGCCAGCTTCGTCCCCAGGAGGGATGGCATACCACCCTATGGGGGGTGACAACAAACCTTTCGGAAGTGGGGGCAACGATCGCCCTCACCCAAGCGGGGATTTCGCCATTGACGGCCGGCGAAACCCTTCCAGTGCGACTCCAGATTATGGAGGAGTCGTTGGAGCTGGAAGCGGTAGTGATCCAAACCGGAAGGGACGGAGGATTTCCCATGGTGAGGGTGCGATTTGAGGGGTTAACTCTAGAGCGGCAGCGGGCCCTAGTGGAGTTGTTGTTTTGCCGCCCGGGGCAGTGGCGGCGGCATGATGCACCGGGGGAACTGGGGACAATATGGGTGCTGTTGCGGAGTTTACTGCGACCGAGGGCGATTTTTGGCGATCGCCAGATGCCCAGTGTGATTGCCATCACCCAGGGGTAATATGGTCCTGCTGTAATCCTGAGAGCGCCGTTATGCCCCTAGGTTCTTCTTCCCGTGAGCAGGAATCGGTCTGGAGCTACCCTCGTCCACCGCGTTTGGAGTCCTGCCAAGATCCGATTCAAATCCTGTTCCATGGCGTGTTAATTGTTGACACCATCCGAGCATTTCGGGTGTTAGAAACCAGTCATCCACCCACCTATTATTTGAATCCGGCCGATATTCAAAGGCAATATCTCATCCCCGAATCCCGGACAAGTTTTTGTGAATGGAAGGGGATCGCTCAGTATTACAGTATCCAGGTCGGCGATCGCCTCTCAATTGGAGCAGCATGGGCCTATCCCAATCCAACAGGGGCTTTTGCGCCCTTGCAAGACTATGTGGCGTTTTATGCCCAAAAAATGGATCGCTGCACAGTGGCGGGCGAAACGGTGACGCCCCAACCGGGAGGATTTTACGGGGGATGGATTACATCCTGGATTACGGGGCCGTTTAAGGGTGAACCGGGAACCATGGGGTGGTAAGGTGTGCTAGCCTATGGCGCATTCTCTGAGCTAAACCCTATCCATGGCGATCATTCCCCTCAAGGCGTGGTATGTGCCCCACTATGAACCATTGCGATCATTAGTACAGCGCCCCCATGACCTGCGCTTAGCTAAAAATAGCTTACTCAAGTCCGCACTGCGGGCGGATTTTTTAGATGAAAGCGCGGCGGTACAGGACTCGGAGTGGTTTCAGCGGTACTTGGCGGGGGAGGTGGTGGAGTTTTATGTTGAGGGCAGCGGCAGCTATGCGATCGCCAATATTGATCTAATTAGCCACGAAATTTACTTCACCAAAATTGAGATGCTTTCTAGCCTGGAGCCAACCATTTATTTTAGTCATCAGGTGCAGCGTCCAGAAACAAGCCAGACCATTCACCAAGCCCTGATCGAGGCGACGTCCCAACTCAATAGCCAATCCCGCCTACCCCTAACTTTGGTTTTAGCACCCCGATCCACCACCGAACCCCTAAAGCTGCGGAGTAGTGCCATGACCCACTTACGAAAATGTCTGTTATTTGTGGCAGATGTCAGTACGGTCGGGAATCTGCTCAGCCCCCAGGTGTGTGTCGAAGTCGGCTATGCGCTTTACTGCAAGCGGGCGGAACAGGTTTTACTAATTGACCCAACTGCTGATGCCGGGGAAGGCTTTCCCTTCGATGTCCCCCCTAGCCAGCGCCTTTGGTCCCGATCGCCCCAAGAACTTCACCGCCAACTCCCCGAGGCGATCGCCCGATGCCTAGAGCGCTTCCACCTGTTCCATTCTCAACGCTAAAGCAACGCTATCGTTTCAATCATGGTGTCCAAGCTATGTCCTGTGCTTCCCCCCAGGAACTGCAAGGCGGTTCGGAGATGGGGCTTACTTTGGATTTCAGTTGCCCGCAATCATCATCAATCATCATGAAGTCTGCTGCACTGCCCCGACCCATCGTTGGGAATAGCAACCTGCCCTGAACGATCAATTCCCCAACCTTCCTGAGGTGATGGGCAAGACGTATCGCGGTCAATCCCTGGCCCATCCGACGTCTAACCATGGCATCACCCGGAATAGGCGCGCCCTTCATGACATCCGTTAAGATGGAGTCTACATACTAACTTTGACCAAAAGCGTAGCCGTGGATAATTGGAAATTTAAACTGCTCTACGATGGGGACTGTCCTTTGTGCCTCAAGGAGGTGCAGTTTTTGCAGGGGCGCGATCGCGGGGCCATCTGGTTTGTGAATATCGCCGACCCCAGCTACGATCCCACACTGCACGGCGGCATTGACTACATAACGGCGATGAGCCGCATCCATGGTCTGTTACCCGATGGCACGGTGCTCAGGGATATGGCGGTGTTTCGCCAAGTCTACAAAGCTATAGGACTGGGATGGGTCTATGGCTGGACTGCCTGGCCGGGAGTTCGCCAACTGGCCGATTGGGTCTACGGACTGTGGGCAACACGACGGCTGGGATGGACGGGGCGGCCGAATCTAGAAATCCTCTCCGCCCAACGGTGTCAGGGCCGCTGCACTCCCATTTCTGTCCCGGAAGGCCGATGAACGTTATCTTTGGCATCGCCCAAATTAATCCCACCATTGGTGATCTGGCGGGGAACGCAGGCAAGATTTTGGCGATCGCCGAGGCTATGTCCCACCAAGGGGTCATGCTAATGATCACGCCGGAGTTGTCCCTGTGCGGCTATCCTCCTCGGGATCTGCTGATGGAAGCCACATTTATTGAGGAACAGGCGATCGCCCTCAAGGTACTAGCGAAAAAACTACCGCCCCGCATTGGCGTGCTGGTGGGCACCGTTGAGCGCAACCACCAAGCGGCCCAAAACGGCGAGAAACCCCTTTACAACAGTGCAGCGTACCTTTTCGGGGGACGGATACATCAGATATTCCACAAGCAGCTCCTGCCCACCTATGACGTTTTCGATGAAGATCGCTATTTTGCACCGGGGCATGGCACCAACATTTTGGAGCTGCACCTAGATGGGGGGCAGCCTCTGCGGCTGGGTATTACCATTTGCGAAGATATCTGGAATGACGAACACTTTTGGGGACAGCGCAGCTATGCCGATAACCCGGTGGCTAACCTAGCGGCGGCTTCCGTAGACCTTTTGATTAACCTATCGGCATCCCCCTTTGCGGTGGGCAAACATCAACTTCGGCAGAATGTACTGCGTCACAATGTTCTTACCCATGGATTGCCCCTACTTTACGTCAATCAGGTGGGGGCGAATGATGATTTGATTTTTGACGGCCGCAGCATGGCTTGGGCCCGCACCGGAACCCTGCTCGGAGTTGCTGCCATGGCCGCCCCCGATACCTGTTTGGTTACCTACAATACCGAGCAGCAAGACCTCATCTCTTTTACGGACAACCAGAGCTCCTCCCTTCCTGACACCCCGGAGGCCGAAGTCTGGGCTGCCCTTGTCCTTGGAGTGCGCGACTACGCCCACAAATGCGGCTTTCGACAAGCTGTCCTGGGACTGAGTGGGGGGATTGATTCGGCTTTAGTAGCGGCGATCGCCACGGCTGCCCTGGGTTCGGAACATGTCCTAGCCGTTTTGATGCCGTCTCCCTACAGCTCGGAACACTCCATCACCGATGCCCTGGCCCTTGCGGAAAACCTAGCCATTGCCACCCAAATCATTCCCATCGCGCCGATATGGCAGCTTTTGAGCATGGTTTGGAGTCAATTTTTGGCGATCGCCCCCCCGACACCACCGAAGAAAATCTCCAATCGCGCATCCGCGGCAGCCTCCTCATGGCCCTGTCCAATAAGTTTGGCTATCTGTTGCTCTCTACCGGCAACAAATCAGAACTGTCCGTTGGTTATTGCACCCTCTACGGCGATATGAATGGGGGGCTGTCTGTCATTGCCGATGTCCCCAAAACTATGGTCTACCGCCTCTGCCACTGGCTCAATCGCGATCGCCCGCAGATCCCGACATCCATCCTCACCAAGCCACCCAGCGCCGAACTTCGCCCCGACCAGCTCGACCAAGACTCTCTCCCTGACTATGACACCCTCGATCAAATTCTGGAGCATCACATCCATCGCCATGCCTCCCGAAGCGACCTGATTGCCCTGGGTTTTGCCCCCAGCACGATTGATCGGGTGCTGCGCCTCGTTAAAATTGCCGAGTTTAAGCGTCGCCAAGCTCCCCCCGGCCTCAAAATTACGGAGCGGGCCTTTGGCTCGGGTTGGCGAATGCCGATCGCCCTTGACAGAACACCCCTACTCCCGTGAAATGAAAGGCGTGGTTTGGAGTGTAGCGCGCCCATGGGCAGTAACAAATTATTTGGCACCGATGGCATTCGCGGACAGGTGGGCAGTTTTTTAACCCCTGAATTAGCGCTCCAAGTGGGGTACAGCACCGGTGAAATCCTACGTCAACAGGGGGCAGCGGGTAGTGCCATTCTTATGGGTCAAGACACACGCACCTCGGGTGCTATGCTGACAGCGGCGATCGCCGCTGGTCTCACCGCTGCTGGCTGGGATGTCTGGCAACTGGGATTGTGTCCCACCCCAGCAATCTCCTACCTGTGCGCCCATCAGCCAGAGTTGGCCGGTGGTTTAATGATTTCTGCCAGCCATAACCCCCCTGCCGATAACGGCATTAAAATCTTCGACGCCCGAGGACACAAACTGCCTGACCCTTGGCAACAGGCGATTGAGGCACACCTCAGCCACCCCTTCCCCGGACACACCACCCCCTGGGGTAACATTCTTCCCAAACCGGACTTGGTTGCCACCTACGAACAGTCCCTCATCCAACCCCTCACCGATGGTCTCGGCGGACTGCATCTCGTTCTTGATTTGGCATGGGGTTCAGCTACCCGTTGTGCCCCCTCAGTGTTTCAAGCCCTCGGAGCCCACCTCACCCTGCTCCATGACCAACCCCGGGGCGATCGCATTAATGTCCAGTGTGGCTCCACCCATCTGGAACCCCTGCAAGCTGCGGTGCTGGCCACCGGTGCCGACCTTGGTTTTGCCTTCGATGGTGATGCTGATCGCGTCCTCGCCGTTGACCATACCGGTCAAGCGGTCAACGGCGACCATCTCCTGTACCTATGGGGGCAAGACCTATTAAATCACCAGCAACTCCCTGAAAGCGCTCTCATCACCACGGTTATGGCCAATCTGGGATTTGAAAAAGCCTGGCAAAAGCTGAACGGCACCTTTATTCGCACCGCCGTGGGCGACCAATATGTTCATGGTGAAATGCTGAAGCGGGGAGCCATGCTCGGTGGCGAACAGTCGGGACACATTCTCTGCCGCCACTATGGCATCAGTGGTGACGGACTGCTCACCGCTCTTCACCTAGCTGCCCTTGTGCGTCGCCGATCGCCCCTCCATGAGCTGGTAGCCCAAAGCTTCCAAGCCTTCCCCCAACTGCTACACAACGTCCCCGTTCCTGACCGTGAGCACCGCCGCCACTGGCAGGATAACGACCTTGTCCGAAGCGCCATTGATCGGGCGATCGCCGCCCTAGGAGATCAGGGTCGCATCCTCGTTCGTGCCTCCGGTACCGAGCCAGTGATCCGGGTAATGGTCGAAGCCCAAGACCTCAGCGCGGCTACCCATTGGACGTCCTATCTCAGCCGCACGATTGAACTACAACTGGGTGGGCCAACTACCATTCCATCCTGCGAAATCAATTTCCACTGAGGATCAATCGGTGCTCAGATGACACCTAAGATTTCTATCTACCCCCCAAATTCTGGGTAACCCGAAAAGCTGAAGACCAATAAACTCCGATCTTTCCACCCCCCAAGGCAGCGATGTTCTTGTAAGGATCAAAAGAATCGGCATTGGCTTGATCAAGCCATTCAGCTAGAGATCCCCAAGCCCTAGAGCATGTCATCAATTCAAGCCACAAGCCTTGCGGAACCGGGCCGGCAAATTTTACGGCCTAGGGGCTAAACCTCTCACCGTGAACACCTGTGACAACTGAATGATCGCAGTCCCCAGTGGGGCTGGAGGCATAGCATGGATTCCACTCCAAGCTCAATCAACTGCTGCCTAATCCCGGATTTGCACCGGCATAATCAAATAGGTTGCTTTCTGCTCACTAATCGGCTGCAGCACCACCGGCTGATTGGCCTGATTGGCACAAAGTCGCACCTCACTCGCTGCCATGGATTTCAATCCGTCCAACAAGTAGCGAATATTGAAGGCAATCTGCAAATCCTCACCAGACACCTGCGCTGTTAACAACTCGCGACCCGTCGCCACCTCTGGAGCCTCTACCGTCAAAGCCACTTCCTGCTGCGCTTGGCTGATGGATAGCTTCACAATTTGATTTCGCTGATCTGCTAAAACCGCAATCCGTTCCAGGGATGCAATCAGACTCTTACGATCAAGGGATAACTGCCGCTCAAATTTGGTTGGCAACAACTGTCGATAGTTGGGATAAGCTCCATCCAAGAGTCGAGAAATCAAGGTCTGCTGGGCGCTCTGAAAAATGATGTGCACCTGATCAAACATCACAGCAATCACCTGCTCCGTTTGCTGGGCTAGCATTCGCTCCAATTCCCGCAGCGCTCGAGCCGGAATCGTGACCGTCAAAGCAAAGGGAGCTGCTCCCACAGCCTCATCCAATAACACCACTTCCGCCACGGACAAACGATGTCCATCGGTAGCAGCAAATTCCATGGCCGTTGCCGAACCTGTCACATGGACACCTGTCAAAATTCGTTTTGTTTCATCGGTAGCCGAGGCAAACAGTGACGCATTCAGACCCTCTAGCACTGCCTCAACCGGCAAATACACCCTCTGACTGGTTCCATCCACCTGGGGTAAAGCGGGAAACTCCTCAGCCGTTAAGCCATAGACCTGGTAACGCCCGGCACCACAGGTGAGAATTGCTGTCTGAGAGTTTCGCTCCACCGAGACCGTCACATCCGCTGCCGGCAGCTTAGCCACAATATCGTTCAACAACTTTGCCGGCAGGGTCAAAACACCCGCCTCATTCACCTCCGCCGCCACCCGCACCCGGATCCCCAGACTCAAATCATAGGCAACGAGCTCTATCTCCTGGCGATCGCCATCGGCTTCTAGGCGAATATTTGCCAAAATCGGGTGCGTCGGGCGGGACGACACAGCTCGACTAACAAAAGCTAGCTGGGCGATCAATAGGCTCTGGGAGCAGGTGAACCGCATAAAAAACCAAGTCGGTAGGTTTGGACTGCCACTATAGCACCGCCATCGTCAAAGTCAAATTGCCTTACCGTCTAGGATTTCTATTCTAGAAATTAAATACTTAAATACAGTAGTAGTAGGGCCTGTGGAAACTGTGGAAAAAGTTGGCAAATCGTTGTATGATGCCGCAACTCAAGATTTTGCCCTGTGGAAAAGGCTGTGGAAAAGATGTCACTTTTCTCACAGGGTAAAAATACTCAGTAATAGTTTTCCACAGGTTGCCCGAAGTTTTCCCCAGCCAGGGTGATTTTTTCCACAGGGAATCGAGGGTTTTCCACATTTTTTCCACAGGCTTAGGCGGATTGTGGATGGATTTTAATGAAAATTAATGATTTACTGGGCTGGCGATGGCTGACGTTAACGGAAATAGGACGATGATTCTTGAACTGGGAGTCGCAGGAACTGCTAAGAAATTAATAAAAATTTACAGATCGTAGCGATCCGGTTGGTACGGTTTGGGGGGTGAAGTGGGAGCACTTTTTCGTAGAATAAAACAAGTAAAGCTGCCCCCAAAAAATTCCATGTCTGCCCCAAAATCAACCGTCATTGCTCCTTCAATCCTATCCGCTGATTTCAGTCGTCTTGGTGATGAGATCCGCGCTGTGGATGTGGCTGGGGCAGACTGGATCCATGTGGATGTCATGGATGGTCGATTTGTGCCCAATATTACAATTGGGCCACTGGTGGTTGAGGCGATTCGTCCCGTCACGACCAAGCCCCTTGACGTGCATTTGATGATTGTGGAGCCAGAGAGATATGTGCCGGATTTTGCTCGTGCTGGAGCCGATGTGATCACGGTGCACGCCGAACACAATGCCTGTCCCCATCTCCACCGTAATTTGGGACAGATTAAGGAACTAGGCAAAATGGCGGGGGTATCCTTGAACCCCTCATCGCCATTGTCATTAATTGAACATGTTTTGGAACTATGCGACTTGGTGCTAATTATGAGCGTCAACCCTGGTTTTGGTGGACAGAGCTTCATTCCCCAAGTGCTGCCCAAAATTCGCCAGTTACGGCAAATGTGTCACGATCGCGGCCTAGATCCCTGGATTGAAGTAGATGGGGGGTTGAAGGCGAACAACACGTGGCAGGTGCTGGAGGCTGGTGCCAATGCTATTGTGGCGGGTTCAGCGGTCTTTAAGGCGGTGGACTATGCCCAGGCGATCGCCGACATTCGTCATAGCCGCAAGTCCGAATTGGTTACGGCCTAGGTGATGGGGCGACGCTCGGAGGGGCGGTTGCAGCAGTACCTGTCCCTAGTGCCTGTATTTGGACTGGTGCCAGCCGTGCTGGGGCTTTTGCGGCAGCGGTGTGATCGCCAAACAAAGAACACTAACAAAGTGGCGATCGCCTTGATGTTGGCTTGGCTGACCAGTGTGGCAGCAGTGGATGGGTTGCCCCTTACGGAGTTCACCGATGGCTTGGCTAAGGGCACCTTTGGCATGATGTACGTGGTAGTGTGTGTTTGGCTTATGGCCAAGGTGTTCCGTGGTCGTCCAGTGGAGTTGCCATGGGATATGGACAAGCGTTGAGGAGGCACTGGTGGGCTTTAACTCTGCTGGCGGCCTGTGCCCCTGTGGGTAAACCGGAGGTGGTACAGCCGAAGCCCACCTTTCTGATGGTACAGGTTGCCCCCAATGGTAAAACCCTAGAAGCGATCACGCCCCGGGATCTGGTCACCCAGGAGGGCACATTGGGGCGAGTGGTGCAGTCCCTGCCCAAACAAGGAGAATTTGAGATTATTCAGTTTGGTAAGGTATTGGCTTCTTTCCAAACCACCGATCTGGGCAACTCCGACATTTTGGGGGCAATCACGATTTTCCGGGTGGAGCAGTCCCAGCCCGAACTGTTACCCCAGGCGCTACGACGAATGGAGAACTTGGTGATTGTTCCTAAGGGAACTGCCCCCAGCCATAGCGTCACCTATCAATACACCTGCCCACCGATGATTCAGCCCCTGATTCTCCAGCAGGGGAGACGTTACTTTGCTGCCCTTGGGGCGAGACCACAGTGGCTCAACCAAGCAGCGATCGCCTCCTTGGTTTGTGTGGATATTGATCTCGATGGTCAGTCGGAAATGGTGGCTGGCTTACGGTTGGATAACCCCCTCCGACCTATTGGCACCAATGAAGCCGAGTGGCAAAAATTTCTTAGCCGCTCCGTTCTTGAGCGGCAAGAATACAGTATTTTGCTTCTGCTGCGGCGGATAGAGACGGGTTGGATAGCAGAGCCGATCCTGACCCACACCCGGGCGCTGGCCTACCTGAATGACAGTATTGTGAGTTATGTTTTGGCGGGGGCGGAGGATTTAAATGGCGATCGCGCCCTAGAACTGATCATTCGTGAAATTGGTCTGAATACCGTTGATGCCCATGTGGTCGCCCCGGTGATTGAGGAAGGCAAGTCGTGGCGTTGGCAGCGCTATTACCGGAGCGATCGCCCCCTAGCCATAGTTGAATAGAGGCGTTAATCTACCCGTAGCCGGATAGTAGGTGCAGATTTATTAAATTATTATGCACTTACGTTAAAGTTCTTAACACCTACGGAGTGCAATCATGGAATCTACCAATCAAGAGCCAAAGTTTGGCTTCAACACCTTTGCTGAAACTTGGAATGGTCGCTTGGCAATGCTTGGTTTTGTGATCGGACTTGCCACTGAGTTCATCACTGGACAAGGCATCCTTTCCCAAATCGGCTTGTTCTAATCTTCAGTTAGATTTTTTACTGAAGTCATAACTTGCTGAAACCAAAGTAGTTATCTAGCAATTAAGCGGGGGCGATATTCACCCCCGCTTTTATAATTTTAGTTTTTTTTGATTTTAGCTACTTTTCATCTGCCCTAATTGGGGAATCCCCTAGGAGTGGAAAGAATTTGACTGCTAGGGAGCGAGGGCGCTGCCCCGCAGCAGACTGCCAATGGTTTTGGCAGTGATCTTGAGCTGAACCAAGGGGTTGGCAGGCACCACAGTTTTGTAGAGGTAGCTGTCAAAGGTTAATTTTTGAACATCGCGATCACCACACATTTCCACAAAGGCTTCCCGAGCAGCATCGGAGCTGTAGAACACCCGTTGCAGAATATCCAGCACCGTATAGGTGAGCCCGTAGGTGCGATCCCACTGGCGAATGTAGGTTTTAAGATCGGCGCTGGTAGGAATTCGGTGACCGTTATCGGAGGTGGCCACAATGGTTTCGGCGCACATTCTGCCGGACTTAGCGGCAAAGTAAATCCCTTCACCGCTCGATTTAGTGACGTAGCCTGCGGCGTCTCCCACCAAAGCGATCCGACCCACCACACGACGGGGGCGAGGATGCTCGGGGATGGGATGGGCTTCAACTTTGATCACTTCGCCCCCAGCAATACGCTCCCGAGCCCGCTCCCGGATTCCAGCTTGCAGCTGCTTAATCTGCTTTTGGTTGCGGTGCATGGTGCCAGTTCCCACTGCCACATGGTCATACTTAGGAAACACCCAGGCGTAGAAGTCGGGGGAAACATCCTTGCCCACATACATCTCTGCCCGGTCTTCGTAGTACTTCATCTTGTCAGCGGGGATGCGAATCCGCTCTTGGAAGGCGATCGCATAGTTGTAATCACCGGCGTCCATGGCTTTGGCCACCACTGAGTTAGCACCATCGGCTCCAACAATGAGGTCAACTTCGAGGGTTTTGAGGGTGCCTTCGGAGGTGCCTCCAGCAAAGTCAGAGTAGGTGATTTGGTAGGGCTGGTCACCGTTGTTGGTGATTTTGATATCCAGCACCCGACCGTTGATGAGATTGGTTCCTAAGCAAGCGGCTCGCTGACGTAAGAAGCCGTCGAGGATCTCCCGACGGCACATACCAATGTACTCCTCGGTATTATCGAGATGAATATCAACTTCCACATTGCTAGGGGAAATCATTTTCATCTGCCGCACCCGTCGGTCAATAATATCTGGGGGCAGCTCAAACTCAGACACCATGCACAGAGGGATGGCCCCACCACATGGTTTGGCATTATCTAACTTGCGTTCAAAAAGATAGGTTTCGATCCCAGCTTTGGCAAGGGTTTCCGCCGCACAGGAACCAGCGGGCCCGCCACCGACAACAGCAACTCGTAAGGTCAAAAGAACTGCTCCACTAGGCTGAAAGTTTACTGGATGTTAACATTTGCCCTAGGAGGGCTTGGGGTTAAATGGGTGATTTTTAATATTCAGTTACATTTAATATTCAGTAACAATGGATGACCCTGAACTGGCCTTGGCTGCGGCGATCGCCCAATTTAATCGGGGTGACTACTATGCCTGTCACGATAGCCTAGAGGCGCTCTGGAATGAGGCGCTGATGACGGATCGAAACTTTTATCAGGGGCTGTTGCAGGTGGCAGTGGCGCTGCACCATCGCGATCGCCACAACGTCCGTGGGGCGATGATTTTGCTGGGGGAGGGGATCAGTCGGCTCCGACTCTATCAGCCGGAGTATGGGGGGGTGGATACGGCGAGACTCGTGCGATCAGCGGCGGCGCTACTGGCGGCACTCCAGCGGGGGGAGGAGATGGGGGAGCCCTTGCAAGTCCTCCCTTGGGATGGGGATTTTTCAGAATTGGGGAACAACGGTATGATGGAGCAAGGGATAGAGGGGCTGGGGCATGAATCGCACGGTGTTCTTGGCGACTTTGGTGGTGTTAACGCTACTGGTGGTAGGTAGTTCACTACCCAATCGGTTTTATCAGAGTCAAGATCGCACTTTTTTGATTGCGACGGCGATCACCATGGCACTTGGGGCAATAGGTTTGGTGTTGTTCTTTAACATTCGGGCTGTGTCATGAACTTTGCCATGAATAGAGTGAGCACTAGCCTGTGGATGGGCTTTTGCGCCCTAGCTGTGTGGAGTAGCGGGGTGCATTCCGCCCTTCCCAGTACTGTACAGAAGCGGATGATTCCTGTCGGTGAGTGGCGGGGGATTCGTTCATACATTCATCCCGAGTCGCTGCGGCGAACCTATCCTTTTGCCCAGTTTCGAGTTTATACGGTGTTTCCCCCCAGTGCGGGGACGGTGGGGGCGATTGATACTTCCATGTCCGTGGACTGTGTGGCGGCGCTAGTGCGGGTTGTGGAAATTGTCCGCTATGATCGGCGGGGTCAGGTGGTGTCGGAGCGGCTGTTTGGGCCCGAGACAGCAACGCGGACGACGGAATCCCTAGTCGGGTTCCGTGAAGGCATTTTGCGTGCTGTGTGTTAGGAGTAGACCATGGAAGTGCTTTTGGCCCAGTTTGAGCAGCAGTTGGCGGCCCAGAACTACGGGGCGGCCCTTGCCACAGCCGATGCGCTAGCGCACCAGTTTCCCCAGGAGTCCCAGGTCAGGCTGGCGATCGCCCGGGTTTACAGTGCCATCGGACAGGTGGAGCGGGCAGAGGAACTTTATCGCCAAGTGATGCGGGAGTTTACCCAACCCAAGGTGTTGGCCGAGGCTCGGCGGGGTTTGCAGGCGATTGAAGACCAAGAGCAAGCGGCGCGCCAGCGGCGGGTGCAGGATTTGCTGGCGGCGGGCTGCGATCCCGGCAATGGTTTTTTGGTGTTGATGCCTGTAGCGGCAGAGTTGCGGGCTAGGGCGGCGGCTAAGTTGGCACGGTTATTTCGGACAGATATGTATACGGCTAAGTTTGGGGTGCCCGCCCGATCGCTCAAGATTATTCGCACGGGGTCGGCGGCGCTGATGCTGGCTTTCGCGGAGGAATTTGCCCAGGAGGGAATTGCTGCCTTGGCCGTGGACTTGGGGGCGATCGCCCAAGTGAAGGTAGTGGTGGCCCTAGAGTTGCATCCTGTGGGGCTAGGGCAGGTGCGGGCAGTAGATCGGCGGGGAGAAGGGACAGAGGTCACCTGGGCAGATGTGACGGCTCGGGTATACGGGGTGCTGCCAACCTATGGCGAGGTGGTGGATGTGGATGCCAAACGGCAACTGATTCGGCGGGAGGGTCTATTGGATCGGGTGCGGATTTGCGACCTCCATGTGCCTAGGCAAAAGCTGATTCTGCGCTTTCATGACAATTCATTGCAGTTTGCCGCTGGGGTCGGCTTGGATTTGCCGGCGGCGGTGACGATTCAGGAGCGGTGGCGATCACTGATGGACTGGCTGGCGGCTAAGATCCCCGATACACCCATCTATGACGAACTGCCGGATTTTGTGGATATGGCCAAGGGCTTCCCCGATCTATTACCGGCGGAGCCAACGTTGGGCTGTTGCGGGTCAAGCCCCATGTGATTGATGCCTGCTTCCACCTTTACAGTTGCACCCACTTTTTGGGACGGCATAGGGGCCCTAGTCTGGAGTAATCCGTGCCCCCAGCATTTCTAGCTTGTTTTTTTGGGCCAGGGTCAGCCCTGTGGCGTGGCTGAGGTCAAGTCCTTCGTAGAGGCGCGGCTCCCGGAGGATGCGCTGTTGCCCGTCGTCGGGAAAACTCCAGAGTTTAATCGTTTCATCACGGCTGCCGCTAGCAAATAGTTGGTTGCCTGCAGCCATGGCGATCGCGTAGATGGCTTCCTTGTGGGCCGGAATAGTGCGCAAAAGGGTTCCCGAGGGCAGTTCCCAAATTCTGAGGGTGCGATCGCTGCCACCACTGACCATGAGGGTGCCATTGTCGGTCATGGCTACTGAAAGCACAGTGCCATCGTGGCCCGTGAGTGTGGCGATTAGGGTTTGGGTCGGTAGGTGCCACAGGTGCAGGGCACTACTGGCGATCGCCAAGAGGTGATGCACTGGGCAATAGGCCACCCCGTGGATGGTATCAAGACCTTCCGTAACGCGATGGAGCACGGTTCCTGTGGATAAGTCCCAGATGGTAACGGTTTTGTCCCGACTGCCACTGATTAAATGGCGATCGCCCTCCGTGAATGTAAGCGATTGAATCCCGGCGTGATGCCCCTCAAGGACGCATTGGATGGTTTGGGTACTTACGTTCCACAGCCGAATGGCCCGATCCGTATCGCCGACGGCCAGTAGAGTACCATCTCGGCTAAAGCTCAGGGAGCGAGGCAGGTCGGGGTGAATCGAAATAACCGCTAGGGACTCCCCCGTGCGAGACTGCCAGAGCCGCACAGTTCCATCCTCACTGCAACTGGCGATCCGCTGCCCATCGGGCGAAAAAGCCACCTGCCAAATTCGCCCACCGTGACCCATCAACCGCTGTGTGCACTTCCCGCTATGGAGATGCCAGAGCCGCAAAATTGAATCATCGCCCCCGCTGGCAATCAGGTCGCCCCGGGGATGGATGGACACACTCCACACCGCATTGCTGTAGCCCTGCAAAATCCGAAATTGCTGCCCATTTTTGACTTCCCATAGGCTCAGGAGATGGTCATTGCTGGATTGGGGATCGCTAAAAGCCGATTCGGCCCAAACGTTGGAAAGCCCAAAATGCCCCTGAAACGTGCGCACACACTGACCCGATTGCACTTCCCACATTTTGACAAGGGCATCGCCACTGCAACTGGCTAGCAACTCGCCCTTGGGATGGAAAGCAATGGAGCGAACCCAATGCTGGTGCCCATAGAGGGTTTTGAGACATTCTGTGGACACAGGATGCCACAGGCGAATGGTGCGATCGCCGCTGGCACTGGCCAAAAGCTGTCCACTAAAGCGCACCGCAAACACCGTATGGCGATGGCCCGCCAACACCCTAAGACATACCCCCGTTTCCACATTCCATAGCCGGATGGTCTGATCCTCGCTGCCGCTGGCCAAAACATGGCCGTTGTGATTAAAGTCTACCGACCACACCAGATCATCGTGGCCCGTTAGCACCCGCACACAGGTCAGGGTGCTCAAATCCCAGATCCGGATGGTTTGATCATCACTGCCACTGGCCAAAAGGGTGCCCCGGGAATTGATGGCGACACTGCTGACAATATCCGTGTGCCCTTGGAGCACAGCCATGGGGGCTTGGGATTGGGCATGCCACAGACGCACACTGCGATCGGCATGGCCGCTGGCCAAAAATTGTCCGTCGGGGCTATAGACTACTGCTGTCACCTGACCAATAAAGCCCCGCAGTGTCCGCTGGCAGGAACCAGTAGATACATCCCAAAGCTTCAGAGTCTGGTCATAGCTGCCACTGACCAAAAGCTGACTGTCGGGACTAAAAGCCAGGGTTGACACCCAGCCGCCATGGCCCTTCAGGGTCAGCAAAGGGCGTCCGTCCCGCACTCGCCACAAATGAATTTCCCCCTTGGAGTCTCCCACGGCCAAGTGGTTCCCATCGGGGCTAAAGGCTGTGCAAAGCACGCCGCCAATCACTTCGGCAAAGACGGTTTTTTGGAATTTGGAATTTCGGAACGAAACATTGTGCAGGGGCACCTCAGCCAAATAGGCCTGGCGGATCGGCATGGTGGAAAAGTCTGCTCCCCGCAGATCGGCCCTCAGCCACCCCAGCAGGTTAAGCATATTCCCCGCGGCATAGTCGCTGCCCCCCTCCTGCCCGCCACGGCGATCACGCCGCCGCAGTTCCAATAAAAGGTCATTGATTTGCTCGGCGATCACCGTTTTGCTCTCCAGCTTGGTCAGCAGCTTCGAGATCAAAGGTTCCAGCAGTATCCGCTCCTGAGTCTGGCGAATGTAATCCTTGGCCGAGGCCTTTACTAGGGCGTAGTGGCGCAAATAAAATAATTGCTTTTGCAACCGTGCCTGGATCGCTGAAAGCACGCCAATGGGCTGATCCTGGGAGATTTCATAGTAAAACTGCTCCACCAACAGCGTCGAGACGTACTCCATCACCACGGGCTGTTGGGTGAAGCCGCGCCCACTCTGTTCTAGGAGCGATCGCCGTTTCAGGGAGCTGAGGGCGTGCATGAGATCAGCAAGCTCCACTTGGGGCACAATATCCGACTGTAATTCTTGCTCTGAGCAGGGTTCGCGGTTGATCGCCAACCAGTACATCACCTGCTTTTCAATCGCCGAGAGGCGCTTAAACTGCTGCTCCAATAGTTTGCTGACGCCACTAAAACTAATGGTGCGGTGCTCTAAAAAGCGATTGATGCTATCAGCAAAAATTTCCTTAATCGACGTCGCCGCAATTTTGAGTGCCAAGGGATTACCCCGATACCATTCCACCAGTCGGTGAATATCCCGTTGGTCACCCACCAACCCCTTGGCTGCCAGCATTTGCTCCGCAGCCGCCTCCTCTAACCCTGCCAGCCGTAGCACCCTCACTGGTAGGCGATCGCCCTCTAGGTTGGCAATTTCGGCCGGCAGTTCTCGAGTGGTGACCACCAGACAACTACGGTGGGACACTTCCCCCAAACGTTTAAGAATCAGCCCATACTGCTCGTAATCCTTGTTGTAGGTGCCGACATGTTCTCCACCCTGAAGCACGGACTCAAAATTATCCGCCACTAGCAGACACCGGTGTCGGCGCAAATATTCCAACAGCCGCGAGAGCAAGGTCTCCACATCGTCATCAAACTCTGTCTCCTGCTGCTTCGAGACAAAGTGAATCCACTGGGCTAAAATTTCGGCCGGCGGCTTGACATTATTGAACGAGCGCCAGGACAGAAACTCGAAATGGGACTGGAGACTCTGGGTCATTTTGACGGAAAGGGACGTTTTGCCCAGCCCCCCCATGCCATGGAGCGCCACCAGCCTGCAGCGATCGCCCTCAATCCACTGGACGAGGGTCTCTAGTTCCCTTTCTCGACCATAAAAAACCGATACATCCGCCACCTCCCCCCAATCTTGATTCTGGGGAGTTAATTGGGGCATCGACTCTACTACAGGCGGTGATGTTGCCCCCTGCTGCAGCAAAAAGTGACGCACCGCCGCCGGAAGATTGGATTTTGTGACCTTTTCCCCCACCAGCTCCGAAATTTTATGCCAGAGTTTATGACTCACCAGCTTGATGTAGCCAGCGTTATACCCGGTTTCCTTAGCGATTTCGGCATAGGACAAGCCTCGCCAAACCCCAAGAAATACTGAGCGCTCCACGGTGGTCAAGGTATGGTTACTAAAGTGGCTCTCTAGGGCTTCGAGTTGCTCTTCGGCGGTCATTTTGCTGAGAAGGGTGTAACCAAAGTATGGGCCAAAAATAACCTAGTTATCCAAAATCCTCCAATAAATATAACTTTTCGATTCCCCCCAATTTCAAAAGTCGCGGAAGGGGGCGCGTACACTAGGGATAAAAAGCGTGATCATCCGCCAATGACGCCAAAAATAGCTAAAAAGTCAGCGTTTGCTAGGGTTAGCTCCAGCGCCATAAAAATTGACCAATAGCTACAAAGGGCAACATTTAGGAAATGTAGAAAAAAAATTAAGCCCCTACCACTCCCCTTCAATTGCCGTAATGATCACGATATGACCCAAAAGCCGATAAATATTGCCCTCATCCACGACTACCTCACCCAACGGGGTGGTGCCGAGCGGGTTTTTGAGCTTTTTTGTCATCATCTCCCCGAGGCGGATGTTCTGACCTCCCTCTACGACCCGGCACGAACGATTGACCTCGGCGATCGCCCGGTGCAGACTACCTACCTCCAGCATCTACCGGGAGCTACCCGTTACTTTCGCCTGTTGGCCCCGCTCTACTACGGGGCGTTCCAGTCCCTCGATTTGACGGCCTATGACTTGCTGCTCACCAGCACAACCAGTTTTGCCAAGGCAGTCCGGCGGCGACCTGATGCCAAACATATCTGTTTTTGTCACAATATCACCCGCTTTTTGTGGGACACCACCACCTATCTGCGGGAATTTCCCCGCTACCGGCGGATTCGCCCCCTGCTGGAGCCAATCTTTGCCCTGATGCGTCAGCAGGACTATGCCATTGCCCAGGGGCCTGACCTCTATGTGGCTAACTCGACAACGGTGAAACAACGCATTGAGTCGGTCTACCACAAGCCAGCGGTCGTGCTCCATTACCCCATTGACGAAACTAAATTTACCTATGGTGAGCAAAAGCAGGAGTTTTATTTGGTGGCAGCCCGTTTGCTGGGCTACAAGCGGGTGGACTGTGTCATTGAGGCTTTTAATGCCTTAGGCTTGCCCCTCAAGATTATGGGGGATGGCCCAGAACGGCGGCGGTTGGAGTCCCTCGTGCGATCGCCCCAGATCGAGTTTCTAGGCGAGGTGAGCGACACGGCCCGCACCCAGTGGATGGCCAACGCCAAGGCGGTGATCGTCGCTGCCGTGGAAGACTATGGCTTGGTGCCCATCGAGGCCAATGTCAGCGGCACCCCGGTGCTCAGCTATGGCTGTGGCGGTGTCCTGGATACCCAGCGGGAGGGGGAGACGGGGTTGTTTTTTAGGCAGCAAACACCTGCGGCAATTATTGAGGCAGTGCGTGCCTTTGAGGGGCGATCGTGGCACCCCGCAGCGATTCGCCAGCACGCCCTCGAGAACTTTTCCCGTCCGGTGTTCTTCCAAAAGCTTGATCGGCTGATTGCGGAGGTGTGTACCACTCGGACTGCCCCGTTGACATCAGAATTCATTACCTAATTTTGACGTGTTATCCACTTGTTACCCCTGATGAGGAACCCCTAGCTATGACTTCTAGCCAACCCCTACTCTCCGGCACAACCTCGACTCCCACCGAAACCGATATGGGCTACGGCAAGCTGTTTGCGGTGCTTGGGCGGCGCAAATGGTGGGTGATTGGCTGTGTAGGCCTGGGCATCGCCGGGGCCTTGGTGGTGAATCTACTTTCTAAATCTTCCTATCGCAGTCAAATGCAATTGTTGGTGGAACCCAACTATCGTTCCCGCAGTAAGGACGAAAGCCCAATCACGGCCGAGACCAACGTTCAGATCGACTATGCCACCCAACTGACCCTGATGCGCTCTTCCCAAATGTTCGAGCGGGCGCGACAGATCCTGGCCCCCCGCTACCCCGGCATTGGCAGGGAATTGGGGCAATCCCTGAGGGTGGAGCAGATTTCCCGCGGGCAGACGGCAACCAAGATTATTGCCGTGGAATATACCAGCGATAGCCCCACCAAAACGCGGGACGTGCTTCAGGCCTTTGAGCAGGTGTATTTGGAATATAACCGGGAGCAGCAGGAAAAGCGCCTGACCAGTGGACTGGAGTTTATTGACCAGCAAATCCCTAAAGCCCGGAAAAAAATTGCCGAAGCGACCAACGACCTCGAAGCCTTTCGCCGCAAGCACAACCTCTTTGATGCCAGTCAGCGGATGACTGAGGTGACAGCGGCCCTATCCAGTATTGAACAACAGCGGCGGGCCACATCCTTGGAACTCCAGCAGGTACAGTCCCGCTACGACACCTTGCAGCAAAGTTTGGGCGATCGCCCGTGCAAGCGGCCCAAGCCACGCGTCTGGCCCAGTCCAGTACCTTCCAAGCCCTTGAAGCTGAAATTCAAAAGGCTAAAGTTCAACTGATCCAGGAGGAAACCCGCTTTACTACTGCTTCACCCACCGTTCGTGCCCTGCGTGAACGCCTCAGACAGCTAGAAACCGCCCAAGGCCGCGAGCGTCAACGCCTCACCCAAGGCGCGGAAGCTGCCACCTCTGGCCTTGATCAAGGGCTAGCCAGTCAGTTAATTGAGGCTGCGGCCACCCTGCGCCAACTCCAAGTCCGCCAGCAAGTCCTAAACCGCCAAGAGCAGGAACTCAGAACTGAAATCAAGCGCCTGCCCAAGTTGTTGAGCGAATTTGAATCCCTCAAACCCCGCCTGCAAGTGGAGCAATCTGCCCTCGAAGAACTACTGAAACTGCGGCAGCAACTCAGCGTCGAGCAGGCCAGGGGCGGCTTTGACTGGCAAGTAATTGAGCAACCACGGGAAGGCACCCCAGAGGAGCCTAGCCACCGACGCAATCTGTTGCTGGGTGTGATTGCCGGTGCCTTTATTGGCTGTGGTCTGGCCTTTTTGCGAGATCTCCAGGACGACACCGTACGCACCACTGCCGAGCTAGAGCAGCAATCTACTCTTACCCTGCTAGGGATTACCCCCCAGTCGGCTGCTCTGTCTGCTTCCAGCTCTGGTAAGTTCTTGCCGCCGTTCCTGAAGGGGCAAAGCAGCAGTGCCCTGGCGCGTCGGGGAACCAGTGAGGTTTTGCAATGGACACCGTTCCGGGCGGCCATGGATTTAATTTACAAAAATATTCGACTTTTGGAGCCACGGGAGTTGCTCCGCTCCGTCACGATCACCTCTGCCCTGCGGGGGGAAGGCAAGTCCACTATTTCTTTGGGATTGGCCAGTAGCGCCGTGCGGATGCACCAACGGGTGCTGCTGGTGGATGGCGATTTGACCACCCCGAGCTTACACCGCCTGTTGCGACTGCCTAATAAGCAGGGTCTATCGACGCTGCTCATGGATCCCCTAGGAAGCCATGTTGATGATGTGATCCGCAAGACCGAGGGTGGCATTGATGTGCTGACGGCGGGGCCCGTGCCTGAGGATCCAGCACGATTACTGAGTTCGCCGGCACTACGGAAGCTGATTGCCCATTTGGAGCATGCCTACGATCTAATTATCCTTGACACGCCACCGGTTTTAGAAACCGTCGATGCCCTAGAAGCTGCTTCAGTTTGTCGTGGAGTGATTCTGGTGGGGCGAATCAGCCATGTCACCCGCAGTGAGTTCCAGCAGGCCATGGCCGTGCTCCAAAGCCTTAACCTGATTGGGGCGATCGCCAATGGAGCGCAAAAAGTCCGTTTCTCCCAGCGGGCGGCAACGGTGTTAGACATTGATGATGATGAGGAGGACGAAGAGGACTACGAGGAATAGGCTTGGTTCCACAGGGCCAAAAGGGAACTTCCCGCATCATCACAGGTGCGACCAAAGGAAAGCACGCCATCTTGATGCCCACCCATGGCTAACACGGATCGGGAGAAGGGGTCGGCGATCGCCCCATAGATTTGGGCCACTTCGACAGCCATGGCAGCAGTGCCGTAGGGAATGGTTGGGCTAGTGTGCCAACGGTGGCGATCGATCAGGTCATGCCAGAGTGCGATGTTGTGGATGTGGAAGACGGCACCGATGGCGGGATGCATTTGGTAGAGGGCGTGGTGGGTGCCCGATTCGCTGCTGGGAGGCTGTTCGCCGATGCAAGTAAGGGTATGGGCTTCTAGGTGGTAGCCGGTAACCCAGGTGTATTGGGCGGGAGTGAGCATCGGGTGGTGGGATTGTTGGCTGCTGGTAATCACAAAGCCCCCGCGGGATGACGGAGACTGACGTTGCCATAGCTGATGCCCTGGGCATCAAGACCGATCAGATGGTGCCGTCGTAGGGTTTGTCGCCAATGCTCGAGGATGGGGTACCCCACAAATTCCCCAAGGGACTGCTGTTGCCACTGGGCGATCGCAAAGGTGATAACGCCTTCATCCATGGTTCTCCCTAGCCTTTTCGCTGGAGAATCAGGTCGTCGAGGCTGAAATCGAGGGCTGCTTGGTGCCGACCGGAGAGAAGATAGTCTTGGCGGAAGGAGGTTTCCAGTCCGCTGACTAAGTCGTATTCGGGCTCCCAGTCGAGGTCGCTCATGGCTTTATCAATGGAGGCAAAGAAGTGTTGCCGCCGGAAGGGGAAGGCTTTTTGTTTGCCGAAGTCAAAATCCTTGGGGTTGTAGAAACAAAATTGCAGGTGATCGGGAGATTTGCCAGCGGCGATCGCACAGGCCCGAGCTAGGCCTTGGTAGGTGACATAGCGCAGGTCAGAGATATTGTAGATTTCCCCAATTGCCCGTTTTTCTTGCATTACAGCGGCCATGGCGGCGGCCAGATCCTCCACATGGCCGAGTTGGGTAATCCACTGACCATGGCCGGGAATGGGCAAGGGGCGATCGCGCACAATGCGATCAAAAAACCAAGCTTCCACATCGTTATAGTTTTGGGGGCCATAGATATAAACCGGCCGCAGGGCTGTGAAGGGAAAGCCGTGTTCGGCATAGGCGGCGGACAGGTACTCTTCGGTGTCCCGCTTACCCCGATGGCGACTTTGGGGATCGGTGGCATCGGTTTCAAAGTAGGGCAGAATTTCCGACTCTTTATAAACTCCTGCCGAACTCATATAGACGAAATGCCGAATCCGTCCGCGAAAAATTTCTGCCAGTGGCTGGGTATCGCTCAATTCCCGTCCATTGTTATCAAAGATGACATCAAAGGATTCCCGTGCTAGTTTCTCCTTCAGTTGCTGGGGATCGGTGCGATCGCCCACAATGGTTGTTACCCCTTCGAGGGGAGCCGGTCGATTGCCACGATTGAACAGCACCACCTCAAGGCCGCGAGCTACGAGTAATTTGGTGAGGGCGACACCAATAAATCGCGTTCCGCCCATAACTAGCACACGCATAGGGATTTTTGCACGCTAAATAATCTATGCATCATACCTGACAGTCGCATGAATTATCGCCTTGGCTACTGCTCCTACGACACTGTTCCCGCTCCTAAGGGGGCCGCAATTCACATTCAAGCCTTTGCCCGGGCGATCGCCACCCTCGGCACCCTCGACCTAATGACTGTTTCGGCGACGGGTCAGCCCCAAGTAGAACGTCATCCCGACGGATACCAGCACCACACCCTACCGGCCACGGGTAAAACCCTGATTCAGCGCGTCCTGTCCTTTCGCCAAGCCCTGGCCCAATGGCCCTATGCCCCCTATGACCTGTTCCATATCCGCTCGATTTTTGAGGGACTGCCTATTGCCATGGAGCGCGATCGCTGGACCAGGCTCCTTCTGTTTGAAGTCAATGGATTGCCCTCCATCGAATTGAAGTATCGTTATCCTGCCGTTGCCGATGACGAAGTACTCAATTCCAAACTGCGCACCCAAGAGGATCTCTGTCTGCGGGCCAGCGATCATCTCCTGACCCCCAGCCGGGTTACCCAGCGCTATCTGGTGCAGCGCGGACTGCCCCCGGAGCAGATCACCACCATTCCCAACGGTGTTGACCTCGACTGCTTCCCCTACTGCGATCGCCCACTTTTTGGTGCTGCCAGCCTCCACCTCGTCTATTTCGGCACCCTTTCTCCGTGGCAGGGCATTGACACGATGATCCGCGCCTTTGCCCTTCTCAACGCGGCTATGCCCACCCACCTTACCCTGATTGGTTATGGCCCCAAACCCCAACTGCGGGCCTACACCCGTCTGGCCGAAAAACTCTGCCATGGCGATCGCCTACACATTTTACCGCCCATGCCCCAACCCCAACTGGTGCATCACCTCCACCAAGCCGATGTGATTGTGGCTCCCCTGGCCCCGTGCGATCGCAACCTCGTCCAGGGCTGCTGTCCGCTTAAGGTGCTAGAAGGCATGGCCACGGGCATCCCCGTCGTCAGTTCCCGCATTCCCGCCGTCACCGACCTCGGCCAAGACCAAGTGCATTTTGTCCTCACCGAACCCGGCTCCAGTTCCGATCTGGCCGCCAAAATCCTCGGCCTGTCCCAACACTCCGACCACGCCAAGGCGATCGCCCAGCGGGCCCGGCAACACATTGCTGAACACTTCACATGGCAGCACGCCACTGCTACCCTCTTGGAAGTCTACGGGCGGCTCCTGAACCCATTAGCCAAACCATAGCGATCCACGTTAAGATGAGAATCGCTTTTTTGGGGATGTGGCGGAATGGTAGACGCTACGGACTTAAAATCCGTTGACCGATAAGGTCGTGCGAGTTCGAGTCTCGCTATCCCTATAAGTTCTGGATCTATCGACCATACAGATAGGCTCAATAGTGGATTTGATTATCCACTCCTCTCCGTGCTGGGAACACTAATTTGGATGTGCCAGTAATTCAAGCTGGACGCTTTGAGGATAAGCGTTGTCACGCCCATTAACTTTACTGGCTAATGGATGAACCTCTTGCGGTAAAGGCATTAGTTATCTGTCTACTTTTACTGATGAATGATAGTGTTTAGAATGAAATAATTATTTGGAAATAACTAACGTGACCAATGACCTTCCCAACTCTAAACTTGATCGCTAAAACATTCTCAATAATCGCTATGCCATAGAAAAAATTGAAGAGCATTTAGGCTTAGGGGGGATTCCCTATCAAGACACCGTTGTTTTTACCAAGCAACAGTTAGCAGAGCTTTTTAATATTAATAATGTCACCATAGAAAGATATGTAGCAAATCATGGCGAAGAACTGAAAAATAATGGTTATAGAGTTCTGAAAGGGCAAGCCCTCAAGGATTTTCTAAACACTACAGGTGGTATCCTCATCAATGAGGGTACCAAAATAACTGTCTTAGGTGTATTTACTTTTCGAGCAGCCCTCAATATTGCAATGCTGCTCACAGAAAGCGATCGTGCCCGTTTGATCCGTTCTCGCATCCTTGATATCGTGATTGAAGTAGTCGCGGAGCGATCGGGGGGGCACACTAGATATATTAATCAGCGGGACTGCAATTATTTGCCTTCTGCTTATCGAGAGTTTAGCTATAGACAAGTTTTTACTAAAGCCTTAGATGATTATTTGGAGATGGGAAAAGCTAAGTATGGCTTTTACACAAATAAAATTTACCAACTGGTATTTCGAGAAAATGCTCAAGAATACAGACAAATCCTAAAATTGGAGAAAAAAGACAAAGTTCGCGATACTTTGTACGCTGAAGTTCTCAAGGCAATCGCTAGTATAGAAAATGGTCTTGCTGAAGAAATGAAAGTTAAGTCAGAGCAAGCAGGGCGTAAACTTCAGCCTTCGGAATTAGATCGCTTGGTCGAACTTGCAGAAAATAATTCTTATCTCAAGCCTATTATCGAAGATGCTCGTACTAAAATGGCAAGTCGAGATCTAAGCTTTAGAGATGCCCTGCATCAAAAACTAATATCCTATATCCAAACTATTCCAGAATCTGATTTTGAGAAATTTTTAGGTGAAGCTAGTAGATCGCTACAAGAGCAGCTATCCGATCCCGAAGCACTGGCAGTTTCTCAGAGACTCAAAGATAGATAGGAATGGATGAAATAATTTTATATTTTGATATTGCCCATGCAGTTGAGTTTCATGATTGGATTATCGAGAATTCAGGTGGTCTAGCTGGAATCAATAACCTAGGATTATTAGAAAGTCCCCTTGAACATATTCAAAATGATAACTACTATCCGAAAATAGAAGATAAATTAACTCACTTGGTACTTTCTATAATTAAATTCCATGCTTTTGTAGATGGTAATAAGCGTTCTAGTATTGCATTAGGCAGCTATTTTTTGGAATTGAATGGATATGATTATTCAGTAAAAAAAATTTTACTAGAAATGGAGAATATTGCAGTTTGGGTAGCAGAGGGGAAAATTAGCAAACAACTGCTAGCATACATTATTGAATCATTGATTTACGAAGATGATTTCAGTGAATCTCTTAAACTTAGGATCTTATTTGCTATATCAGACTGAAAATTACTTTGTGAGTATCGAAGAAATAGCTGATAAATCACTGCACTCGACCGTATACTAAGCTTATAGCTATTTCAGATTTATTTGAGACAATCTCGCCCTCACCCCCAGCCCCTCTCCCATAAGGGGCGAGGGGAGTAATAGTACTCAAAACAACTATAATTGTGTCGCTCTTAATTAAATTGACTATACATGCACAATTCAACATTTTTGATAGCGGGTTAGTTCAACCGACTGCTCGAGCTAATTATTAAGGTGATGTCAGCCCCTAGCATCTAATTAGGATGCGGGGTTTCCTGATGGCAATCCCCTGATCGTGCTTCCCTAAATGCCGAGGCGCTGGTAGATGGTGTCGAGGTTCTTAAGGTGGCGCTGGGGGTCAAAGCATTGGTCTAATTCCGCCGCTGTCAAGAGCGATCGCGCCTGGGGATCTTGGCTGATTTGGGCGCGGAAGTTCCCATCGGCACGATTCCATGCCGCCATAGCGGCTCCCTGAACAATGGCATAGCTTTCTTCTCGGCTCAGACCTTTATCCACCAAGGCCAGCAATACCTGCTGGCTAAACACCACGCCGCCGTAACAAAACAGGTTTTGTGCCATGTTCTCAGGATGGATGAGCAAATGCTGCATCAAGTCGTTAATTTCTGTAAGCATGAAGTGCAGCACAATGCAGGCATCGGGCAGCATAACCCGCTCGGCGGCACTATGGGAAATGTCCCGCTCATGCCAAAGGGCAACATTTTCGATCATCGTGCTGGCATAACCGCGCAGCATCCGGGCCATGCCGGTTAACCGCTCGGAGCGAATGGGGTTGCGCTTGTGGGGCATGGCTGAAGATCCCTTTTGTCCCTGGGCAAAGAACTCCTCCACCTCCAGAACATCGGTGCGTTGTAGGTTGCGGATCTCAACGGCAAATCGCTCAATGCTAGCTCCAATCAGCGCTAGGGTTTGGGTGAATTCGGCATGGCGATCGCGGGAAATCACTTGGGTCGAGGCACAGTCGGGCATCAATCCCAGGTTGCGGCAGGCGATTGCCTCCACTTGGGGGTCAAGGTGGGCATAGGTGCCAACGGCCCCGGAAATTTTACCGACGGCGATGCGCTTTGATAGAACAGTCAGGCGATCGCGGTGGCGCAGAAGTTCTGCCAGCCATCCGGCGAGCTTGAAGCCAAAGGTGATCGGTTCGGCATGGATGCCGTGGGTTCGTCCGGCCATCAAGGTGTGGCGATGCTGTTGGGCTTGGTAGCGCAGGGTTTGGCTGAGGATCTCGACCTGGAACTGAATCAGTTGCAGACTCTGCACCAGTTGGAGGGCGAGGGCGGTGTCGAGAATATCGGAACTGGTTAACCCCAAGTGAATGAAGCGCCCTGCGGCACCGACATGCTCATTGACATTGGTTAAAAAAGCAATTACATCGTGGCGCACCTCGGACTCAAGTTCCTGAATTCGCTGGGCGGAAAATTGGGCTTTGGCTTTAATTTCTTCCACTGCCGCCGCGGGAATGTAACCTAACTCTGCTTGGGCTTCGCAAACGGCGATCTCGACTTGCAGCCAAGTTTGGTATTTGGCCTCCTCAGTCCAGAGGGCTCCCATGGCGGGGTGGGTGTAACGCTCAATCAAGGGGGGAATTCCTAATAACGCAAGAGTTAAGTATAAAGGGCATCCTTAAAACGAGCCAATGAAAATTGTAAAATCATCTAGCTGGCTACGGTTAGCCCCAGACCGACGTTCCTAAAAACTCTGCTGTCGGAATCTAATCTATATGATAGAAATTGTGAATTCCTAACCATACCTATGACTCTGGATCCATCCACCCAAGCAAAATATGAGCAGCTACGAGCTTTGCTGAGGGAATCCGGGCGGGTGCTGGTGGCCTATTCCGGCGGAATTGACAGTACCCTCGTGGCCCAAGTTGCCTTTGCCGTCCTTGGCGATCGCATGGTGGCGGTGACCGCCCAGTCGCCCTCGTTGCTGCCGGAGGATTTAGCTGCGGCCAAGTCCCAAGCGCAGGTTATTGGGATGCGCCACGAGGTGGTGACCACCCATGAGCTGGAAAACCCCAATTATGCGGCGAACCCAGTGAACCGATGTTACTTTTGCAAAGCGAGCTGCACGATACATTGCGACCCCTGGCCCAGGCCTGGGGCTATGCCTATTTGGTGGATGGCTTGAATGCCGATGACCTCCACGATTACCGTCCCGGGATTCAGGCGGCCCAGGAGCGGGGGGTGCGATCGCCCCTAGCGGAGGTGGGCATCACCAAGCTGGAGGTGCGGATGATTTCACGGCTTTTGGGATTGCCGTGGTGGGATAAGCCGGCCCAGCCCTGCCTGAGTTCTCGCTTTCCCTACGGGGAGACCATCACGGTAGCTAAATTGCAACGGGTGGGCGCAGCGGAGTCCTATCTGCGACAACGGGGCTGGCGTGGGGATTTGCGGGTGCGATCGCTGGGGGAAACAGCCAAAATTGAGGTGTCGGGCGATCGCCTAGGGGAATTTGTGCAATTTTTTGATCTGCCGGAATTGACGGCGGCGTTTCGCCAGTTCGGCTTCCAGAGCATCACCCTAGATCTGGAGGGGTTTCGCAGTGGCAAGCTGAATGATGGGGTGCGGTTTTAGGGGATGACGCACTTTGGGCTGTGGTTTTCGGCGACGCAGCGGCAGGTGCTGACCCAAGCGGTGGCGATCGCCCAAGATCAAAAGACCGAACTTTATGCGATCGGCGGCATCGTCCGGGATTGGGTCTTGGGCCATACCCCTGGGCCCCCAACGGATCTGGATCTGGTAGTTGCTGGGGGCGAACAGGCGGGCATCCATCTGGCTGTGGCGCTGGATTGGGCTTTGGGCGAGGAGATGGGCTGTCGGCTGGTGCGCCACGAAAAATTTCAAACCGCCGAGTTACTGTTCCCCGAATTCACCCTCGACCTGGCCACGGCCCGCCAAGAAACCTATGCCTATCCGGGGGCCAATCCCCAGGTTTGTGCCGCATCCCTGTGGCAGGATCTGGCACGGCGGGACTTTACGATCAATGCCCTCGCGATCGCCCTGACCCCGGCAGTGTTGGCGGGGGCGGAGCCCGAGGTAGTGGATCGTTTTGGGGGATTGGCCGATTTAAGGTTCAAAATACTGCGACCGCTGCGGGCCGGCAGTTTTAGGGAAGATCCCCGGCGGATTTTTCGGGCGGTGCGGTTTGCGGTACGTTTGGGACTGGCGATCGCCCCGGAAGCCCTTACCGAAATCCATACCACCCTTGCCAGCGATGATTTTGTGGGTTTGGGGGGCAGTCGTCTGCGGGCGGAACTGACCTACTGTGCCCGGGAGCCCCGCGCCGCAAAGATCTTTACCGGTTTGGCATCCCTCGGAGCGCTGCGCTGCTTCCATCCCCACCTAGCCTTACCCCAAAACTTTACCCGGGGTGTAAGTCGGCTCCGGCGCTGGCAGCGGTACTTTACTCCCCAGGAAGAGCTGGCGGATCTAATCGGCCGCTGGGTGCTGGCGGGTTTGCCAGCAGCGGCTTTAACCGCATCCCCCACGGATTTGGAGCGGAACTTTCCACCCCCATGGCTCAGCGACCTCCGGGACTGTCAGCGCCTCATGGACGCCACTCCACCCCACAGCCCCAGTCAGGTGGTGCTGTGGTTGCAAAACTGCTCCATCCCGACCCTTTTGCTGACGGGGCAATCGCTCCAATGGCGACCGGCGGTTTGGCGCTACCTGAGCACCTATCGCCATGTAGCTGCGCCCCTCACCGGCCACGACCTGATTGCCTTGGGTTGCCCTAGGGGTAAGGCCATGGGCACCGTCCTTTGGCAGCTTCGCGCCGCTGTCCTAGATGGAACCCTACCCATGGGCGATCGCGCGGCGGCGTGCCAATGGGTGCATACCTGGCTGCAAACCTAAGCTGTAATCCTAATTTGTGGCTCATCCCCAGTCGTCATCTAGTCCCTCGTCCCAGTCGTTGACTATCCTAGGACTGGGTTTTGGGCGATCGCGCACGGGTTCCCCAGGCGGGGTAATTTTTTGAGCGGGAACGGCAATTTGAGGCGATCGCCCCAGTGCACCAAGGGCCCACAACACCCCACCGCCGCCGCCAAAACCGATCAGCACCAACCCCAAGGGAACCCGAATTGACTCGGCATAGAGGAAGTGCACGGTCACCAACTCCTGATTTTGGGTTGCAAAAATTGCCACCCCCATCAGCAAGACCCACAGGCATACCAGCAGCCCTAGCCTAAGCCCCGTCATTGAGCCATGCCCCAAATTCAACCGCAAAGGTGCCCGCCAAAATTGCCCGCCGCATTCGCTCCGTTAGCCGGATCAACTCTGTCAGGTTATGGATCGCCAGCAACGTTGCCCCCAGCGCTTCCTGCGATCGCACCAAATGGCTAAGGTAGGCGATGGAAAAATGCTGGCAGGTGTAGCACGGGCAGGAGGAATCCAGCGGCCCCAGCTCCCGTCGAAAGCGATTGTTTTTCATATTCCAGCGATCGCCCCCCACCACTGCCATGCCATGACGGGCCAACCGAGTTGGAATCACACAGTCAAATAAATCCATACCCGCCGCCACGGCCTGCACCATCTCCCGGTGGGTACCCACCCCCATGAGATAACGGGGCTTATGCTCCGGCAACAAAGGTGTGGTCGCCTGCACAATTTTGGCAATCAACTCCGGCGGTTCCCCGACACTTACGCCGCCAATGGCATAGCCCGGCAGATCAAAGGCTACCAACTCCCGCGCCGATTGTTGCCGCAAATCCAAAAATATCCCCCCCTGAACGATGCCAAACAGGGATTGATCCCGAGGGCGCTGATGGGCCCGGAGGCACCGCTCCAGCCATCGGGTTGTGCGATCGCTCGCCGATGCAATCTGGGCGTAGGTTGCGGGATAGGGAGCACATTCATCAAAGGCCATGATCACATCGGCCCCGAGGTCATTTTGAATCGTGATCGACTTCTCCGGTGTCAAGGTCAGCAGTTGCCCATCGCGGGGGGAGCGAAACTCCACCCCATGGTCAGAAATTTCGCGAATATCACTCAGGCTAAACACCTGAAAACCGCCAGAATCGGTCAAAATCGGCCCCGACCACTGCATAAATCGGTGCAGTCCCCCTGCGGCTGCCACTAGGTCTTCCCCAGGTTGTAAATGGAGGTGGTAGGTGTTAGCTAAGACCATCTGAGCACCACAGTCCGCCACCTGATCCGGCGTCAGGGTTTTGACATTGGCCAGCGTGCCGACCGGCATAAAGCGCGGCGTTTCCACCACTCCGTGGGGCGTCACCCACCGGCCTGCTCGGGCTCCAGTCTCCGGGCAACGCCCATCGAGTATAAATTCCATACCGGTTAAACTCACCCACCTTAATTTGCTGCCATACTAGATCATCCGTTCCCAGTCCAAAGACCAGTCAGTGATTGCCTGTGCGCTCCCTAGAACTTACAGATATCCGAGGGTTTTGAGGCATCCGTATGTCACCTTTTTACAACTTGCGTGATTGGCATTTTTGTTTATGTCTATGTTAGTAGCAAAAAGGTGGGCATGGATTTCTTTTTCTAAATAGCCAACATGCCAACCAATTTGGGATTTGTCGGTACCACCGCCAACCCAGCCGATTTTCACTCCATTGCATGGAAATTGCTTCTCTCAATCGCCATCATATTTTTAACAGTTGAAATAGCATCCCAAGAAAAGGGTAATTTTTCTCTAGACGTCTTTTGAAAAAACGATCTGTTGCAAGGGCCAATGGTTGATGGTTTTTCCAGCCAAAACCGATCAAGGTCTTTCTCTGTACCAATATTTTTTTGCCGTAGCCGACTGTTCCAACGCAGGCTTGTATCCTGGAATGGCCAATGCTTTGGGCGAGGATTTAATCGCACAGATTGCAGAAAACTAAAAACCACTGCGATGTCCCGATCCTGGTTTCATTCTGGAATGGATTGGGTCACCCCATCCAGGGGGGAATCGTCTTTGAACTGGGAATGACTTTTGTTTCTAATCCAATCAAAGCCTTGAGAATCTTGAAGGTGGAAGCAGATAGGAATCGCTGGTTGTGCTCGCAAGTTGCACCCGAATTCAGTCCGAGAGGAATCATAGAGCCTTTGATGCCTAGTTCTTGGAAATGAATTTGGCAGGAAGATAGGGGAGGATTTGCGCCAGTAAAAGGTTGGGCGAAAAATGTGGAAGACACAATAAGCTGAATTAACGCAATAGCTAAGACCTTGCTCAGCTCATGCTCCTGCGGACTACGGAACTGAAATTGCCCTTAGGAATAATATCTTGGCATCACTTGGCAACACATTGAAAGGCATGGGAAACATTCCTATTCCTAGCCCATCACTAGCCAATCAACCGTGGCACCCGGAAAAATTCTCCCTCGCGGTCTGGGGCACAGTCGAGTAAGGCTTCACGATCGCCCTCGGGCTGCAAAACATCCGGGCGTGACACATTTACCATTTCAATGGCGCGGGTGGTTGGCTCGACGTTTTCTAAAAGTGGGTCAAGCTCCCTCAGTTGCTCAAAATAGGTCACAATTCGCCCCAATTGCTCCGTAAAAGCCTCAGCCTCAGTCTCCGTGAGGTGTAAACGGGCCAGGTGGGCAATGTGCTGAACTTGGTCACGATCCATATTAGGTAGGCCTCAAATTCTATCCATCCTAACTAATAACTCCTAATAACTGCTGTCAGCAACGCAGATGCCTTGGCACTTGATGCCATTCGTGGCAGTGCGCTGGCAGTGGGGGCACAGAATAGGTTCCGGGGGCCGGGGTGGGGGGGTGGGCGTAGACGGCATAGCCATAAGATATTTTTAATTTCATCCTAACCCGATCCGCGGCTGGCATACCTGGGTCAAAGGACGGATTTGGGGGTTGCAAAAAAACTTGTTGTCTGTCAGCCAGGCCCCATGGGGGCTGTGCGTCACCTCGCGTGGGGGATGTACAATTTTAGGGGCGACTGTAAAGCTACAGAACTATTGAGGAACATTGACTATGGATGAACTCAAACCCATTTTTGAGGAATTGCTACGCCAACCGGTAGCGTTTTGTGGTGGCTTTGTAGCCGGGCTCCTGCGCCTAGATTTGGCCCAAGATCCGCTCAAGTCTTGGCTGGAGCAGCAAGGGGCCAAAATCGACCCACCCGGTGCACCACCATCGGCTGCGGGGCCCCAGTCCATTTCCATTGACTAGGGCACCAATAGAAATTTATGAACTTCCTCTGGCTGGCGATCGCCTACGGGCTAGGTTCAATTCCCACTGGTTATCTGGTGGGCAAATGGGCCGGCATTGACATTCGCGAACATGGCTCCGGCTCGACGGGGGCGACCAATATCTGGCGCACGGTGGGAAAGGCAGCGGGAGCGGGGGTGTTTACGGTGGACTTGCTCAAGGGAGCGCTGGCAGTGGGTTTAATGCAGCGGCTTGGGGTGACCGGAGCAGATTTACCCTTTGATTTCTGGGTTGTGGGGGCCGCTATGGCGGCCCTGCTGGGTCATAGCTGTCCAGTGTGGCTGGGCTTTAGGGGCGGTAAATCGGTGGCTACGGGTCTGGGCGTGCTGTTGGTGCTGCAGTGGCAGGTGGCACTTGGGGCTTTAGGGTGTTGGTTAGTGACGATGACCCTGAGTCGGATTGTGTCCCTGAGTTCCTTGGTGGCGGCGATCGCCACGATGGCGCTAATGATTGTTGTGAGCGATTCCCCAGTGTTCAAGGTGTTTGCCGTGGTGGGCGGCAGCTATATTTTTTGGACCCATCGCAGCAATATTGATCGCTTGCTTAGGGGAACGGAATCATCCTTTCGGGCTCAGAAACCGGAGCTTGATCCAAATCTGAACCGGACGGAAAGCGAACCGGCAGAACAGCCGTAAAGGTGGAGCCAACACCAACTTCACTGGCAACAATAATTTCGCCACCCATAAGGTGCACCAGTTGCTCCGTAATGGACAGCCCCAAACCAGTGCCGCCGTAGCGGCGGGTGGAGGATTGATCGACTTGGCGAAACTGCTCAAAAATGGCCCGCTGATATTCTGAGTCAATTCCGATACCGGTGTCTTGCACGGCAATGGCAATCCGATCATGCTCCCAAGATTTGAGATGCACTGAAACGCTGCCGTGATCGGTAAACTTAATGGCGTTGGAAATAAGGTTGTTCAGCACCTGCTTAAGACGTAGGGGGTCTTGGTAGATGGTGCAGTTGCCGAGGTCATTCTCGAACGAGAAGTCGAGGGATTTGGTGGCGGCGAGGGGTTGGAGACTTTCGCAAGCATAGGTGATGAGCTCATTGACATGGAAATATTCCGGTTGTGGCTCCATATGACCGGCTTCAATTTTAGATAGGTCAAGGATGTCGTTGATCAGCTCTAAAAGACTTTTGCCGTTGCGTAAAATCCGCTCCACCATATCCAACTGGGCCGGTGTGAGGGGGTCGCGGCGCTGCCGCAGCAAAACTTGAGAGAAGCCGATAATGGCATTCATCGGGGTGCGGAGTTCGTGGCTCATGTTAGCCAGAAACTGACTTTTAAGCTGGGTGGCCTCCATGAGCTGGGCGTTTTGGGCCTCGATTTGGTTGATCAGTTGGGCATTGCCAATGGCGATCGCCGCCTGAACGCCAAAGGATGCCAGGAGATTGGAATCCTCGCGGGAACTGGCGCGGGAAAGGGTGGTATGGGCAATGGCCAGTACCCCAAGCCGCCCGGAACGATTGGATTCAATCGGGACGCAAAGGGCGCTTTGCACAGGTAGATCGTCTACTAAAATCGCCTCCCCATTTTTGATTTCAATGGGAATGCCCTCCCGAAAGACCCGGGCCAGTAGGTTCTCCTGGTCGAGGGTATAGCCGTCGAGGGGAAGAAAGTTGGCAGGCAGCCCACGGGTCGCCGAAAATACCAGATGTTGCTTGGGGGCATCAAACAGGGCCAAGATGCAAATTTCCACCCAGGCGATCGCATCGCTGGTGGCTTCGACAATGGACTCCAGCAATACATTCAGGTCTTGCAGTTGCTGGTTAATCAGGTTGGTCAGCCGTTGGAGGATGCTCATCCGTTTCTGCTGCTCGATCATGATCCGGTTGGTTTCCTGCATCACCGTGTCCCGGTTGCGCTCCTCCGTCACATCCCGCACAATCATAACGCTGCCCATTAACTCCGATTCTGTACCCACCAAGGGAGCGGCCTTAGTGCTGAGAATCACTTCTCGACCGTCGGGGCGACACAGCAACATTTGGGACTCCACCACGGTGTTATGGGCCATGGCTTGAAAAATCACCAGATCGCTCAGCGCCAAGGGCACACCATCGGGATTGCGAATATCAAATTGCTTGATCACCTCCGCGAGGGATTTGGCCACCACCGGTGAGGCGCGCCCCAGGGCATCATTCCCCTCAGGAAACCCCAGCATGGCCCGACCGGCGGAGTTGATCTTGAGAATGCGACCGGCGGGATCACTCAGGAGGACACCATCGGCCAGTTGTTCAAATACGGTAGTCAGTTCTTCCCGCTGCCGGGCAATGGTTTCCACACTTTGGGCATTGGCGATCGCCGTGGCCAGACGGCGGTCAATGGATTTAAGGAGGTTGCGGCTCTGGGCCGAAAATGAGGTCAAGCTGCCCAAAAATAAAACCCCAATCAGACTGCGCTTGAGCATCAGGGGCACCGCCGCCAAGCTTTGGGGCACTAGGTCTCCCGCCGGAGTGCGATAGACCAGGGGCTGGCTGGGCTGTCCCTCCCAAACAATGGGCTCCCCTAATTGGGCGGCCTGGCCGATCATCCCTTCTCCAAGGGTGATGTCTTGGGCTTGGGGCTGGGTGCGCCCACCCCATTCCGCCGCCAGCCCGAGCTTGTTGTTTTCCGCGTGCCAAAGGTAAATGCTGCCCAACTGGGCATTGGTGAGCTGACAAACTTTTTCCAAGCTGCTCTGCATCAGTTTGGCCTGATCGGTGGTGTTGACCAATACCTGATCGAGGGACTGGAGGGCAAACTGAATATCCCGTGCCTCCAGCTTGGCAGTTTTAGATTCCAACTGCTCCGCCATGCGGTTAAACACGGCCGTGAACTGCCCTAGTTCGTCATAGCGGTCTAGGATTGCCCGCACCCGCAAGTCGCCACCTGAAATCGCTTCGGCAACTCGCGATAACTCAGCCAGGGAAGGTTGGATGCTACGGGTAATGGCAAACGCCACGTAGGTGCCGGCTCCCAGACCAAGGAACAGAATCGTTACGGCAATACGCACAACCATGGCCGCGCGATCGCCCAAGTCAAAATATTCTAGCGATAGCAGCAGCATCGTTGCCGTGGTCAACAGCACCACACTGAGGGCCAGACCCACCAATACTCGCCGGACGAGGCTTTCACGCCGTGTCTGCACCATGGTCATCGCTTGGTTGTAACAGGATGCAAAGAAGTTGACCTAAAAAGGAATGTTGTCATCAAATTCTGGCATTGGCTGCGGTGCCGGTGGGGGCGTATAGGCGGGTTGGGCCACGGGCAAAGGGGCGCCCATGGAGAATACATGAACACCGCTAGTAGGGGAACCCATGGCCATGGGCGATCGCCCTGACACCGCATGGATCCGCTGGGCCACAAGTTCTGTCCGCTTCTCTTTGTGGGTGCCCCGATCCACCGAGTCAATCCGTAGGCGTCCTTCAATCACCACGTGATCGCCCATGTGGTAGGTGCTGATGATCTCCTCCGCCAAATTATTCCAACCCACCACCCGCAGCTTTTGGGGTGCTTCTTCCGCCTTGTTAGATGGCAGATGGACGATGAATGAGCGATCGCGTTGCCACTGTCGGGAGTGCGGCGTAGTTCCGGTTCCGACACCACCTCAGCCATGAGAATGCAAGAATTCATCGGGTTCTCCTACAGTCCTGTTGCCGCCTACAATAACATTCTGATTTTCTTAAAGCTAGAAACAACTTCAGGTGCTAAAGTTTTCATCAGAAAATTCTAGTTTGATCAGAAAATTCTAGTTTCATGAGCAAATTCTAGGCGGCTCGCTGGTATGGTTCCCCTAAGCGCCCTGATGCTCAGCGTTCTCACCGTTGATGTCGGCATACAGTTGGTGATATTGAACCGAATTTGGCGATCGCGCAAACACAAAATGCAACAAGAACTCCACGAAGAGGAACAGCTTACCCGCTACGACACCATGCCCCCGGCGGAACAGGCCAAGGGGTGGGAGTTCAAAATACTCCGCACCAGTGGCAACGGTTTTCGAGGGATTAAAACCCTGAGACGGGTCTGCCAAGAAGAAGCCCAGGCAGGCTGGATTTTGCTTGAAAAACTTGACAACCATCGGTTGCGCTTCCGACGTCCCCTTGCTGCCCGGGAGCAGGATCACCTCTGCGCCATCGACCCCTACCGAAGCTACTACGGGCTGCCCGAGGAGCTGGAAACCCTCATGACCATTGCCGGGGCGATCGCCATCATGGCCACTATCGGCTACTTCAGTTTCCTCAAGGCCCAAGACTTTTTCGGCGGGCTCCAAACCCAAGCCGTGCCCACCGCTCCCACCCCACGCCGCCCCCGTGCCGCCCAACCAACTCCCCCACCGCGAAAACCCGCTAGCCAGCCCTAGGGGCACCACCGACCCCATAAAAACTGCTATTTTTCTGTTGATTTTCGTATTCTTGGCTACTAACAGAGAAAAACGGGCAAAATAAATCAATAGGGCACTAAGACTTGGATTACGAACCTTTTCTTGACTCTTGGGTCATAATTCATCAAGAATTTGGCTGCATGTAACTCTGGACACCTTAAGAACTTATAAAACCCTTGGCATTTGCCTCGAGCGGTTCTTAACATTACTCAACGTGTTACAATTCCAAACTTTTCCTGTGCCCTGCCATCGGAGTCGCCCATGACCACTGCCACCGCACCTCTCAGGATCCCTATGATTTGCCCTCCGGACGAAGCTCCCGCCAGAGAGCAAATTCTGGTGGCTGACCCAAATCCCCATAGCCTGCGGTTGCTGTCCAACCTGCTACTGCGACGCGGTTACCGGGTCATCTGCGTCCGGGATGGGATGGAGGCATGGCAGGAAGCCTTAGACGTGTTGCCCGATCTGATCGTCGTAGATACCCGGATGCCGACCATCGATGGGTTTGTGCTGTGTGATCACCTCAAGTCTGAACCGGTCACCCAGTCTATCCCTATTATTTTTATGGGCGGACGTGATGATGTGCTTACCCAGGTGAGAGCCTTTGAGTCCGGGGGGGTTGATTACCTCTCCCGTCCCTTTCAGATGGCGGAGGTGATGGCGCGAATCGAAAACCAGCTCTCCCTGCGACGGCTGCAAAAACAATTGGAATCCCAAAATGAACTCCTCCGCCAAGAGATTCAGCAGCGGCGGGAAGTGGAGCAGGCCTTGCAAGGGGCCAATGATGAATTCCAGCGACTGGCCCATCAGGATGGGCTGACCGAGGTGGCCAATCGCCGACGGTTCGATCAGCAACTCCATCAAGAGTGGCTCCGTCTGACCCGGGAGCAGTCTCCCCTATCCCTGTTGATGTGCGACATTGATTTTTTTAAGAACTATAACGACACCTATGGACACCTAGAGGGCGATCACTGCTTGCAGCGGGTAGCTGGGGCACTGCGGGAGGCGGTGCGTCGTCCGGCCGACTTGGTGGCCCGCTATGGCGGTGAGGAATTTGCCATCCTCATGCCCAACACCGATACGTCGGGGGCAGCGGTGATCGCCGAGCAGATGCGTCAACAGGTGGCACAACTCCAGATTCTCCATGAGGATTCGGCGATCGCCCACCATGTGACGATTAGTATCGGCGTGGCCACCTTGCAACCGGTGCCCAACTCAGAACCAGCGATATTGATTACCTCCGCCGACTACGCCCTTTATCGTGCCAAGGAGCTGGGGCGTAACCGCGTCTACATACTGGGAGATGCTGGGAGAAGTGTGTCACAATGCTGACGATCTCTTTGCTCTCTTACCATGACCGAGCCGCAGCCAACCGTATTTCGTAACCACTATGTGGGACATATGGATTTGCTGTCTCCCCAAGCGACCGTTATGGAATACCTTGATCGCCACGAGGGCTGGTTCCGTCGTTGTGCTAAGCCCTTCCGGGCCGATCCCATCGGAGCTACGGGCTATGCCATGGGGGTGGGACGGGTGGGAGCCTTCGGGTTTTATGTGGATCCTCGGGTTGGGCTTGACCTGCTGCCCCAAGAAAACGGCATCTATCGCATTCGCACCATTCCCATTCCCGACCAAGAGCCCCAGGGCTATGAGGTGGACTTTCAGGCGGAGATGCGGCTTCTCGAGCAACCCTTGGTGATAGATGGTGCCGAAAAGGGGCCCATGACCGCCATAGAGTGGGACTTGGATCTGACGGTAACGCTCCAGTTTCCATCCTTTATTCTTAAATTGCCCCAGGAATCGATTCAAAATACCGGTGATGGCGTCCTAGCCTTTGTGGTCAAGCGGGTTTCTAAAAGCTTGACTGCCAAGGTGCAGGATGATTTCCATCGCAGCCATGGGGTTACGGTTCCCCGTGGCGTGAAACTCCGCCGCTAGGAGGCTTAGGCAATGGAAAACCCGAAAAGATCCTAAGACATAGGCGGACTGGAAAAAAATCGCGGTTCCGATCGCCCCTGACCCAAACAATTGACCCAAATATTTGCCAAGATGGTAGACATGTCACTTATTTGATCCTGATGGTTCTATGGCAGCATTCCCCTTTCACCGTCCCCACAAGTTATCCCTTGGTCACCTAGAGCGTGAGGTTTTGGAATGGGTGTGGCGATTGGGGGCTCCGTCGGTTAAAGAGATCTATGAGCAGCTATTGGCGGATCCGGAGCGAGAATTGGCCTACAGTTCCTTGACGACTGTCCTGCGGCGGCTGGAGAAGAAAGGCTGGCTGGCAGTGGAAAAGCAGGGGCGATCGCTGGTGTGGCGGGCGTTAATTTCGGCCCAAGAAACCCAAGCCCTAGAAGCCTATCAGCAGTTACATCGCTTTTTGGCCGTGGGCAATGAGGCGGCGGTTGCGACCTTTGCCTCGGAGATGGATGCGGCTAGTGTCGATAAATTAGCGGCGATCGCCCAGCAGTTGCAAGCCCTACGGGCAGCACAAGCGCGGGAGGAAAAGTCCTGATGCATGGGATGCTGGTGATTTTGGGGCTCTGGGTTCCCTGGATGGTACGCCATTGGGGCGCTCCCTCCTTTGGAAGGAAGCGGGTGTTGGGACTGCTGATATTTCCCGCAGTGTGGCTCACCTGTACGGCGATCGCCATCGTGGGTATGGGCCCCCACGGTCACCTCATGGGCATCCACTGTGCGGCGGGGTGGTTGGGGTCATTCAGCGGCTGGTGGGCCTGGGGTTGGCTGCTGTGGGCTGGTCTGCAGGGACTACGGATATTGTTGCGGGCGGGGCAAGCCCGCGAGCTTTGGCAGCGGATGACGACTCCGGCGGTGGTGCAGGGCTATTCCGTCTGGCTGTGGGAGGAGTCAATGCCATGGGCGGCCCAAGTCGGGCTGTGGCGATCGCGCATTGTAATCAGTCGCGGCATGGTGGATTTGCTGTCGCCAGAACATTTGAAGGCGGTGTTGGCCCACGAAGCGGGCCACGGCCAGTTCCGTGACCCAATGTGGTTCCAAGTGTGGGAATGGTTGATGCGATGTGCGCCGGGTTTTCCCCACGGTGAGTCCCTCTGGCAAGAGATGCTATTTCAGCAGGAGGTGCGGGCGGATCGCTTTGCCCAAGCCCAAACTAGTGGGTTATTGCTAGCCGAAGCTTTGGTGTTGGTGCAGCAGCACCTTCATGCTATGGCATCCCCAGTTTTGACCCGTCGAATTGCTGATCAAAAAAGCGGTGTCTGCGCGGCGGTGGGCGATCGCCTCGAAGAGCGCATCAAGGCTATGTTACGGTCGCCAGACGAAATTCAGGACGCTTGCCGTTGGCCATATCTAGAGCCTCTGGAATCTATGCTGGCGGCGTTGCCCCTAGCTTGGATTCCCCTGCACATCCTTTGAAATTGCGGTAATGGGTAACCTGATCGGCCTGCTCTAGAAGGTTTTGGGGCATAGCGGTGCCGGTGAGAATCACTTCTACCCGTTCAGAACGGGCGTCAAGACTGGACAATAGCTCGGCTTCGGTGATCAGGTGGCGAGCGATCGCCCGATCCAGTTCGTCGAGAATGAACAGCTCAAAGGTGCCATCGCTGAGCGCTTGGCGGGTCACTTGCCACAGGGCTTGAAAGGAGCTGGTTTCGGCATCGGTGAGGGGGGGTATCGGGAGGGAGCCGATCCAGGCGACGCTGGGTGTTGCAGCGCATCCAAGTTAGGTTCTGCCCAAGGACGCGCGGTAATGCCAGCCCCTGCTGAGCCCCGCCCTGAAAAAATTCCACAATTAGAACTGGAGTGCCTTGGCCGGCCAACCGCAAGGCCTGGGCCTTGACTTCTGCATAGAGGGAGCGATGGGGCGCAGTAATGATGTGCATGGGCGCTTTGCCTCGTTGAACAGGGAGGAGTGTTGCGGGCGAGCGGTCGGCTTTGATTTGTGCAACCATAATCAGACGTAGTGTTCTTCTCGGTCACTTTACCATAGATAAACGCTAAATCTAGTTTTTTACCCCTGGGGCTCCAGCCAGTCTAGGGCGCGGTTCCAGGCCCACCACTGGTCGGGATCGCCCCAAGTTCGTTGACAGGCTTCACTGCTGATATATCCCACATGACCGCCATGGTCTGTGACATGCAGGGAGAGATGGGGGCTTTGGGGAGCAAGGCGACGCAAATCCGAGACAATCGCCGGATCGAACATGGGGTCGTCGGCGGCATAGAGCAAAAAGACTGGTTTTGTCAAAGTAGGCAAAAGCCGCAGCCCATTGGTGGCCGTATAGTAGTCCGACACAGTTGCAAAGCCCAACTGGCCAATCGTAAGCTCATGATCGAAGCCCCAAATGGTCTTAGCCCGGGCGATCGCCGCCGGATCGAAGGACTCGGGGTGGTAGGTCGACAGCTCGGCCGCCAGCCGTCCTAACTCCTTAGCTACGGATTGCTCCAGCCGTCGCCCCAGGGGATGCCCCACGATATAGGACAGCGATCGCTCCGAATCCAAGTTAGGACAAATCACAAAACCGCCCCCCACGTCCGCCGGATCGAGGGGCAACCCCAGTTCACGATTCTGCCCGTAGGCCACAGCCCACAGGGCCAACTGCCCTCCGAGGGAGTAGCCCGAGAACCAAAAAGGAGCCGGAAAGCCCAGCTTCTGAGCTTGAGCAGCAATGCGGACAAAATCTTCCCCCTCGTGCAGCCCATCGGAGGTGAGGGTCGGGGAGAGCACCGCCGTGTGTCCGTGGGCCCGCCAATCGAACAGCACCACCCCATAGCCTTGGGCATAGGCCTTACGTCCCAACAGCGATAGATACCACTGGTTCTCTAGGGTGCCCGTGATCCCATAGGTGGCCACGATCGTCGCCCGGGCCCGCTCTGGCAGGGCCATTTTGCCAAAAATCGGCACCCCACCCGCCCCCGCAAAGACGCAGGAATAGTAGGGGGGCTCCGGAAGGGCGATCGTTGTTTGCCATCGCTGACTGGCCTTAAGAGCGGCATAGAGGGTCATGGCCAAGCCGTTTTTGAGGAGCAAGGGAGGCTGGTAGGAATCGGGTGACATCATCACGCTCAGAGACTTCCCCTCAAATGTAAAGCAAATGTAACGGTTTGCTGTCCGATGTTATTCGATAGAATGGTGCCATTCCCGATAAAAAGCCCTTGAGGAGAATCTTTTTCCATGCTGACGCTTAAAATTGTCGTTTATATCGTCGTGATCTTTTTTGTAAGCCTCTTTGTGTTTGGCTTCCTTAACAGCGACCCCTCCCGGAACCCCGGCAGCAAGGACTTGGAGTAATCCTCCGGTGACCCCATTGGCTAAAACGAATGATTTTGGGCTGTTGTTGCTTTTGGTGCCCTACCTCAAGCGGCAGTGGCCTCAGTTTCTGCTGTCCTTTGGTCTTTTGGTGCCCGTGGCCATCAGCTTTGGCATCCAGCCTATGTTGGTGCAGCAGGGCATTGACGGGCCGATTCAACAGGGAGACTTGGCGGGATTCCGTTGGGTGTGTGTTTGGGTGCTTCTGACCCTAGTTGTGCGGTTTGCCTTTCAGGGATGGCAGTCCTACATTGTTCAAGAGGTGGGGCAAAAGATCACGGCGGATATTCGTGATGACTTGTTTCGCCATGTGACGTTGCTTTCGACTAGTTATTTTGATCGCACGCCCGTAGGGAAGTTGATCACCCGCCTCACCAGCGATGTGGAGGCGTTGGGGGATGTGTTTGCTACTGGGGCGGTAGGCATTCTCAGTGATATTGCCTCCTTGGTGGTAACGACGATTTTCATGTTTTCCCTGCGCTGGGATCTGGCGCTGCTGTTGCTGCTGCTGGTGGTACCGGTGACGGGACTGATTATTTATTTTCAGCGCGAGTACCGCAAAGCCAACTTTAAGGCCCGCGATCGCCTCTCCGAACTCAATTCCATCGTTCAGGAAAATATTATTGGCGTCAATGTTGTGCAGCTTTTTGGGCGGGGGCGACTCAATGCCCAGATGCATCGGCGGGTCAATGCCGACTACATGGAGGAGGTCAACCGTACCATTTCCACGACTCCGCTGTGTCGGCAACCCTAGAGTGGATTTCATTGGTGGCGATCGCCGGGGTGCTGTGGCTGGGTGGCGGTCAGGTGGCCAACCGGCAGATCACCTTTGGGGAATTATCGGCGTTTGTCTTGTTTGCCCGGCAGATTTTCGACCCCCTGCGCCAGTTGGCGGAAAAGTTTACGGTGCTGCAGTCGGGGTTTACGGCCATCGAGCGGATCACGGCGATCCTCAATGAACCGATTGAAATTCGTGATCCCGAACATCCCCAGACCTTACCCGGTCATGGGCGGGGCGAGGTGCGCTTTGAGGGAGTTTGGTTTGGTTACAAGCCCGATGAATATGTGCTGAGGGATCTCAATTTCGTGATTCAGCCGGGGCAAAAGGTGGCGATCGTCGGTCCGACGGGGGCGGGCAAAAGTTCGATCATCCGTCTGCTGACTCGCTTGTATGAGCCTAGCCGTGGACGAATTTTGATTGATGGCGTGGACATTCGTGACCTCACGCAAATGGAACTGCGTCGCTGTGTGGGGGTGATTTTGCAGGATGCATTTTTGTTTTCCGGGACGGTGGTGGACAACGTTACCCTAGGGGAAGAGTACGACCTAGAGCAGGTGATGGCGGCAGCCAAGAGTGTCAATGTCCACGATTTTATTGCTGGCTTGGCCGATGGGTACCAGACCTCGGTACGGCAACGGGGCACCAACCTTTCGGGTGGACAAAAGCAGTTGCTGGCCCTGGCTCGGGCGGCGATTCGACAGCCACGGATTTTAATCCTCGATGAGGCTACGGCCAGCCTAGATGTGTCTACGGAATATACGGTTCAGCAGGCCTTAGAGGTGCTACTGCGCGATCGCACAGCCATTACCATCGCCCATCGCCTTTCCACCATTCGCCATAGCGATGTGATTTTGGTGCTAAAAAAAGGGGAACTGGTGGAGATAGGCTCCCACGAAGACTTGGTGGCAACCAATGGGCTCTATGCTAGTCTCTATGCGTTAGAAATGATGGCGGCGTAGGTGCCCATGGGCCAGTTTCAGAGTGCGTTTACGCTATTTTTAAGCCTTTTGGTGGAGGCAATTCCATTTTTGCTGCTGGGGGTCATGCTTTCGGGGGCACTCATGGTGTTTGTAGATGAAGGTCGGCTGATCCGTGCCATTCCTCGTCATCCGTTCTTGGGGGCACTGACCGGTAGCCTCATTGGTTTTTTGTTTCCGGTCTGTGAGTGTGGCAACGTGCCGGTGGCGCGACGATTGTTGACCCAGGGGGCACCCGCCTCGGTGGCGGTGGCTTTTCTGCTGGCCGCACCAACCATTAACCCCATTGTGATTTGGGCGACATGGACGGCGTTTCGGGACCAGCCAGAGTTGGTGCTGTGGCGCGTGGTGCTGTCTTTGGTGGTGGCGGTGACCACGGGGACAATTTTCAGTGTCCAAAAGGACATCCGTCCCCTGCTGCAACCTCGCTTGGCCATGGCGATCGCCAGTGCTGCTGAGGTTCCTAAGTCATTGGACCGCCTCACGGGAACCTTCTTTGTTGGCGAGGAAAAAAAGACCTTAGAGCAGACCCTCAGTCCGGTTTGCGCGCCCCAAGAGGAGCGCTGGAGGATGTTTTTGACTAATACCCTAGTGGAGCTGCGAGAGTTGGGCGCGATTTTAATATTTGGCAGTGCCATTGCGGCGATCGTCCAAGTGTGGGTGCCCCGGGATGTGATCGTAGGCTTGGGACAGGGGCCGATCACGTCTATTTTGGCGATGATGACCTTGGCGGCGGTGGTGTCAATTTGCTCGACGGTGGATGCGTTCTTTGCGCTTTCCTTTGCCGGAATTTTTACCACCGGCTCGCTGCTGAGTTTTTTGGTGTTTGGGCCCATGATTGACCTTAAGGCGATCGGGCTGATTCTGACCATTTTTCAGCGGCGAGCGGTGATCTATTTGTTTCTCTTAGCAGGGCAGATGACCTTTTTAGGTTCCCTTTTCTCAATCTGAATCTTTAGGCGGAGTTACTCTGCCATGATGGGGACGCCCCCGGGGCTTGTATGATGAGTTACGAGTAACTCTGTCCAACTTACTGATTTATTGAGAAAGTGCTATGACTCGCTGGTTTTCGATAGCAAGGATGTTCGTGGTTTTAGTGGCGATGGTTCTTTTAGCCAGTTGTGCGCCGACGGGTGCCTCCGCCCCAGAGACAACGTCCTCCCCAGTGGCGATCGCCCAGCCCTCTGCTTCCCCCACCCCGACTTTGGAGCCGACCATGACCCAATTGTTTGCTAAATTGCCCAAACTGGAGGGCAGTGCGACGGTAGAGATGACCCTCAAAAATGGCACTGTGGTGCTGGAACTGGATGGAACCAATGCCCCGGTGACCGCTGGAAATTTTGCCGACCTCGTGTCCCGGGGGTTTTACGACAACCTAACCTTCCACCGGGTGGTTAAGGATCCGTCTCCCTTCGTGGCCCAGGGCGGCGATCCCCTCGGCAATGGTACAGGCGGGTTTACCGATCCCCAAACCAAGCAGCCGCGTAACATTCCCCTAGAAATTAAGGTAGAAGGTGAGGCTGCTCCCACCTACAGCAAAGTGTTGCCCAATACCAGCAAGATTGCCTTGCGCCACAACCGTGGGGCCCTAGCCATGGCGCGATCGCAAAATCCTGATTCAGCTTCTTCCCAGTTTTATATCACCTTGGCGGAAACTGGCTTTTTGGATGGCTCCTATGCGGTGTTTGGCAAGGTGGTTCAGGGTATGGAGTTGGTGGATCAAATCACCGTTGGTGACGCAATTGTGTCCATGACCCTCACCAAGGGTAAAGAAAACTTGAAACCGGCTGCCTAAAATGACCCTCCCCCAAGCAACGATTGGCATTATTGGTGGCAGTGGACTATACCAAATGGACGCCCTCGAGGATCGTCAAGAGGTTACGTGTGATACTCCCTTTGGCCCGCCCTCCGATGCGTTCATCCATGGCACGGTGGGGGGAACTCCGGTGGTATTCCTCGCTCGGCACGGGCGATCGCACCATCTCCTGCCCAGTGAAGTGCCTTACCGCGCCAATATCTATGCCATGAAACTTCTCGGCGTAGAGTATGTGATCTCCGTTTCTGCCGTGGGCTCCCTCCAGGAATATGCCAAACCCCTCGACTTGGTGATTCCCGATCAGTTTATTGATCGCACTAAAGATCGCCCCAGCACCTTCTTTGGGTCGGGAATTGTCGCCCACGTAGCCTTTGCCGAGCCCTTCTGCCCTGCCCTGTCCCAACTGTTGCACCGGGCCGCTGTGGGCGTGGATCTCGGTGCTAGCCACATTCACCGCGGTGGCACCTACCTGTGCATGGAAGGGCCAGCATTTTCAACTCGGGCCGAATCCTTTCTCTATCGGAGTTGGGGCGCTAAGGTGATTGGCATGACCAACCTGCCGGAGGCGAAACTGGCTCGGGAAGCCGAGATCGCCTATGCTACCCTCGCCCTTGTCACCGACTTTGATTGCTGGCATGACCACCATGACTCCGTGACCGTAGATTTGGTGATTCAAAACCTGCGCCAAAATGCCCAAAATGCCCAGAAGGTGATCCTAGGGGCGATCGCCCTAATTGCCCAGGATCGCCCCACCTCGATCGCCCACACAGCCTTGAAAGACGCGATTTTAACCCAATTAGATCGGGTGCCAGCGGATACCAAGACGAAATTAGCTCCCATTCTGCGCCCATATTTACCCTAGCCCCATGAATCGCCGTACCCCTCTGTTTGATTTGCACCAGGGTTTGAGTGCCCGTTTCGTGCCCTTTGGTGGCTGGGAGATGCCCGTGCAGTACCAGGGCATCGTCGCCGAGCACCATGCCGTGCGCTCGGGGGTCGGGCTGTTTGATGTATCCCACATGGGGAAATTTACCGTGACCGGCAGCGGGGTAACCGCGGCACTGCAGCGACTGGTGCCCTCTAATCTGGAGCGCTTGCAGGATGGGCAAGCCCAATATACGCTGCTGCTCAATGACCAGGGCGGCGTGATTGATGATGTGATCCTCTATCGCCACAGCGCGGATCATTGGTCGTGGATTGTCAATGCGGCGACGACGGATCGGGATCGGGATTGGATTAGCGCCCACCTCCCCAAGGGCGTAACTTTTGCCGATCATTCGGCTGATCGCATTCTGATGGCAATTCAGGGGCCGGGGCGATCGCCCTATTGCACTCCGTTACGGGGATGTCCGTGGATCACTTACCCCGCTTTGGCCATGGGGTCTTTACATTTCGGCAGCAACCCTGCTTTGTGGCCCGCACGGGATATACGGGCGAAGACGGTGTGGAGGTGATGACTGATCCAGCGACGGGCCGGGCACTATGGCAAGAATGTTTGGGGGGCGGGGCCATCCCCTGTGGTCTGGGCTGCCGCGATACTCTGCGTTTGGAAGCGGCGATGCACCTATACGGACAGGATTTGCATGACACGATTTCTCCCCTAGAAGCCAGCTTGGGTTGGGTGATCCACTGGCAGGAAAAGGAAGAGTTTATCGGCCGAACTGCCCTAGAGCGGCAACGGGAACAGGGGGTTTCCCGACGGTTGGTGGGTCTAAGCCTTGCCGGACGTAACATCGCCCGCCATGACTATGCCGTTTTTGCCGAGGAAACAGCCACCGAACCCATAGGCATTGTCACCAGTGGTACGCTCTCGCCCACCCTGCAGCATCCCATTGCCCTGGCCTATGTGTCCCCCGGGTATGGGGCGATCGGCACCAAACTGATGATCGAAATCCGCCAGCAGCGCCATGGGGCGGTGGTGGTGAAGCGACCCTTCTACCGTTGCCCGGGGCCTAATCGATGAATTTTTAACCACGGGGCTTTGGCGAGCGGTGTGGAAAGGGTTAGGGGGACTGGGTTTGATGCCAATCTGTCCGGCTCAAGCGATAGACACAGCAATCATCATCACCAAACTGGCGGTGCTCCACAAACTGGAACCCAAAACGTTCATAGAAGCGATGGGCGCGTATATTGCTGACCAGCGGATCAATCAGGATTGCCGTTACAGAGGGGTCGGCAAAACATCGGGCTATGGCCAGCCCCATGATCTGGGTTCCGTAGCCCTTACCCAAATCGGTTGCTTCACCAATCCAAATGTCAATAGCACGAAGATCGGCCGAGACCGCACCCCAATAGTGATTCTCCTCCCGCGCTGGGTCAATGATCTCCACAAACCCAATGGGACGGCCCTCAAGTTCGGCAATCAATTGCTCTCGCCAATCAGGGGTGCGGGTGAGTTCCATCGCCCAGTTCCAATCGTCGTTAGGATCGGAGGCGATCACATGGGGTTGCTGATCCCAGTGGCGCAGGAGCCTCAAGTCGCCAATGGTGGCAGCGCGAAGAGAAATCATAGCTTTTAGGGAAGTTGCTGGGGGTGGGATGATCACTTGCCAATGCAAAAGCGGCTGAAGATTTGGTCGAGGATGGATTCGGTGAGTTCTTCGCCCGTAATTGTGCCGAGGGCGCTGATAGCAGCGCGGAGGTCAATGGTCCAAAAATCAAGGGGTAGGGCTAGGGCGATCGCCCCTAGGACGCGCTCTAGGGATTGCTCGACCTCAATGAGACAAGCCTTTTGCCGTTGGTTGATGGCGATATCCAGGTCGCTGGTATGCAGGATACCCCGCTGGGCATGGTGGAGAATGGCGGATTCAAGCTCCTCAATGCCTTGGTTTTGGGCGGCGGCGGTGCCGATGGTGCCTAAAATGTCGGTGGGGAGGTTGGCAGGAATGTGGGGGCTGAGGTCAGTCTTATTGACCACAATCAATAGGGGCCGGGCCCGAATTTGGTCGTAGATCTGGCGATCGCCCGGAGTCCATCCGGCCTGGGCATCGATGACGAGCAGAACGAGGTCGGCTTGGCTGGCGGTTTGGCGCGATCGCTGGACGCCGATTTGCTCCACCCGATCCTCAGTGTCGCGAATGCCAGCGGTATCGAGAACGTGGATCGGGATGCCGTGAACCACAAGATGGGAATCTATGACATCGCGGGTGGTGCCGGGTAAGTCGGTGACGATCGCGCGATCACAGCGACTCCAGGCATTGAGGAGGCTGGATTTACCCACGTTGGGACGACCGACAATGGCCACATTCAGCCCAGAGCGCAGCAGCGCCCCCCGATCGGCGGTGGACAGCCAGTGGTGGGTTTGCTGCAGGGCGGCAGTGAGCTGCGCTTGGAGATCGGCAAGATCTAGGGGCGGCAGGTCTTCTTCAAAATCGAGGCGGGCCTCAATTTCGGCGAGGAGATTCACACAGGTGTGGCGCAGGTGGCGCAGGGGTTGGGCTAACTTGCCCCGCACAGCGGACAGGGCCATCTGGGCGGCTTGGGGAGAATGGGCTCCCACAAGGTCTTGGATGCCTTCGGCTTGAGTCAGGTCAATCCGACCATTGAGAAACGCCCGAAGGGTGAATTCACCGGGTTCGGCCAGTCGCGCCCCCAAGGACAGGCAGGCGTGCAGCAGGGTTTGCACCACCATCATGCCGCCATGCCCCTGAAATTCCACCACATCTTGGCGGGTGTAGGAGCGGGGAGCCTGCATCCAAACGGCTAGGCATTCATCTAGGAGGGTACCCGTGCCGGGGTCGTAGGCATGGCCGTAGGACAGACGATGGCTTTCCCAGGGGCCATTGTGGGCGGGGTGGAAGATTTGCTGGGCGATCGCCAAGGACTTGGGCCCCGAAAGGCGGACGATGCCAATGCTACCCTGCTGGGGGGCGATCGCAGTGGCAATGGCGGCGATCGTGTCGTCACCGTTCATGGCGATATACTCCTAATCATCATCTTCACGTTCAGCTTAGACCATGATTCATGTCACCCTGCAATGGCGAGATCCCCATACTGGTGCAGAGCGGACGTGTGCAGGGGCACTCCCGGTGTCCATCGGGCGTGATCGCCAGCGGCTGACCCTAGGAACTCCCTGCTGGCTGGATGATCCCAGTTGCTCCGTTTCCGGACTGCACAGTCAACTGGAAGAACGCCAAGGGGCAGTGTGGGTGGTAGATTGCCGTAGCACCAATGGGACTGGGGTGAATGGCAAGCAGATCCCTGGGGAGGCACCCTTACAACCGGGCGATCACCTGACTCTGGGCCAATTCACCCTGCACGTGGTTTGGCATCCGTTAGGGCCTGCGCCCGCTGATCCCCTAACCGTGGAACTGTTGTGGGAAGACCCCGCCACCGGTGAACCCATGGCGCAACGCAGCACCCTTCCCCTCGCCCTCGGCCGCGATCCTCAACTGATGCCCAGCACGGTCAGTGGTCTACCCGTTACCAAACTCACAACATTCAACAGCTTACAAGTTTCTCGCTACCACGCCCTTATAGAGGGCAGCGACTTTCCGCTGACTGTTACTAATCACGGCAAAACTGGACTGAAAATTAATCAGATTCCCACAACCCAAGGTCGCCTCCAGAGTGGTGACAGCCTCCAGATGGGCCCCTACGCTATTGCCATTGCCGCCGCTCCTTCCCAGGAGCTTGCCATAACCCGAATTCCTAGCCCCCATTCCACGATTTTGATTCCCGATGGGATTCCCGACGCGATCGCCCCTTCCTTTCCCCCGCCCTGCTTTGACCGCCCCCAAGTCAGCCTTTCCGACCTCCGGGCCACTGGCGTACCGATTCAGGAAACCATCTACGGGGCGATCGGCGGCGGACTGGGTAGTTTTATTTGGATCGACTACCTGCGCATTGGTGGCGTACCCCAACACCAGATCACGGCCCTCGGCATTGAAGACCGACCCTATGCCCGCTATCAACGGCTGTGTCGCCACTCCCAAATTCCTGCCCACGAACGCCTGCGCTCCAATTCCGACTCTTGCCCCGACAACATTTGGGGATTTCCCAGCTACGCCTGGCGCGAAAGTTGGCACGATTTGACCCAGGGGCACATCGTCGCCGCCCTGTCCTATCTGTGGCGTGTGTTTGCCGAACCCTGCGCGTGGGCTGGGGCAGAAACCTACACCCCCCGCTCTGGCAATGTGTTTGCATCCATTGATCGAGAGGCTGCCCGGATTAACTGGCCGCAGATTTACCGCTTTGGGCGGGTGCTGTCGATCCGTCAAACCACCGATGACCGCTATGCGATCGCCTACTCCGCTGGCGGTGGCACCTATGGATTCCTAGTTGCGCCGGTTCTCCATTTAGCCTTAGGCTATGCCGCAGTGCAGTTCCTCCCCGATCTTCAAGAATATCGTCTCCGTACCCATGACCTAAAAACCGTCGTCAATGCCTACGAAGATCACGACCATATTTATGAACATCTGAGCCAACGGGGGGGGACAATCCTGATTCGGGGGCGGGGAATTGTGGCCTCTCGCATTGTCCAGCGGATCCATGAACTGCGCCAAGCCCATCCCGACCGGCGATCGCCCTTTTACACCTCATGCGCAGCCCCAAACTGCACGGTAATCGCTATGGTAGTGCCCAGCGGCCCGTCAAAAACCATTACGAGCTCCAACCCTTTAATTGGCCCAAAGCCTGTTGGGGCGGCACCCTACGACACCTCCTAGAGCAGTCCTCCCCAGAGCTTCGCCAACAGCTCCTGACCGACTGGGGAGGCACCACCACCGCCGACCGCCAAGATTGGCAGCGCATTGTTGCCGCCGGATTGCGGGCAGGATGGTATCAAATCGCCTTCGGCACGGTGCAAAGTGTCGAGAGGGGCCCCAATGACACCCTTGTCACCCGCATTCTTGAACAGCCCATGCCCGCCACCCGGGAGCTGCACGCTGATTTCATCATCGATGCCACAGGACTAGATGCCCGGGCCGAGGCTAATCCCCTCCTCAAAGATTTAGTGGATTGTTATCACCTGCCCCTGAATTCCAATGGACGCCTCCAAGTTGCCAACGACTTTGAAATTCCCCAGCTCCGCAACGGAACAGGACGCTTCTATGCGGCTGGAGCCGCCACCTTGGGTGGGCCCTACGCAGCGGTAGATAGCTTTTTAGGGTTGCAATATGCCGCCCTCCAATCGGTGGAAAGTCTGGCCCGTCACCACACCCCCCATCTGCATCCCTTGACCCCATGGCGCTCCCTGGGGCAGTGGCTGAAATGGATCGCCAACCGTCCTCCCAGCTCCTAGGAAATACAATTGGAAGATGTTTGCCGCAGACGGAACCCTGTTGCACGCCTACAAATAGCTAATGAAATAGCCGATGCGGTGCGAGTAGTGCCGTCCTAGGTGTCGCACAGGTGTCGCACAGATGTCCCAAACTGATCAGAACCCTTTGTGAATTCCTCCGATCCATCATCTATGGATTCACTGCGGATTCACTGCAAAAGTAATGACAGCTTCTATGGGAGGAATGGGGACTCTAAACCTTTTTCTCTCCATATGTAGTTGTCAATAACTTGGTTAGGACGGGGTGCAGGGGTGAAACCCCTAGCTGAGGGCGCAGCCCCCAAACCCCCTTTCCTTCGATGTCCAAGCCTACCCGAATATCGCTACATTTAGGGCAAGAATTAACCCTAGAAGAACGTCCAGGGAATCAGCCGTTGCAGTCAGAGTCGAAAACATCTCGTTCTAAAGTTCTACACAAAAGTCAGCCCTAGTCCCTGACATCGACCCCTAATGTTAGTTAGCCATGGTTTAAATCAACCAATCGGAGCAATTTAGAACATCTCTATCTACGCCTGAAATCGCGCACACCCTAAACCGATCCTTGGCGCACCTCAAAATGTTGCTTAGGCGTAGGGAAGCCCGACTCGCTAAAGGATTCCTTAATCACACGATTTGTATCAAAGTAAACTTGCCAGTAGTTACTATTATTGCAAAATGGGCGCACTGCCAAAACCACACCCATTGGGTTAAACCCGAGAACTTCAATACTTGGCTCCGGGTTGCTCAATACATTAGGAATATTGACGATGCGTTCCCGCAAAATTCGCGCTGCTTCGTTAGGATTCACTGTGTGATCTACTTGAGCTTCTAAATCAACCCGTCGAAAGGAGTTAGTTGAAAAATTCTGGATATTATCTCCAAAAAGCCTGTTGTTAGCTACATAGGTGCGGACATGATCAGGGGTATCAATTGCCGTGACGAACAAACCAATCTCCACAACCGTACCGGTGATCCCACCGGCCGAGACGAAGTCACCCACTTGGAAGGGACGCAACACGATCAGAAACGCCCCAGCCGCAAAGTTGGCCAACAACCCACTCCATGCTGCCCCAATTGCCACCCCAGCCGCTGCCAACAGGGCGGCAAAGGAGGTGGTCTCGATCCCGAAATACCCCAAAATAGCCACTACCAGCACAATATTCAGTAGCACTGAGAGACCCGTAATCAGATAACTAATTAATGTTTGGTCAATCCGCTGCCCCTTGAGGGTGCTTGAAGTGAGTGTTGTGGCGAGGGTGATCAGCCGCCGTCCCACAAACCAAAGGGCGATCGCCAACAGTACCTTAGTCCCTGCATTCACCCCAAGAACTAACAAATTATTGAGTAAGTCCATCGTTCTCCCCTACCTAAAAGCTTGCGAATTTGGCTCGATCATCCCCGATCCCCCCTCCAAAGTATGCCGTCTTCCCATTTTGTTAAGACTCTAGAGCCACCGAACCGCAAATCCTCTTTTGTCTAGGGCTAGGACTTCTTCTTGGGCATTAACCTTCTGAAAAGTGCAATCCTATGCCCGCCCCCAAAGGCAACTCACCCAAATCGCACCGACGATATATCGATCCATAAAAACTTGACCCATAGTCCCCCCGATAGCGCCGGACTGCCCCACTTAAGGGGTAGGTAAAAGATTCTCGAAAAACTAAGTATTTCTACTTAGTTTGTAGTTGGTTGCGAAGCCAAAGATCCTTTTACTTTTCTTTAGAAACCATGCCTTGCACTACCCCGAAAAAAAGTTGATAAATAGTTGTATCACCGCATCTGCCATGAACTTCGTCAACATCGGGGATCAAAAGTAAAGATGTGTTAAGCTTAGGCAAAATCCGTTCAAAACGATTGTACAGAGGGATTTACTATGACGATTGCTATCGGAAGATCGCAGCAAGTTGAGCGTGGATGGTTCGACATCCTTGATGACTGGCTAAAGCGCGATCGCTTTGTCTTTGTTGGTTGGAGCGGCCTGTTGCTGTTCCCTACCGCTTTTTTGGCCCTAGGCGGCTTCTTCACCGGGATCACGTTTGTTTCTTCCTGGTACACCCACGGTTTAGCCTCTAGTTTTATCGAAGGCTGCAACTTCTTGACCGCTGCAGTTTCTACTCCCGCTTTGAGCATGGGTCACTCCCTGTTGCTTCTGTGGGGTCCTGAAGCCCAAGGTGACTTTACCCGTTGGTGCCAAATTGGTGGTCTGTGGACTTTCGTGGCATTGCACGGTGCTTTTGGTCTGATCGGCTTCATGTTGCGTCAGTTCGAGATTGCCCGTCTGGTTGGTCTCCGCCCCTACAACGCGATCGCCTTCTCCGGTCCCATTGCTGTGTTTGTCTCTGTATTCTTGCTCTATCCTTGGGGCAGGCTGGTTGGTTCTTTGCCCCTAGCTTTGGCGTAGCCGGTATTTTCCGTTTCATTCTTTTCTTCCAAGGGTTTCACAACTGGACGCTTAACCCCTTCCACATGATGGGCGTAGCGGGCATTTTGGGCGGCGCTTTGCTCTGCGCGATCCACGGTGCAACAGTAGAGAACACCCTTTACAAGGATGGCGAAAATGCCAACACCTTCTTGGCATTCAACCCCACCCAAGAGGAAGAGACCTACTCCATGGTTACTGCAAACCGTTACTGGAGCCAAATCTTCGGGATTGCATTTTCTAACAAGCGGTGGTTGCACTTCTTCATGCTCTTTGTACCCGTAACTGGTCTGTGGTTTTCCAGCGTCGGTGTAGTCGGTCTGGCCCTGAACCTACGTGCCTATGACTTCGTTTCCCAAGAGGTGCGTGCCGCAGAAGATCCTGAGTTTGAAACTTTTTACACCAAGAACTTGCTTTTGAATGAAGGCATTCGTGCATGGATGGCCCCCCAAGACCAGCCCGCCGAAAAGTTCATCTTCCCTGAAGAAGTGTTGCCCCGCGGGAACGCTCTCTAATTCCTCCTTTAATTTTTACGCTATCGGTAACGGGCTTGAATCTTCTTTCCTGTTACTGGTAGCTTTACCATAAGCAATAAAAGTTGGAGATATTCTCTCGTGACAACAGCTAATTTTAACTCTCTAGGAGTCGGTGGTCGCTCAATTGACACCACAGGTTTTGCTTGGTGGTCGGGAAATGCTCGCCTGATCAACCTTTCTGGAAAGCTTCTTGGTGCCCATGTGGCCCATGCTGGGCTGATTGTGTTTTGGGCTGGCGCGATGACCCTATTTGAATTGGCTCACTTCGTGCCCGAAAAGCCGATGTATGAGCAAGGTTTAATTCTGTTACCCCACCTAGCAACCCAAGGCTGGGGCATGGGCCCCGGTGGTGAAGTAGTTGACACATTTCCCTTCTTTGTCGTTGGCGTGCTTCACCTAATCTCCTCTGCCGTTCTGGGCTTAGGTGGCATTTACCATGCCATCCGCGGGCCAGAGATTCTAGAGAACTACTCGACATTTTTTGGCTACGACTGGAAAGACAAAAACCAAATGACCAACATTTTGGGTTACCACCTGATCTTGCTGGGCTTAGGTGCTTTTCTTCTGGTGTTTAAGGCCATGTTTTTTGGTGGTCTTTATGACACATGGGCACCCGGCGGTGGTGATGTCCGTGTGATCACCAATCCAACCCTGAACCCCCTTGTGATTTTCGGCTATGTGCTGAGCTCTCCCTTTGGTGGTTCTGGCAACATTATCGGGGTGAGCAACCTTGAGGATGTGGTTGGTGGTCACATTTGGATTGGATTTATCTGCATTTCCGGCGGCATTTGGCACATTGCTACCAAGCCCTTTGCTTGGGCTCGCCGAGCCTTCGTGTGGTCTGGAGAGGCTTACCTTTCCTACAGCTTGGGTGCGCTGTCCTTGATGGCATTTATTGCTACTTGTTACGTCTGGTTCAACAACACTGTGTATCCCAGTGAGTTCTACGGCCCTACTGGCCCTGAAGCTTCCCAATCCCAAGCGTTTACCTACCTAGTTCGCGACCAAAAGTTGGGTGCCAACATTGGCACCTCCCAAGGACCGACCGGTTTGGGTAAATACTTGATGCGCTCTCCCTCTGGAGAAATTATCTTTGGTGGAGAAACCATGCGATTCTGGGATGTACGAGCCCCTTGGTTAGAACCCCTACGGGGACCCAGTGGTTTGGATATTGACAAGCTGAAGAATGATGTTCAGCCATGGCAGATTCGTCGCGCTGCGGAGTATATGACCCATGCGCCCTTGGGCTCGCTCAACTCCGTGGGTGGTGTGATTACGGAAATTAATGCGGTGAACTTTGTGTCTCCCCGCTCTTGGTTATCCACTTCTCACTTCGTGTTGTTCTTCTTTTTCTTGGTCGGTCACCTGTGGCATGCTGGACGTGCCCGAGCAGCAGTGGCTGGCTTTGAAAAGGGCATCAACCGCAAGACGGAGCCAGTGTTGAAGATGGGCGAAATTGACGCTCAGTCCTAGGATTTTCAGGTTACTGTTTCAGCTCATTGTTTAGCAAAACGAAACCCCCTTTCTTAATAGACTGGGGGTTTTGTTTCTTATCTGGATGATCGCCGGTGATCGCCTAGTTGCTGCCAGTAAATATCACATCGGGGAAACGGGCTTGAGCTTCAGACATGGGGCGTTTTTTACCTTCTTCTTGCCAGTAGTTGATCACTTCTGTGGCTTTGTTAAGGATTTCAATCCGATCTTGATCGGAAATCCAGGGCTTGCTTTCCATTTCTGCTTTCAGTTGTTCCCAAGCATCATCCCGGGGCCAAAAGAAATATTTAGTGAGTGGGCTGTGTCCTTTGCCAACAATTTGATCAACGGCAAGGGCAACATTACTTTCTAACCACAAAATCTTGAGCACATACTGAGACAAACGTTGTACCTCCATGACCTACCTTTAATTGTGTGCTGACGCTGTTATATTCCTATAATCTGCGATCTTAAATATTAACATGGTAGTCCGATCACATACCGCTTTTATCTTTGATATTGATGGAGTAATTCGCGATGTTTCTGGTTCTTACCGGCGAGCTCTAGCGGATACGGTGGCAGAGTTTGCGGGCGATCGCCCCTCGGCAGAGGAAATTGATTGCTTGAAGGCAGAGGGGCTGTGGAATAACGATTGGGATGCTTCCTGTGAGTTAATTCGACGGCGCGGACTCGTGCCAGACCGGGAACGGGTGGTGGACTTTTTTCAGCAGCGCTACCGGGGAAATGGATTTAATGGCTATATTGCCGGTGAGCCACTGTTGGCAACTCCAGAATATTTTGCTGGTTTAACGGCAGCAGGGGTGCGCTGGGGGTTTTTCAGTGGGGCGACACGGGCTTCGGCACTGTTTGTCCTCAACCGGTTGGCGGTCAATGGGGCTGTTCTAGTGGCGATGGAGGATGCTCCGGGGAAACCGGAACCGGCGGGATTATGGCAGGCGGTGGATGGTCTGACTGGGCAAGGGAGACCGATCCGACAAGTGATCTATGTCGGGGATACGGTGGCGGATATGCTAACCGTGGGTCGAGCCCAAACGAGCGATCGGGAACAACGTTTCATTGGAATTGGGGTGATTCCACCCCACGTCCCCCTAGAGAGGCGTCAGACCTATACCCAGCAGTTGCGCAACGCCGGGGCGATCCAAGTGGTGAACTCGGTACTAGAAGTGAGTATTGCTCTGCTAGACTCCATACCCGACTAAAAAAGTCGGATTAATTTGACGGGTTTATGGGGGCATGTTAGGGTTCTACCACCCTAATGAATTGGCACGTTATGACCCCGGCTATCCACACCCATTCCCCTATTCATACCGACGGTACGTTCTCTCACCTGCAGTGTAAGGAGTGCGGTGCGACCTATGAGGCGAAGGCAATGCACGTATGTGAGCTGTGCTTTGGGCCCTTGGAAGTGGCGTATGACTATGGGGCGATCGCGGCTCGGGTCAGTCGCCAGACCATTGAGGCGGGTCCCCATTCTATTTGGCGCTACCGCGAATTTCTACCGGTGCAAACCGACAACTATATTGATATGGGCACCGGGATGACGCCCCTACTCAAGGCCAATCGTCTGGCACGGCGGCTGGGGTTAAAGGCGCTGTACATCAAAAACGATGCTGTCAATATGCCGACCTTGAGTTTTAAGGATCGGGTGGTATCCGTGGCCTTGAGCCGGGCGCGAGAATTGGGCTTCGATACGGTGGCCTGTGCCAGTACGGGTAATTTGGCTAATTCAACGGCGGCGATCGCCGCCCATGCGGGTTTGGACTGCTGTGTCTTTATTCCGGCAGATTTAGAGGCGGGAAAGGTGTTGGGCACGGTAGTCTATGCGCCCAAGGTATTTGCCGTACAGGGGAACTATGACCAGGTGAACCGCCTGTGCTCTGAAGTTGCCAACACCCATGGCTGGGGTTTTGTGAATATCAATTTGCGGCCCTATTATTCCGAGGGCTCCAAGACCTTGGGCTACGAGGTGGCAGAGCAACTTGGCTGGCAGTTGCCGGATCATGTGGTGGCACCCTTGGCATCGGGATCGCTGTTCACTAAGATTTATAAGGGTTTCCAAGAGTTTATTAAGGTTGGTTTGGTGGACGAGAAGTTGGTGCGCTTTAGTGGGGCCCAAGCGGAGGGCTGCTCACCAATCGCCCAAGCCTTCCGGGAAGGACGGGATTTTGTGTCACCTGTGAAACCCAGCACGATCGCCAAGAGCATTGCCATTGGTAACCCTGCCGATGGCGTTTACGCCCTAGACATTGCGCGCAAGACCGATGGAACCATTGAGTCGGTTACGGACGCCGAAATCATTGATGCCATGAAACTGCTAGCAGAGACCGAGGGCATCTTTACCGAGACGGCTGGCGGGACGACGATCGCCGTGCTGAAGAAGTTAGTAGAGGCAGGCAAGATTCGCCCGGACGAAGTTACGGTGGTTTATATTACCGGTAATGGCTTGAAGACCCAAGAAGCAGTGCAGGGCTATGTTGGTGAGCCGTTACACATTGAAGCCAAGCTTGATAGTTTTGAGCGGGCCTATGAGCGCTCCCAGACCCTTGAGCGGTTGGAGTGGCAGACGGTCGTTGTCTAGGAGCACCCCTTTCCCATTGGGACGATGGAGTTTTGGCAGTGGTGGGACCGGGCGGCTGCGGAGGCGGCGGTTCATTGTATTCCTGAATATGAATTGGAGTACCTAGCCCAAGGGCTGGGCTTGTCCCGCCTAGATCTGAAATTGCGGCGACCGGTTCCGGATACTGTTCCATGGCAAAACTTGCCAAACCTGTGGCAGCAGCGGGTCGCAAACCGGGTGCCTGTCCAGTATCTCCTAGGCTGGTGTGAGTGGCGGGATATGCGGTTGAAGGTAACGCCCGCAGTCTTAATTCCTCGCCCCGAGACAGAATTAATGATTGATCTCGTGGCGGACTGGGTGGGACTGGTGGCCACGGGGATATGGGTAGACTTGGGAACGGGCAGCGGGGCGATCGCTTTGGGTTTGGCACGGGTCTTTGGGCAAATGAGCGTACATGCCATTGATATTAGCGGCGCAGCCTTGGCGGTCGCCCAAGAGAATATTACGAACTTCGGTCTTGGCGATCGCATTACCCTGCACCAAGGCAACTGGTTCACACCCCTAGAGCCATGGCGCGGACAGATTGCCGGGATCGTAGCCAATCCGCCCTACATTCCCACGGCCATGGTGAGCAGCTTAGCGCCGGAGGTGCAGCACCATGAACCCCACCTAGCCCTCGATGGCGGGGTCGATGGACTGTCGGCGATTCGCCACCTCATTGGAGCGGGACAGACTTTGCTGAAACCCCAGGGTTATTGGCTAATTGAGCACATGGCTGGACAGGCAGAACCAGTACGACTGCTGCTCCAGGAGGCAGGTTACGAGGCGATCGCCAGCTATCGTGATTGGTCGGGTATTGAGCGGTTTACTGGGGCCCAGACGCCAGCAAGTGATCGACGGTGAGTTCATCGAGCTTAGGGCCGAAATAAAGGGTGCTGGTGACCTCCACCAGTACCAAAAAACTTAAATTAAAGGACACCACCACGGAGCGAGAAGAAATACTGTGGTGAATGCGTTGGGTTGTCTCGGCGCAAAGGAGTTCCGTAGCATCGGGGATTAGACAGAGAAACACCCCCTGTTGAAGATAATAGGTTAGTCCATGGCTAGGAATTTGGTTGAGCAGCCGACCGGAGACGGCCTCCACCAGCTCATTTTGAATATGGGACGGATATCCCTGGGCGATCGCCCCCCAATCTTGCACCACAGCTCGCATCGCACCCAAGGTTCCCTGTTGGATCTGCATGCGCTCCTTGAAGTGGGGCAAAGCCTTAGTTAAGGCCCGTAGGTTCAGCAGCCGACACTCTGGCGACACCATCTGAACGGCAAAAAGCTGCGATCGGTAGGCACTGATCCGCCCGTTGGCAATTTCTAGGGACTTACGCAGCAGTGTGTAGCGAAATCCTGCCAACACCCGCGCCTTAATCTCCGTCGGATCGACGGGCTTGGTCAGAAATTCATCGGCCCCGGCTTGGAGCGCTAATTCCCGATGTTGACTACTATCATGAACTGTTTGCATGATGAAATAGATCGACTGGAGATGGACATGCTCAACGTTGAGCTTAATCCGTTGACACAGGGCCAGTCCTGAAGTTTGGGGCATTGACCAGTCACTAATAATCAGGTCGGGTGGCTGGTGCATAATTTTTTGCCAAGCTTCATCCCCGTTGGTAACCACCTCTACCCGGTAGCCTTCCCGCAGCAGAATCTTTGAGGTAATGGTTGCCATCACCTTGTCGTCTTCAACCACCAACACCGACAGTTCATGGAGGCGATAGCTGAGGGTTTTGAGGAGGTTGATTTCTTCGTCACGCCAGGTCATAGGTTTCAGGAGTCGGAGGAGGAGGGGGGCAACAATGGACGGCGGGGGCGACGGGGGCGACCTAGGGATTTAAGCCCGGCTTTGATTCCGGCAAAGGCACTGCGGGTGGCAATCGAGGCCTCCTTGGCTTGACGTCTGGCACCCTTAAGGCTCTCACCGACCTGCTGCGCAGCTTCGCTGGCACCGCGGGCCCCTTGGTTCAATTCATCTCCAAGTTCACTAAATTCCAGTCCGGTCAGGCGAATGGCTTCGAGGGTGGGGGGTAATTCTCGGGAAAGGGTAGCTGCTAGTTTGGCCACACTGCGACCGGCGCGACCAAGCTCCGCAAAGGCGGGGATAGCCGTCAGCAACAATGCCGTGAGGCTGGCCACCACCAGGAGAAAAGACAGTCCCAGTAGAAAAATTGGATCCACTAAGTGCGCTCTCCATTGCGGTTATCGCCAGTGAGTTCATAGCGCAGTCGCCGGCTCGCTTCTTGGCCAATGGCGATCGCCTCTTGGAGTTGCTGCACTGCTTCATCAATGGTTTTTTGGGCAGTTTTTTGGGCTGCTTGGACATTGGCGGGCAGGTTAACTGCCGACTGTTTCAGCAGTTGGCGGGTTTCTTTGCCAGAACGGGGGGCAAGGATCAGCCCCAGGGCTACCCCGATGCCGCTGCCGAGCAACAGCCCACCCCAAAATTTACCTGTATCGTTTGCCATAACCTGTCCTCCTTGCTGGCTGCTGCCTGATATTGCCTAGGAATGATTGAAATTGCCTGATCAAAGCGAGAATCCCCACCACCCGCTGCCACTGGGCTTGAGCCGCTCCTAAATTCTGGCGTGCCGCCCGACCGGCCATTTGGGTTTGGGCGATCACTGGGGGTGCTAGGGCGAGTTGTTCACAGGCGGTGTTCCAGCTTTCGACTGAGACCACCGTGGCGACAAAGGCAGAACGCAGTAACCAAATCTGCCATGTGGCCCAGAACAGCCCGACACTGAGCAAAATCTGAATGATGATCACCGTCCAGAGCACGGCACCCCCCATAAGGACAGTTAACGTTAACCTATGGTATCAAACTCGGTTGTCGCGCCTATGCTACGATGCTGGGCAATTTTAGGCAACGTTGTGTATGTGTGGCATTGTGGGCTATATCGGCGATCGCGCCGCCAGTGATGTGTTGTTGCAGGGACTGCGCAAGCTGGAATATCGGGGGTATGATTCGGCAGGAATCGCCCTGATGGGTCAAAACCACCTGTATCGGATCCGGGCTAAGGGCAAACTGGTGAACTTGGAGGCTAAATTGGCCACTGAGTTGACCGAGGACTCCCACTTGGGGATCGGTCACACCCGTTGGGCCACCCACGGTAAGCCAGAAGAGTACAACGCCCACCCCCATACGGATATGGGTGGCAAGTTGGCAGTCGTGCAAAACGGCATCATTGAGAACTATCACACTCTGCGAGAGCATCTGAGGTCCCGGGGGCACTGCTTTGTTACCCAGACGGATACGGAGGTGATTCCCCATCTCATAGCCGACACCTATGCCGCCACGGGGGAATTCCTCCCGGCGGTATTGCAGGCGGTGCGGCAGTTGCAAGGAGCCTTTGCCTTGGCGATTCTCCACAGCGACCTGCCCGACCAACTGATCGTGGTGCGGCAACAGGCCCCGCTGGTGATTGGGTTGGGAGAGGGAGAGCAGTTTTGCGCCTCCGACACCCCGGCGCTGATTGGCTACACCAAGACGGTTTTACCCCTCGACAATGGGGAAGTAGCGGTGCTGTCCCGTGGTGGGGTGACCCTCTACTCCTTTGGCGGGGATCGGCTGCGTCGCCAACCCCAAACCCTCGCCTGGAGCCCAACGATGGTGGAAAAGCAGGGGTTTCGCCACTACATGCTCAAGGAGATCTATGAGCAGCCCGGAGTGATTCGCTCTGGCTTGGCGCGGTACCTGGATGATGAGTCGCACCTCCAGTTGGGGCTGCCCGGCGTTGTCCTTGGGGAGCCGGCCCAGATTCAGATTTTGGCCTGTGGCACCAGTTGGCACGCAGCTTTGGTGGGGAAATATCTGTTGGAGCAGTTGGCCCAAATTCCCACGACGGTGAACTATGCTTCGGAGTACCGCTATGCCCCACCTCCCACCCGCCCCCAAACCCTCGTCATTGGCGTCACCCAGTCTGGGGAAACCGCCGATACTCTAGCGGCCCTAGAGTTAGCCAAATCCCGGGGCGATCGCACCCTTGGGATCACCAACCGTCCTGAAAGCTCCCTCGGACGCATTGCCGACTTTATCTTGGATACCCAGGCGGGCATTGAAATTGGTGTGGCGGCCACCAAAACCTTTGTCGCCCAACTGCTGCTGTTTTATCTTTTGGCCCTGACTTACGCCCAGGAGCGGCAAACCCTCACCCCGGAGCGCCACCAAGCGTTGATTGAGGGGCTGCATCAGTTGCCGGCCCAGGTGGAGCGGATTCTTGAAAGCCAGGAGCGCTATATTGAGCAACTGTCCCACCAGTTCGCCCACACCCGGGACTTTATCTATTTGGGGCGGGGGATCAACTTTCCCATTGCCCTAGAAGGGGCGCTCAAACTAAAGGAAATCAGCTACATCCACGCTGAAGGCTATCCTGCCGGGGAGATGAAACACGGCCCCATTGCTCTGTTGGATGCGGATGTGCCAGTAGTGGCGATCGCCACCCCCGGCATTGTTTACGAAAAAGTCCTGTCTAATGCCCAGGAAGCCAAGGCCCGGGATGCCCAGCTCATTGGCATTGCCCCCCTAGCCGATCCCGTTGCCCGCGATACCTTTGATCGCATTTTGCCGATTCCGGTCGTCGATGAGATGCTATCGCCAATTTTGACGGTCATTCCCCTCCAACTTTTGGCCTATCACATTGCCGCCCGCCGAGGACTCGATGTGGATCAGCCACGAAATCTCGCCAAATCGGTCACAGTTGAGTAGACTATGCTCAATTTCTGTGGAGGAACTGCCATGACGGAGCCCACCAACCTTAATGAACTGGTGCAGTCGGCGACAAGGGAGAGTGATCGCCTCGCCGAGCTGCTCCGTTCCGCCCAGCAAATTGACCTTCACCTCAGCCATCAGGTGCAGGAGGTGGAATCCAGCCTTCCCAGGGTTTCGGAGCAGTACTCCGCAGTGCTGACGGATATTGCCCATCAGGTAGCCGTTTTGGAGCAAACCGTGAGCGCCCTGCACCACAGCATCCAGCAGGACACCCTACAGTGGCAGACCCTGACCCATAGCAGTGAGGCGATCGCCGCCGCCCTCCAGGGGGAATTGGGACGGGCAATTCCCCTATTTAGCCAAGTGCAGCAAAATACTACCGATCTCCACCAGCTTCAGCAGCAACAGCAGTCCCTCTATGGCAAGCTCGACGAGATCAGCCAAAGCTGGGATTCGCTGCGGCAACAGGTGCATTATGTTCTCAACAACCAAGCCCAGGTACTCCACGGCACCCAAGCTGAGTTGGTTCAACACTCCCGCACCAGTGAGGGACTGGCTGGCCAGATTGCGGGGCTGCAAAGCGAGCTCACCCAATTGCTTCCGAGGATGCAGGCCCAGATTGCCGAACTTGAGGGACGGATGACGTCGGCCCTAGACGAGCTTCCCCAGCGCACTGCTGGTCTCGAAGCCCAAATTATCGGGTTAAGCCAATCCTTGGATCAGAAGACGATCGCCCTTCAGCAGCACCTAGAAACCCAACTGACCGATACCCTCGAAGCCCTACGCGCCGACTGGCATCGCCAATTGCAGCAGCAGCAACACGAAGTCAACCGTGCGTTTCAGAGCCTCCAAACCCAAAATCAAGAGCTGCAACACCAACTCCGCACCGGACAAAACCAAACCGATGAGAAGCTCACCAGCCTGAGCACGCTGTTTACATCCCAACTGGAGCATCAGCGGGAAGCCCAAGTCCAAGATTCTTCCCAAATCCGGCTCCTGACCCACCGGATTCTGAATCACCAGGCCCTCGTACTCAACGGCACCCAAAAGGATCAACTGCGCCTCAATCGTAATACCAACATTCTCAACCAGCGTTTTAGCCAGCAGCACGGCCAAGTTCAGGAGCAGTTCCAAACCCTAGATACCCACTATGGCGGTCAGCTTAACCTGGTGCGATCGCAACTCACCCAGATGCAAAAAGCCCAAAAAACCGCCGAAGCCGAAATTGCTACCCTGCAAACCCAACTCCAGGGTCAAACCCAACGCCTTTGGCTCACCAGCATCCTGTTGTTTGTGGCGATCGCCGGTTTGGGCGTGGGCGGTTTCTTTCTGGTGCAGCGCCGTCCCTAGACAGGAACTATGACGTAACACCCCCGATCTGTCCCCGCAAATCCTGTTATGGTCAAAAGCCCCCTACGCTATCCCGGTGGCAAGCAAAAGGCGATTCCCCAGATCGCCAACTTCATCCCCAGAGTTTTCCAGGAATTTCGTGAACCGTTTGTCGGCGGCGGCGCAGTACTGTTCTATATTCTGCAAAAATATCCCCAATTACCCTGCTGGATTAACGATTTAAATCCTGAATTATTCTGCTTTTGGCAACAGGTGAAAACGAACTTGCCGGAGTTAGTCGACCGGGTGGGTCAGGTGAAGCAAGAGGCGCACGATGGGCGGGTTTTGTTTGCGCACTTGGCGGCGGCAGATCCTATCAGCCTGAATACCCTTGAACGGGCAGTTCGATTTTTTGTTCTTAATAGAATTACATTTTCTGGCACGATTGAGAGCGGTGGCTATTCCAATGCTTCTTTTCGGGGCAGATATACCGCATCTTCAATTCAGCGGCTGGCAGCGTTGCAGGGGTGTCTTGATCAGACTCGCATTACCAATTTTGACTACAGCATTCCTTTGCTAGAGGCAGGAGAGGATGTGTTTATATTTTTGGATCCACCCTATCTCAGTAACCCCCACTCTAAGCTGTATGGCAAAAAAGGAAGTTTACACACTTGCTTTGATCATCGGCGGTTTGCGAAACTCATGGTAGCCTGTCCCCACAAGTGGCTCATCACCTACGACGACTGTGCTGAGGTGCGACAGAACTTTGCCTTTGCCCACATTTATGCCTGGGAATTGCAATATGGCATGAATAACTACAAGCAGAGCAAAGCGGGGAAGGGGAGGGAATTATTGATTTGCAATTATCCGGTGGAGCCCGACGAAATATCCGCTTTTCTGAAAGAGATGTGAGTTAGTTGGATGGCGACGGTAGATAACTTAGGCACCACGAAATAAGTAGTGCTTACAACCTTAAGGGTTGGTCTAGAGACTTTGCGCAGTATGTTTCAGCATATTCACTCTGCTTGGGGGTGATACCCGGAAAGTTTCTGGATATTTCACTGTTTTAGTTGTCTTATCCGGAGAGGTTGTATATGTTTACCTCTGTTAGGGTTTATATACGGAATATTTCCGCTAATACATAGTTATGTTGCCAGCCCCGATAGATAGCTGACTTATGGGATAAGGGATCCCTGGGGGGCTGGGCAATTAGGATCCTGATGCTTCTGGGAAAGATGGGTGGCCCAACATAACAAGTCACTGCACCCGACCTTGGGGTAGATTGTTGGACAGGGCTCCCAGCTTGTTGCAGGCGGGTGAGTTCAGACGTTATGTTGTCAGCCCCAAAATCTTGAGTAGGCAAGGTTGTCGATGAAAGGACGCTGGAATATGTTGGGATTGGTGGATGATCGCCCTCACCCCCAGCCCCTCTCCCATAAAGGGCGAGGGGAGTAATAGTACTCAAAACAACTACAATTGTGTCGCTCTTAATTAAATTGACTATAAGTATTCAAAGTGATTATGTGGTTGCCATCCAACTGCAAAGACTCTTCAAACTTGGCGATCGCCCCACCCCATTTCCCGGCTTTTGCCAAATTCATTCCTTGGTTAGTGCCCTGCCTTCTTCAGTAGATGCACCCCAAGCTCAAAGTTCGAATCTCCGAGAAAATTTCTTGACCTGTCAAGATCATGGAACCAGACAAAACGAAGGCATGTGGCCTTGAGCCCTTAACCGCGCAGAACTTCGCAAGAACTTGCAACTTCCGTTGGCGATCGCCCCTCCCTAGGACTGTTTCCACCTAACTGGTGACACTTTTAGGGGAACGTGTCTGCTTTTAACCGAAACTGGCCGCACCGCCAACGCAATGACGAAATAGGAACGCCACCATGACAACTGCAAGCATTGGTCTTCGCGCTAATCGCCGAGGTGGGATTACACCAATTTTTCTAGGCCATAGACGAGGCTTTTGAGACCGATAACGCGGCGGATAGCCAAGAGCACCCCCGGCATGTAGCAGGCGCGATCGCTGGTGTCATGGCGCAGGCGATAGACCTCTCCGGTGGTGCCGAACATAATCTCCTGGTGGGCGATCAGTCCAGGCAGGCGGACGCTGTGGATGCGGATGTTTTCGCCAACGGTGGCACCCCTAGCGCTAGGGATATGCTCCGTTTCCTTGACTGGGGCGGGGTTGTAGGTTTTGCCTAGCTCAGAGAGCATCTGGGCGGTTTTGATCGCGGTGCCGCTGGGGGCATCGGCTTTGTGGTTGTGGTGCAGTTCGATGATTTCCACATGGTCATAAAACCGACTGGCGGCGATCGCCGCTTGCTGCATTAAAACCATGCCTAGGGAAAAATTGGGAGCAATGACGCAGCCAGTGCTGGCCTTATCGGCAAAGATGGCCAGTTCATGGATTTGGCCGTCACTAAGTCCAGTTGTGCCGATTACGGGGCGTACGCCATAGGCAATGCTGGAGCGCACATGGTCGTAGACCGCCCGGGGATGGGTAAAGTCCACCATGACGGCGGGGGTAGTTCCTGGGCACCCTGGGCCAACATCACTTCAAGATCCTTGGTGATGGGAATTTCTAGGGCCCCCAGCCCCAATACATCGCCAATATCTTCGCCCAGATGCTGCCGGGCGATCGCGCCAATGAGCTGGCACTCAGAACTCTGGGCGATCGCCTTGACCGTTTCGCGCCCCATCTTGCCGAGGGCACCGACCACAATAACTGGAATCATAATGATTGCTCCTGACCTACTCTTGACAGAATTGATTCATGGCGGTGACAAACTTTTCTTCCTCCGCAACTAGGCGCTCCAGTTCGGCAGTGGCTTTCTGAACTTCCTCAGCATTGTTGGCGGCGGTCGATTTCAGCCGCAGCCGCAGCGTCACCACCACATCAGTGTAGAGGGTTACCATTTGCTCTTGCAGGGTTTTGAGCTTGGTATCCTGAATCGCGATCGCCCGCAGTTCTTTCCGCAGCCCTTCAAAGGTGGTGGCCAGCACAGTCAGATCCTCTGGGGTTTGGGGGGGTTGCACCGCCCGCAACCGGTTGATCACTTCCGCTAAGCGATTGCACTGGGTGATTTTTGATTCCGCCGTGCAGCCAAATAGCACTAGCATTCCGATTAACAGCCCAAGTCCGAGGCTCCTTCTATTAAAAAAAAACATGGAGGTAAGATCGCCTCTGCCAAGAATGATTAGAATTTTAAGAGATTTTCGGAATTTTTATCGCTATGACATTGAATCGCAGAAGCCATGTGGTGACGGCTGGAGCCTCACGTTCGCCTAACCGTGCCATGATGCGAGCCGTTGGCTTCGGGGATGAAGACTTCCACAAACCAATTGTGGGTGTGGCCAACGCCCACAGCAACCTCACCCCTTGCAATGTGGGGATCGGTCAACTGGCCGAGCGGGCCATGGTGACCCTAAAAGAACAGGGTGCCATGCCCCAGATATTTGGCACCATCACCATCAGTGATGGGATTTCCATGGGCACCGAGGGGATGAAATATTCCCTAGTGTCGCGGGATGTGATTGCTGACGCCATCGAAACCGTTTGCAACGGGCAAAGTATGGATGGGCTGCTGGCCATTGGGGGATGTGACAAAAATATGCCCGGAGCCATGATCGCGATCGCCCGGATGAATATCCCCAGCATTTTTGTCTATGGCGGCACGATTAAGCCCGGACATTACCAAGGACAAGACCTAACGGTGGTTAGTGCCTTTGAGGCTGTTGGGCAGCACAGCGCCGGTAAAATCAACGATCAAACCTTGCTGGAAATTGAGCGCCATGCCTGTCCCGGTGCCGGCTCCTGCGGCGGTATGTTCACCGCCAACACCATGTCCTCAGCCTTTGAAGCCCTTGGCATGAGTCTAATGTATTCCTCAACGATGGCTGCCGAGGATGACGAAAAAAGTGACAGCACCGCCCAATCCGCTGTCGTCCTGCACCGGGCGATCGCCCAGAACCTCTGCCCGCGCGATATCATTACCCGGCGCTCCATAGAAAATGCCCTCTCAGTAATCATGGCCGTCGGTGGCTCCACCAATGCCGTGTTGCACTTCTTGGCGATCGCCCATGCCGCCGAAGTCCCCCTCACCCTCGACGATATCGAAACCATCCGTCAGCGCGTCCCCGTGCTCTGCGACCTCAAGCCCAGCGGTCGCTATGTGGCCACGGATCTACATCGGGCCGGCGGTATTCCCCAGGTGATGAAAATGCTCTTGGCGCACGACCTCCTCCATGGCGATTGCCTGACCATTACGGGGCAAACCATCGCTGAGGTGCTCACCGCCATTCCTGACATCCCTGCCACTACCCAAGATGTGATTCGCCATTGGGATCGCCCTCTCTATGCCCAAGGACACCTAGCGGTGCTCAAGGGCAATCTGGCCACCGAAGGCTCCGTAGCTAAGATCAGCGGCGTTAAGGTGCCCCAAATCACTGGTCCCGCCCGCGTATTTGACTCCGAGGAGTCCTGTCTGGCAGCGATTCTGGACGGTAGAATCCAAAAAGGAGATGTGGTGGTCGTGCGCTATGAAGGACCCAAGGGCGGCCCCGGCATGCGGGAGATGCTCGCCCCCACCAGTGCGATCATCGGTGCCGGTTTGGGGGACTCCGTGGGGCTAATTACCGATGGGCGTTTTTCCGGTGGCACCTACGGTTTGGTAGTGGGCCATGTAGCCCCCGAAGCCTTTGTCGGCGGTGCGATCGCCCTGATTCAAGAAGGCGACCTGATTACCATTGATGCCCCCAAGCGGCTCCTCCGCCTCCATGTCTCCGATGGGGAGCTTGCCCAGCGCCGCGCCCAGTGGCAGCCACCCGTCCCCCGCTACACTCGCGGCGTCTTGGCTAAATATGCCCGTTTGGTCTCCAGCAGCAGTCGGGGAGCCGTCACCGATGGCGACTAACCCACCGGTGCTATTGCTGGCCTCCGCTTCCCCCACCCGCAAAAAACTCCTAGAAAATGCTGGATTCCGCCCCCGGGTACAGGTGAGTTATTTCGATGAATCCCTGGTTACCGTCCAGGATCCGGCCGCCCATGTCACCACCTTAGCCCAGTGCAAAGCCGAAGTGGTAGCACGGGATTTGCCTATGGAGCTACGCCAGGTTCCCACCCTGGTTCTTGGCTGTGACTCGATTTTGTTTATCAACGGCCAGGTGCGGGGCAAACCGGATTCGCCCACCGTGGCGATCGCCACCTGGGAGCAAATGCGGGGCAAAAGTGGCGACCTGTATACGGGGCATTGCCTCCTAGATGTGCAAAAGCAACGGATGATTGTGCGCCATCGTGTCACCACCGTTTATTTTGTCGCCGCCACCGATGAGGAAGTCCACAGCTATGTTGCTACCGGGGAGCCCGTCTGCTGCTCCGGCTGCTTCACCCTAGAGGGGTTAGGCGGCTCCCTGATCGAACGGCTCGATGGCTGCCACACCAATGTTTTAGGACTGAGCCTGCCCCTCCTGCGCGAGATGCTCCGGGAACTGGGCTACCGACTGTTATTCACCGCCGCCGAAACCCTCATCCTGCCCATAGTGCCATGACCCCAAATGACCTTGAACTCCACCTCACCATGGTGGGATTAATTGGCCTCTTTGCGATCGCCCATAGTGGTCTGGCGGCCCTACGCCTGCCAGCGGAGCAGCGCCTTGGAGCCCGTGCCTACCGGGTGATTTTTGCCCTAGTGAGCCTGATTTTGGCCGTGCCGGTGTTTGTCTTTTACTTTAACCACCGCTACGCTGGCATAGCCCTCTGGTTTGTCCAGGATGTGCCGGGGATGGAACTCCTGATCTCGGCGGTATCCAGCCTGGCCTTTTTCTTTTTATATCCAGCCACATTTAACCTGCTGGAAGTGGCAGCGATCGCCCGACCCCAGGTCCATTTATTTGAAACTGGCATCACCCGCATCACCCGCCATCCCCAACTGACGGGCATGACCCTCTGGTGCTTGGCCCACACCCTCTGGATCGGCTCCTCCTTTGCCCTCCTGACTGCCCTGGCCCTAGTGGGATATCACCTCTTTGGGGCATGGCATGGCGATCGCCGTTTAGAAACCCGCTATGGCGAAGCCTTTTTAGCCCTCAAGGAACGCACCTCCATCCTGCCCTTTGGGCGATCGCCCAAGGCAGACAGAAGTTGGTTTTGGCTGAATTTGCCCGGCCCGCCTACCTAGGAGTGATCGCCACGATTGTTATTTTTCGTTGGCTCCACCCCATAGTTCTCCCTGCCGCCGCCCAACTCCCTCTATGAGTAAGTCGCTACAGTTAGTCGCTTCAGTCAGCCGCTCAATTTTCCATGAACTTACTGAACTATACGAACCAAACTAACAACTAACGAAGTCATCAACACCTAAAACATGGCCATCCGGGTCACAGAATCGAACTCCATTCCTGGGGTTTGGAGCCCTAGGGCGCGTCATAATTCCAGCTATAGCTGTAAATAATTTGGTTGGGACGGGGTGCAGGGTGAAACCCTTGGTTGGGGGTGCAGCCCGTGAAATCCTTTGACAGCTAAGTAATGACAACCCCTAGATCAAACCCCAATTAAGGCATAGATAACAGGCTTCATGGCCAAGGCAGTTGAGCAGCTTCCCAAACCACCCAAAAGCATTAGACTGCACTAGGCTTTGTCGCTAGGCATGGCCCATCCCCACACACCGCGCAGGAAGATCCGGAGCCGCGTTGACCATCCTGAAATCCCATGGTGTAGGCTGTCTCCACCACCCGCAAGCTTAAATTGGTCAGCGCCAGAGCCACAAAAGGATCTAGAGGCTCAGTAATGTTTAGGTACAACTGTTCAAATGAGCGCAGAAGAGCTTCGGGGGTTTGCATAGAACAACCTCATAACATTGGCTAACATTTACGCCAAGCCCTAAAAACACCTAGAAAGCTAAGTATAAATGCTACGTCCACCATAGCGGTCTGTTCAGTTAAAGATGTTATCTTCTATACCAGACCTTTTCGATCAGTTGATTTCCCCCCGGAGAAAGATATGGCCACTACCCGTCGCGTTGCCAGAGTTGCGGAGCAGATCAAGCGCGAAGTGAGCAGCATGATCCTGCGCGATATTAAGGATGATCGGGTCGGCATGGGCATGGTTAGCGTCACTGACGTCGAAGTTTCGGGAGACCTGCAACACGCCCGCATTTTTGTCAGTATTTACGGCACCGAAGAGGCCCAAAAGGAAACCATGAACGCCCTAGCATCAGCGACCGGGTTTGTCCGCCATCAACTGGGGCAGCGGTTGAGCTTACGTCGCGTTCCCGAAGTCAGCTTCAAGATAGATCAATCCTTTGACCGGGGGGTGCGGATTCTTTCATTGCTGAGCCAAATTGAACAGGAACGGCTGCAAAAGCCAACCGATCCCGAGGCAGGCTCCGGGGAACAGCCGACGGATGACGTTTCCTAGGGTGCGCCATCAATTTCAGATAGAAGCCTTGGGGGATAGGTGGTACCGCGCCCGTGGAGTTTAACGGGTTAGGGCTGAGATCCCCACCGTGAGAGCATTTAACAGCTCAATACAACGTTCCGGCTGAGCGGCTACAAATTCCTTGATAACAACACCAAGATTTTCCAGAAGTCCGCTCCAGCCCGTTTGTTATACGGTTTACGCCGTAACCACTCCAGATGTTGAACTAGGAGAAACTGGCTCGAAATGTAGCACCATAATTTGTTCTGGTCGTAAACCGAGGGATTCATACGTGCGTCCACTACGGTCGCTAAACTCTACTTCAAAAGCCTTTCCAGTAGCTAGAATTTCAACGACTGTACCGACTTGACCTTGCCATAAATTACATTCAGGAAGATCTGTTATCAACGCTACTACATCGAGCAAATTAATTGTGTTGTTTGTCATTGCATATTACCCCTAGAGCCTATAAAGGATAGCAAGTTGTCAGTTTTGGAATGTTGGAACCATGCTCAATAATCCGGCCACTTCTTATATTTGCACTTTTGCCTTGCCATTCAAGCTTGAAATCTATAGTGTAACGTTGCCCAAACTCATCGCGTCGTCCTGGTTTAGCTACTTGTGATTCAACGATTTCAAGAAGGATTTGGCGGAGTTTTTCAGCATCAGCTGAAGTCATACCCAAAATCGAGGGAAATAATCGTGCCTTGTGTTTACCTTCATCATGGTTTAGATTAAGTTCATTATGGTTTAGATTAAGGCAGTAATCACGAATTTTGCGAATATCAACAACCGCATCCTTCCGGTTAGGAATTATGTTTGGAGGATTTGATTCTTCTGTGGTTTCTCGAAAAGTAGAAGCACGAATTCCAAACTTATCTTGTTCATAATCCCAAAATTTGTCACCTCTAACAATACTTTTATCAACCATTAATTTCCTAGAATCTTCATCGACAAATCTGCTGATAACAATTTCCCAGAAGCCATCATTGATACGGCGACAATTGGCAAGCATGGATGAATAAATGGGTGCAGAAGGTGAAATGGTTAGATACTTTTCAGGATTACTTCGTACATCATCAACCATGTTTTCGGCGTAGAACGTAAGGCTAATCTGTTGGTTTATATTCAAGTCATTCCATTCTGTATCTGGAAGAATAAGAGTAGCAACAGGAGGAATTGTTCCTGCACCGCCACGGACTTGTTCTCCGATAGCCCACCAACTATAAATTTTATTTAAAATACGCTTTGCTGTTTCCAAGTGCCGAGCAAGTTCATTTGAGGTATAACCACCGTTCATGAAGTCCAACCTCATTACAAAAAATGGAACTTTAATACACAGTTTGATACACAGATAGTTCTAGTCTATGAACCGTATAACTCAGTGCTCACAACCCCTAGAAACGGGTTTCTTTGCCAGCGGGTTGGATCAATTTGCTATTGGCCCGCACAAAGCAGTGCACCCCACCCCTGGAACGTTCCACCAGTACCGGCAGCCATGGCTTTTTCTGGCGATCGCGGATGATCAGTTGGGCTCCGAGGTTGCCACTAAAGGCTTGAACCATGGCCCCGCGCTTGAGGGTCGCAACTACGGGCCATTGACCGATGGGGTGGCGATCGCTCGTTAACAAAACTTGCCCTCGTGCCGTCTCAAACCAGAGGGTTCCCGGCGGAAATTCGGCAGCCATGCGGCAATTTAGTCCCGCTGGGTCGCGATCCACGACTTGCCACAGTCGATGCACAGGAGTACGACGGATGGGCGGCAAATAATCCCCTTGAGCATTGGGCAAAGGTAAAACCGCAATTATTGGCAGCACCGCAATCACCGCTAAAATCAATCATTACCCCACTTTGCGCTTGATGTAGTCCACCAACTGCTGCAACTGCTTGTGCTGGGTAACAATCTGCTGCTCTAGAGCTTTGATCCGCTTGTCCATCGCGTCGATCAGTGTCACCTTTTCTTCGAGTTTCTGGAGACGCTGCACCAATTCCGAACTGGCGGCAGCAGCGGGAGCTTCGACTGGGGCAGGGGCAGCAGCAGGAACCTGGGTTACTCGAGGCTTGCGCTCGGCTAGGGATCGGGCCATCTTAATGGCCTGCACTAGCTCGTTTTTCTCGAAGGGTTTTTCAATGAACGCTAAGAAGTGATCACTGAAAGGCTCAGAAATTTTGCTGGTGACTTCCTCCTTGCGACCGGACATCAAAACCAGGGGCGTGTAGGCTAGCTCAGGATCCTGCTGCAGGTTTTGATAGACATCGTAGCCGCTCATCTTGGGAAGCAAAAAATCTAACATGATCAGCCAAGGGCGCTCACTCTTAGCGGCTTCTAGACCCTTAATCCCGTCCGGGGCCTCAATTACATCAAACTGCGCGGTGGGCAGAAGATCACGCACCATGTTGCGGATCACTCGGCTGTCGTCAATCACCAGAATCTTATACGCTGCCACTGCTGATGTCCCCTTGCCTTGCGATTTTTGAGGCTGATTCTACACGCATCAGGCCATCTTGGGAACATCTGAGGCGTTTTTTTTGGACTCGAGCTGGTGCAGTACACTGAACCTAAAACCTGCTGCGATGTTCATTGTTCTGGTGTTTCCGCTGCTATGACCAATTCCCAAGCTTCGCTTCGCCTTCCTGACTGGCTGCGCCCCTCCATTGGCACTACGGAGGACATTTCGGCGGTGCAGCAAATTATAAAGCAGCGCCAGATTCACACCATCTGCGAGGAAGGGCGATGCCCTAACCGGGCGGAATGCTACGCCCAGCGGACGGCCACGTTTTTGTTGATGGGGGCAACCTGCACCCGGGCCTGTGCTTTTTGTCAGGTGGATAAGGGCCATGCGCCGATGCCGTTGGATCCGGAGGAGCCACAGCGGGTGGCAGAGGCGGTGGCTCTGCTAGGTTTGGATTATGTGGTGCTGACTTCGGTGGCGCGGGATGACTTGGCGGATCAGGGGGCAGGCTGGTTTGTGCGGGTGATGGCGGCGGTGCGGGCAGAGCGACCGGGGGTGCTTTTGGAGGTGCTGACGCCGGATTTTCGGGGCGATCGCACCTGTATCGAAACCGTGGTGGCGGCGCAACCGGTTTGCTATAACCACAATCTGGAAACCGTAGAACGGCTGCAGGGACGGGTGCGGCGTGGCGCTAAGTATGGGCGATCGCTCTCGGTGCTGGCAACGGTGGCGCGGCTGGATCCTAGGATTTTGGTGAAGTCGGGACTGATGGTGGGCCATGGGGAAACCGTTGCCGAGATCGAAACCGCGCTGCGGGATCTTTATTCTGTGGGCTGTCGTGCCGTGACCTTGGGGCAATATTTGCGGCCGTCCCTGGCCCATTTGCCGGTGGAAAAATACTGGACTCCAGAGGAGTTTGGGATGTTAGCGGCGATCGCCCGGTCGATTGGTTTTGCCCAGGTGCGGTCGGGCCCGTTGGTGCGTAGTTCTTACCATGCCCATGGGCTTTATAGCGGACAGCCTAGTTAGGGCGCATCATCAAGATCAACCTAGAAGCCCTGGGGGATCAGCGGTACTGCGCCCGTCAAATTTTTAGCCTAGGGTTCTCGCTTTTGCCACACGGAAACGGCCAACTGGGTGCGATCGCGCAGGTTAAGGCAACTCAGAATCTGGGTCAGGCGATTTTTGACCGTCTTTTCGGAGAGGAATAGGGTCTGGGCAATTTCGCGGTTGCTCATGCCCTGGGCGATAAGTTGGATAATTTGGTGATCGCGATCGGTGAGTTCCTCCCAGCCGGGTTGGGGGGGCGCTTGGGGATGGCGTGGGCTCTCGAGGACGCATTCCAGCAGTCCGGGGCCAATTTGGGTGTACCCCCGGTGAATAAAGCGAATGGCCTGGGTCAGTTCCTCAAAGGGGGTATCCTTTAGCAGGTATCCTGAGGCCCCCGCCCGGATTCCTTGCTCCACGTAGGTTTGATCGGCAAAGGTAGTCAGGATCAGCACCCGCACTAGGGGAAATTCCTGGCGGATTAGGCGCGTGGCCGCAACCCCATCCATGACCGGCATCCGCACATCCATGAGCACTACATCCGGAGCAAGGGCTTGGCACTGCTGGTGCGCCAAGGCTCCGTTCTCGGCCTCCCCGACAACCATGAGTTCCGGATCGGTTTTGAGGAGCGCCCTTAGCCCACGGCGAATCAGGTCTTGATCATCGGCCAGAAGGAGCCGAATCATCGCGGCACCACTGCTCTGAGGTGGCACCCCTGGCCCACAGCCGAGTGAAATTCCACGGCTCCGCAGAGGCTCTCAACACGCTCGCGAATTCCCTGTAACCCAAAGCCTGTGATATTTTGCTGCACATCAAATCCCCTGCCATTGTCACGAATGTCGATCTCAATGTGCTGGGCGCCTTCCCGAATGGCGATCGCCACAGCGCTGGCATGGGCATGTTTGCAAATGTTGGTCAGACCTTCCTGAACCACCCGAAAAATTGTGCGCTCAACAGAGGGGGGAAGGGACTGGAAGATGGCCAGATCTACCTGGGGTTCCACTCCGGTTGCCCGGCAGAACTCCTGGGATAATCGGGCGATCCCCATGGATAGGGAACGCCCCTCTAGGGGATCCTCACGCAGGGAAGCAATCGCAGAACGAACTTCACCCAATGCCTTGGCCGATACTTGCTTGGCTTCGGCAACCAAGTCATGGGCTTCCTGGGGGTCAGCATCCCATAGTCTGAGGGTTGCATCCAAATGCAGATTGAGAATGGTCAGGGAATGACCCAGGGCATCGTGCATCTCCCGGGCAATACGGTTACGCTCCTGGGCCGCAGACAGGTGCTCCACGCGCTCGGCATATTCCCGCAACTGTCCATTAGCCAGGGCGAGGGCTCGGCGACTTTGGGACTCAGCGGTTAGGGCATCCATCAATAGTTGGAGGAATAACAGCAAAAAACCGAACACCACCGTAAATGCAATCCCCGTGGCGTAGGGCTCCCTCAGAATGAACTGATGGGGGGATTGGAGAACCACAAACCGCCAATACTGGAGGAGCGCATAGTTGATGTAAAAAATGCCAAGCCCTAGCGATCGCCACCAGCCATGCAGCAGGAGGGAAATCCGAATCATCAAAATGACAAATAGCAAGTGATAAAAAAGAATTAGCCCGCTGAAGGTCATCACAGCCACTATGGCAGTGGCACCCATCACCGACAAAAATGCCACCGACTGTCGGCGCGGGGCCATGGTCATCCAGAGGGCGATTCCCAGTAGGGATACCATCACTAGGGGCAATGGCCACTGGACATAGCGGGCACCCGCCCCTTGGGCGATCACCGTCATCGCTAGTAAAATCCACTCTAGCCAAGCAAACAATTTGAGGGATGGGCTGAGCATCTTCACTTCAGTTCCTATGATGTCCGACAGCTTCCATAGCGACATCAAAGAACGGACTGACGGCGTTGTCAAGGGACGATCGTCCCACAAGAAGGCTAAATCTTTTTTGGAAAGCGGGACTATGTTCCCTTGGCTTCCCGTTGTCATTTTCCTATGCTGCCAGCATAGTTCATTCGTAGGCGATGTCATGAAACAAATTCTTTGGAGCCTTGCAGTCGTGGCGATCACGGCCGTTTCCAGTTCTGCGGCGATCGCCCAATCTTCCTCCGCTGCGAGTCGGTTTCCCGTCCTCCAGGGCATTACCCTGACTGCGACACAACAGCAACAACTGACGGCTCTCAGCGATCAGGTGATTGCAGATATTGAGAAGGTTCTCGATCCATCCCAGGAAGCCCAATTGCGCCAAGCCCTTGCCAATGGCACGGATATCCGCAGTACTGTTTCGGGATTGAACTTAACCGCCGACCAGCAGGGGCAAACTCAGCAAATTCTCCAGAGTGCCCAGGGAAGCATCACCCAAATTCTTACCCCAGAGCAGAAGCAGCAACTGCAGCAAAATGCCCGGCGTCTTCGGGTAAGGGGGTTCTAGGGACTTTGGTCTCTAGCTTCTAGGAACCCTAGGGAGCTAAGTTGCCTAAGAATTGATACGCATCGCTAGAAAACCAATTCAATAGCTTTCACCTCAACCACCCATAAATTTAGGAGTAACAACCATGATTCAACGCACTCACAAACTTGCCGCCTTGGTCTTGGTGGCATTCCTCAGCCCCAGCGCGATCGCCCTAGCCCAGCAGACCACGACTCGGACCGGTCCCAACGGTAATTCCCAAACGACCAACCGCTCTGTCAACGGCAATACCCAAACCACCACTCGCACTGGTTCCAACGGTAATACCCAAACGACCAACCGCACCGTTGACGGTAATACCCAAACGACTACCCGCACCCGCAATTAAAAAGCAACGTTTTTGCGAACTGTCATAGCTGTATTCAAGTGAGCTCGGACATAGACGGGAAGGGGGGCTGGGGGCGCAGCCCCCAGCCAGGTCTCACCCCTGCCACCCCGCTCCGTAACTAAAGCTATTTACGGTAT
>JAAUUH010000092.1 GCA_012031145.1 Oscillatoriales cyanobacterium SM2_2_1 | reverse complement strand
AGCCTTGGTCAATTAACGATTGGGTTAGGATGGGGTGGCAGGGATGAACCTGCTGGGGGCGCAGCCCCCCCTTTTCTTTCGATGTCCGAACCTACCCGAATGTAGCTACAGGTTTACAAGGCGGGTACCAAGTTGCCGTTAAGCTTGCGGATAATTCTGAGCGGGAGCCCGGGTTATCCCAGCCTAAGCCCAAATCATCGCAGCCATGGGAAGCTGCCATGCCTGAAGTCCACACGTCGATATATTGGCTGCTGAGGGTAATCCCGCAGGAGCATCGTCCCGGCTGCATCATTTCTATTCATCGCTCACTCCAAGGTATTCCATAATTCCATCTGGCTTATTCAGATTGCGAATTGCTTCTACTATGACCGCTGTCAGACCCGGCGACAAGGTGTAACTTCCACTTCATATCCACAGATAGGGGGACAGTTAAATAAGAAGTATGGAATTTATCTATACCAATATCTATACCCAATAGTATAGATTCCCCAAACATGGTGGAACTTGGCTATCCCAGGGATCGCCTGCCCCATCTCCCATATTGGGGAGAATTGACTTAGTTGAGCTGCACCTGGGAACGGTGAGTTTTTCTTTTGCCCTAGGAGCGGCATTGGGAGCATCGCAATCCCATATTCAACCCGCAAGAGAAATCCAGGAGCGGGGATGCGTCATCACTATCCAGCGAGAAGCCTTGCCAGATAAGCGAGACCGCATCCGTCAAATTTTACAAACTAGGGGCCGAACCTCTGACCACGAGAGCATTTGACAGCTATTTGACAGCTAAATGATCACAGCCCCTAGTAACGATAGAATATGGGCACGACGGGTCAATGGTGAGAGATGAAAGATTCCATGCAGCCATGGACAAAGACCCATGGACTTTTGGTCGGCATTTTTGCCACTGTAATGGTGTTGGAGTATGGTACACCGCCGCCGTTTGTCTTTGGTTATCTTTACATCGGGGCAGTGCTGCTGGCGAGTCTGCAGTTGGGGCGACGGGTGACCTTAGGTGTGACCGCCATGGCCGCAGGTTTGACGATTTTAAACCTCTGGATTCCTGGCGTGGAGCCTGTTTCCGTAGTCACCGTGGCCAATCGATCCATTACCGTCTTGGCGTTAGTAATTACGGCATGGCTAGGCGATCGCCTGCGGCACTATGAAGCCCTAATGACGCAGCAAACCATGCAATTGACCACCCAAACCCAGTTAACCAAGGTGCGCGAAGATTTTGTTTCGACCATTACCCATGACTTGAAAACGCCACTTTTGGGGGCAATTGAGACCCTTTCCGCCCTAGAGGGCGGTCAATTTGGTTCCATTTCTGCGGCTCAGAAACGGGCGATCGCCATCATGATGCGCAGCCACTCTATGAGTTTGCAATTACTAGATACGCTGCTAGACGTCTATCGCAATGACATGGACGGACTACACCTGCAGCGCCATTGGGTCAACCTTACCCGCATTGCCGAAGAGTCGATGATGCATCTGACCTCCTTTGCCATGGCTCGACAAATCTCTTTGTGTTTGCGGCAGGGGAACTCGGATTTCCGGCAAGATTACTGGCTCCATGGTGATGCGTTGCAATTGCAGCGGGTGTTGAGCAACCTCATGCTTAATGCGATCAATCATTCCCCAAGGGGCTGCAAAGTAGAAGTTGCAATCACCTTAAAAAACCACTACTGCCATGTTCAAGTTTTAGATGAGGGAACAGGACTTGCTGAGCGAGAGCTTCCCTATCTATTTGAGCGCTTTTACCAAGGCAACGGCGATCGCCAGGCTAAGGGTACGGGTTTGGGACTTTACCTCAGTCGGCAAATTGTGGAAGCCCATGGCGGTAAAATATGGGCGGAGGGGCGATCGCCCCAAGGTGCGATCTTTACCTTTTGCTTGCCCATTAATCCGTAAAGTCCTCCCATCATGTCTCCTCCCTCCATTCGGTTGCTGATTGTTGAAGATGACGAGTTGTTCCGTCTTGGTCTGGTGACACGCCTTGACCGTGAGCCAAAATTAAGCGTTGTAGCAGAGGCTGAAGACGGAGAGGGGGCGATCGCCCAAGTCAAGGAACAGATCTTTGATGTGGTGATTTTAGATGTGGGGTTACCCGGTCTCGGCGGTGTGGAAACCTGCCGTCAGATTAAACAAATTCAGCCCCAACTGCCGGTTTTAATTCTGACTTCCCACAGGCAGCCCGACCTCATTGCCCGTCTCTTGGCTGCCCAAGCCCAAGGGTATTGTGTTAAGGGTGTTGCCGCCGAAACCTTGGTTTTGGCCATTCGCTCCCTTGTTGCTGGCGCTTCTTGGTGGGATGCGATCGCTCCCAATCCCTACAGTTAGCCATGCAGCCTCCCGATGTCAAAGCTAGCGTCTCACCCCTAACCAAACGGGAACAAGAAATTTTGGAGCTACTTGCCCAAGGCAAAAACAATCAAGAAATCGCCGATGCACTGTTTATTACCCCCGGAACCGTTCGGGTGCATGTGCATACTATTTTGCAAAAGTTAGAGGTGCGCGATCGCACTCAGGCCACGATCTTAGCTATTCAGCAAGGACTGGTTGTCGGCGCTAAGCTTGACCCACCACGACATTAAGCTCTGTTTCAGGGAACATAGGCAACCAGATTTGCAATGATAGATTTTAATTATTGCTTGATCATTTGCCATGGTTAAAACTAAAAATACCGAAGGTAACGACCAAAGTACCGCCCCTAAAAACAATAAAGTGAATTATGACCACTGGCGAGGGCTGGTTAAAATCCGACGCATTAATGAGCTATCGACCTTCGAGCATATTCCCGCCTACAAACTACGCCATGAGTTCACCAACTACGACGAGTTGATTTACTTACCTGAAGTCCGCACCCTTGACGCCTTAGAGCGCGATCGCGAAGTTGCCATCATTAAATATGTCTGCACCTCGCAAGTCCTCCAGCGGCGAACTGGAATCCTCAAAGATAAGGCCAGCAAGCTTTCCGACACCATTCGCACCCTTGAAGCGGATGCCAATGCGTTCCAAAAAATTATCCTTAAATTGCAATCCCTGATCTTCAGTAAGGACAAGAAAATCAACGATCTAGAGCAGCACAACAAAGTCCTGACAACCCAAAATGAAATTCTCCAATTAAAAATCGAAGAACATACCGCCACCAACGAATTGCAAACGGAGCTAGATCGCCTCAAAAAGGAATTAGAGCGCGCCAATAAACGCAAAGCCGAACTCGCCAAAAACAATCAAAGCCTTGGCGGTCGCGTGGCCCACACCGAGCGTTACAAACGGCAACGGGATGAAGCAAAGGCCCAACTACAGCACCTCCAAGACCAAGTTACTTCCCTAATCTGGGAGATGCAGCAACTTCGCCAGGAAAATGATCGCCTCTCTCAACGGTTATTGAATATGGAACAAGCCGAATGAACCTAGCCCAACTTAAAGCCCAGGTCTATCAACGGGCCCAGGTGACTTCCACGCCTGCCCTGAAGCGCTATCATCCCCAACTCAAAGCCCTAGACTTCCGTTATCGTTTGGCTTGGGAGCAGTCCCTTGTGATGCTTTCCGATGCACCCGGGGAACTTGAGCACTGGCGCACCCATCCTCCCGCAGAATATCGTGAACTGTTTAGAGAGGTTGAGGTTCTCTCCCAAAGACAACATCAGCTCATTGCCGAAGCGAAACAACAAGTGGCGGAAATACGGGCGATCGCCCGCCAAGCCGAGAAATGTTCCCAAACCCTCAAAGATGAGGCCACCGCCCAGCGTCGCCAGCAGCGCACTGCTCACCAAGCAAGCAAAAACTAAGCTCACCCCATCATGCCCCACGCAACATAGGGCAAAGGCGAGTATTCACCGTTATAGCTATAGGTATAGTAATTTCAAATAAAAACGAGACAACCCAACCTGCTTCAGGTGGTATTTCCAAGGATTCAAACTGTCTCATAGCTATTTAGAATGACTATATTTCAGATCTATTTGAGACAATCTCGCCCTCACCCCCAGCCCCTCTCCCATGAAGGGAGAGGGGAGTAATAATTCTCAAGATAACTATAATTGTCTCGCTCTTAATTAAATTGACTATATATTCGGGTAGGTTCGGACATCGAAAGAAAAGGGGGGGCGCAGCCCCCAGCCAGGGGTTTCACCCCTGCACCCCATCCTAACCAAGTTATTGACAGCTATATCACAATGATCTGGAAGTCGCAGTGAGCTGAACCATGATGGCTCGGACTCCATCTTCTTGATTCCTATTATCAGAGTTCCACCGTCAGGGCCTATGGTTTGAGTTGAATAGGCTAAAAATTGAACCCAATGCAAAGAACTAGACCAGTCCCATTACCCATGTCAATCCAGGAATACTACTCTGGTCGGGAGCAAGGATGCAGATGACCTATTCCTGAAGGAGGTCACGCAATTGCTGCTGGGCACTGGCTAGGGCAGCACCCAATTGGCTGGGATCCTTACCACCAGCTTGGGCCAAATTCGGTCGGCCGCCGCCACCGCCGCCACACTGCTGGGCGATCGCCCCGATGAATTTACCAGCATGGGGGCCCTGGGCAATCACCCCCTTGCCAAAGGCGGCAACAAGGGAGACTTTATCGGATTCGGGAATGGAACCCAGAACGACAGCCCCATAATCGCCGAGTTTAGCTTGGAGACGCTCGGCAGCGGTTTTAAGGGACTCGGCATCGACCTGTTCTAGTTCAGCGACAAGGATCTGGAACGGGCCCCGAGGTTCACTTTGGCTAATCAGGGACTCGGATTTCAGGAGGGCCAGTTGTTTTTGTAGCGTTTCCAGTTGTTTTTGGCTATTTTTAAGCTCCTGCTGTAATCCAGCGATGCGCTCCACCAGTTCTTCGGGGCGGGCTTTGAAGCGATCGCCCAATTCCTTGACTACGGATTCACGCAGACTGAGGTAGGGGAGGACAGACTGACCCGCAACAGCCTCAATGCGCCGGACACCAGCGGAGATGCCCGTTTCGCTGATGATCTTGAAAACGCCGATCTCGTTAGTGTTGGCCACATGGGTGCCGCCGCATAGCTCCATGGACACTTGGGGAAAGTCAATCACCCGCACCTCCGCACCATATTTTTCGCCAAACATGGCGATCGCCCCCCTAGCCTTGGCTTCGGCAATGGGCATCACGGCAACATGGGCCCCATGGGCTTCCACAACCCACTGGTTGACTAGATCTTCGACCTGCTGCAATTCGGTGGCAGTGAGGGCCCGGGCAAAGTTGATATCAAACCGCAGACGATCGCCATCGACAAGGGAGCCAGCCTGGGAGATGTTGGCATCAACCAGCTTTTTGAGGGCGGCTTGCAGCAGGTGGGTGGCGCTGTGGTGGGCTTGGATCCGCCGCCGCTCCGGAGTGGACACAACAGCATGCACCCGATCGCCCGGTCGCAAACTGCCCAGGGTGAGGGTGCACCCATGGAGAAAATAACCGAACTTCTTTTGCACATCCGTCACTTCGGCGATCGCGCCGGTTTCGGTAACCAAACGCCCCCGGTCGCCCACTTGGCCGCCGGACTCGCCATAGAAGGGGGTGCGGTCTAGAATTATTTGCACCGTGTCCCCGCTCTCGGCTAACTCTAGGCGATCGCCCTCCTGCACAATTACGAGCACCGTCGCGTCATCGGTAAGCGTGCCATATCCCGTAAATTCCGTGGTTGGCACACCTTGAAACAGGCGCTCAAGGGCATCGCCAGCCAACAGGTCAATGGTTTCGTGGGCCTCCTTAGAGCGCAGCTTTTGCTTTTCCATTTCGGCATTAAACTCGGTCGCATCGACCGTGAACCCCTGCTCGGCGGCAATTTCTTGGGTTAGCTCTAGGGGAAAGCCGTAGGTGTCGTAGAGGACAAAGGCATCCATACCCGTCACCCGATGATCGCGCTCAGCAGCAGGATTGTGTAAGATTTCAGTCAGAATCTTTTCCCCCCGCTCAAGGGTTTGGAGGAACCGTTCCTCTTCTCGCTCCAGTTCTGTGATGATGGTCACCGCTTGATCGTGGAGGTGAGGGAAGGAGCAGGCTCCCAGGGCGATCGCCGCTGCCGCCACATGGCTAACAAAGGGAAAAGTCAGCCCCAACTGTCGCCCGCAGCGCACCAGTCGCCGCACCAGTCGCCGCAACACATAGCCCCGGCCGACATTGCTGGGCAGCACGCCATCGGCCACCAAATGCACCACCGCCCGGGTGTGATCGCCAATGACTTTGAGGGATGTTTTCACCCCCTCTTCGCTGCGGTAATAGTTGATGTTGGCCAGTTCTGCTGCCACTTTAATGATCGGGAATAAACCATCGGTTTCATAGTTGTTGGGCACTCCCTGCAAGACCTGGGCCATACGCTCTAAGCCCATACCGGTGTCGATGTTTTGCTTTTGCAAGGGCACGAGGGAGCCATCGGATTGGCGATTTAGCTCCATAAACACCAGGTTGTAAATTTCTAAAAATCGGCTGCCATCCTCCAGATCAAGGGCCGCATCCCCCGCTTCGGGGTAAAAGTCGTAGTAGAGTTCCGAGCAGGGCCCGCAGGGCCCCGTGGGGCCAGAGGCCCAAAAATTATCATCTCCCATCCGTTGAATGCGATGGGCGGGAATGCCGATTTGATCGCGCCAAATGGCAAAGGATTCTTCATCCTCGTGGTAAACACTAACGACCAATTGCTCCGGTGGCAGATGGAACACCGTGGTGACCAGTTCCCAGCCCCAGGCGATCGCCTCGGTTTTGAAATAATCCCCAAAGCTGAAATTGCCCAACATTTCAAAAAATGTATGGTGGCGAGCGGTGCGACCCACATTTTCTATGTCGTTGGTGCGAATACACTTTTGACTGGTGGTGACGCGGGGAAATTCAGGCTGGTGCTGCCCCAAAAAATCGGCTTAAAGGGCAGCATGCCAGCGATCGTGAGCAGCACCGTGGGATCGCTGGGCACAAGGGACGCGCTGGGTAAAACTTGGTGCGATCGCGCGGCAAAAAAGTCCAAAAATTTGGTGCGAATTTCGGCGCTGCTCAAACTAGGAAACGAAGACATAAATGCCAATCAAACTAAGGTGTATTTATGTTAGCGGATTGCTCGCTTGCCCACTCAGCCGACCGAGCAAAAAATAGGTGTGCATCTCCCCCCGGCCCTTGATGGCGATCGCCCACGGGGCTGACAAAGATAGGATTCCTTAAGTCGCAGGTACACCGCTTCAGAAATCTGAATCCGCTCCGCGACGCCCTGGGATTCCATGCGGCTGGCAATGTTGACCGCATCCCCCCACAGATCGTAGATAAACTTGCTCTTGCCAATCACGCCCGCCACCACCGCCCCAAGATGAATGCCAATGCGGAGGGCAAAGTGTTCTCCTGACCGGCTGCGGTACTGGGCCATCACCCGTTGCATACCCAAGGCCATCTCGGCGATCGCCATTGGATGATCGGGGCGCGGCTGGGGTAAGCCGCCGACCACCATATAGGCATCACCAATGGTTTTGATTTTTTCTAGACCCAACTGGCTGGTGAGTTCATCAAATTGGGAAAAAATTTCATTGAGGGTGCTGACCAACTCCGCCGGATCGGTGCGCCCGGCCAGTCCCGTAAAATCCACCAAATCAGCAAATAACACCGACGCCTCGGCAAAGCCATCGGCAATAATTTCTTCCCCCCGTTTGAGGCGCTCGGCAATGGCCGCCGGCAAAATATTCAGCAACAGCCGCTCCGAGGTTTCCTGCTGGGCGATCGCCTCTGTCTCCGCTGCTTTGCGGGCCGTAATCTCCGTGACTACGGAATGGTATAACGCCTGAAATGAGCGGGCGAGATCACCCAGTTCATCCTGCCGACTGAGGACATCATGGCAAAACTCCTTCTCCAGGCTAGGATCATGAACCGCCGCCTTAGCCAAGAGCAAGTCTCCCCGCAGGCGAATTATCGGCTGAATCACCAACGGCCATAGCACCACCATCATCGTACCCGTCACAAAAAGGGAGATCACCACCACTAGCCCGCCAATCCGCCACGCAAAGCCCGATAGCTCCTGCAGAATCGGCGTACCATCGACCCGAATCGCCAGAAAGCGCACTGCTTCCCCCTCCCGCAGTTGACATATCACATCCAAGTAGGAACCATCCCATCCGGCGATCGCCGTCCAGAGGGGCATTAGGTTCGTGATCTGCAACTCGTTGACATTCAAGCAATCGCCATGGTCCCCCTGGGGGAGGCGCACTGGCAGGAATTGGGGGTTTTGCTCTGGGGCTTCTTCCGCCAGCAATTGGCGATTTTGGTCGTAAAGCCGCCAGCCCTTGATTCCATCTACGGTGCCCAGTTGGCGCATCAGCACTGGAATCGCTCCCGGCAGCACTTCCCCTTCAGGAACTTGAATGGAACCTTGGGTGGCACGCCCCGCAAAAAATCCCCATAGCACCCCATCCACGGCACTAATACTGCCCTTAGTCTGTTCCTGAGGCAGGGATTGGGAGATTTCGGCGGGAGCCGATGCCAGGGATTGGGCCGCACCCCATAGCTTGGCCGAAATTAAATCCTGCTTGAGCGCCACCAGTTCCCGCTCACGACGCAAATAGGACGGAATAAAAATGATGCCTTCGATCACCAAAATGCTGATGAAAATCCCTAGGGCAATGGAGAGGGAGAGCCGCGCCCGGAGGATGGCAGCAATTGGCACTCGAAACCTTGGGACTTTAGGAGAGAACATGGGATTGGGACAAATGCTGCTGATAATCGGCGATCGCCTCAGGATAAATGCGATGTTCCTGGGACTGAATCCGCAATCGGAGGCTATGGGGCGTATCGTCGGGCAAAATAGGCACCGCAGCTTGGGCTAGAATCCGCCCTGCATCCACATCTGGAACCACCACATGGACGGTACAGCCTGTAATTTTCACCCCATAGTCGAGGGCCTGTTGAATGGCGTGCATACCGCGAAAACTGGGCAGCAGGCTGGGATGAATGTTCAAAATCCGTTCCGGAAATCCATCGATCAGAACCGGGGTGACGACCCGCATCCAGCCTGCCATGAGCACCAAATCCACGCCATGGGCATTCAGCACCTTCATTAGCTGATGGTCTAGGGCTTCTCGACTGCCAAAGTCCCGGTGATTAAGGTGGACCACAGGGATTCTACGGACAGCGGCACGGTGCTGCACATAGGCCCCCGGTTCGTTATAAATAACAATGCCGATCTCGCCCTTAAGCCCCTGCCCATCAATCGCTTGGGCGATCGCCTCCATATTGCTGCCACTGCCTGAAGCCAAGATTCCAAACCGCATCGCCGTAGATATTCCCCCTCTTTGACCAATGTTTGCCCTACAGCCCTAGGATAAGTCCCGGGGGTAGCTATCGATCCTCTTTGAGCAAATATTAAGCTTTCCGTTGCACCGCTAAGAGTTATAGCTGTCCATAACTTGGTTAGGACGGGGTGTAGGGGTGAAACCCCTGGCTGGGGGGCGCAGCCCCCCCTTTTCCTTCGATGTCCGAACCTACCCGAATATAGCGATAAAGACGGGAAGATCGTCCCAAACCGATCAGGATGCCCATGATGCCATTTTTCTCGGTCAAGAACCTTTGGGTGGTTTTCCCTGCTCCATCGAACTCTCGTCTTCTAGGGCAATCACCTGTCCTTGGAATAGGTCGGCGACATTGCGGATGGCAACATCGTCGGATGTAGTCGGGGCGATCGCTGGCGCAGCCTTGGGCTCGGTAGAAGGCGGGGGCAGTTCCGGTGGAGCGGGGACGGGCTGCCCCTGGTTGGGGGATAAAAATTGATAGCGCACTTTAAGAGGACGGTGGAGCACGCGCTCGAAGGCTTTTTCGAGGTCGGCTCGCTTTTGGGTAGCAATATTCTTGGTGGTTTCATCTCGTTTGCTGCGCAACCCGACTAGGACATCGGTGCTGTTAATTTCCACCAGTTCCGGCTGAAGTTGCTGAAAAATTGCTCGGCTGGGAGTAGATAGCAACCGCTCAACTTCCTGCCAAATGGCGACGGGGTCTTGGGAAGTTGGGGGCTTAAGGGGCTGGGGATCCCTAGGCGCTGGGGGCTGGCGTTGGGGGGCGGGGGAAGGGATGGGCTGAGTGGGAGCGGGCGGAGGTTCGGCAGCCATGAGACCAATAACAGTGATCTCCAGCCAGAGTCGGGGTTGGGTCGTCTGCCGCAATTGGGTCTCGGCGGCGGCCAGTTTTTGCTGGCAGGAAATGAGAGTCGAGTTGGTGATTTGCCCGGCAAGGATGTTCAGGCGGGCCCAACCCTCGGCAGTACAGGACACCAGTTCGGGGCGATCGCCCGCGTGTTTGGCAATCAGTAAATCCCGATAAACCCCGGCCAGATGATGTAACACCACCATGGGTTCCCGTCCCCGATCAAGGAGGTGACGCACTTGCTCTAGGGCGGTGAGGGCATCTTCCTGGGCGATCGCCTCCACCAAGGACAGCAACTCCTGTTCCGGGACGGAGCCAAGCAAATCCCAAACATCGGCGGGCGCAATTTCATTGCCCAGTAAACTCAGTTGGTCGAGTAGGGCCTCGGCATCCCGCAGCCCCCCCTGGGCAATTTGGGCGATCAGCGCCAGGGCCGCCTCGGTGATGGGGATGGCTTCCCGTTGGGCAATGGTGCCTAGGTGCTGGGCGATCGCCCCGGGGAAGTCCGGCGAAAGTCAAAGCCAGTTGGCAACGGGAAATGATGGTCGGCAGCACCCGCTGGGGACTCGGTGGTAGCCAAAATAAAAGTCACGCGATCGGGGGGCTCTTCGAGGG
>JAAUUH010000016.1 GCA_012031145.1 Oscillatoriales cyanobacterium SM2_2_1 | reverse complement strand
CTCCCACAGCACACTGGGGAACAAGGAACCCCGTCCTGATGGCGCAATCAGCACATCCAAAAGTTCCCCAAAACATCGGCCGAACCCGCTCCAAAGGCAACTCTATGCTCTCATCAAGCCCGAAGCGTTGTCGTGCCAGGTTTCGTAGCTCCTTTTCCGCATCTTCTTGGGTGCCCAGTTCATCGACCAGCCCATTAACCTTAGCCTGCACCCCAGTAAAAATCCGCCCATCGGCTACCTTTCGCACCGCCGCCACTGTCATGGTTCGATTCATACTGGGATCGGTACGCCCCTTGGATACATCTTGAACAAACTGCTCATAGGTACTCTGCAGCAATTCCTGAAGCAGCTTTTTCTCTACGTCCGTCACTGGGCGGAACGGCGACAAAATATCCTTATACGTGCCAGTTTTGAATGTAACCGGCTCTACCCCCACCCGATCCAATAGCGTTCGCACATTGAGGTCACTCAGAATTACCCCAATACTGCCGGTGAGTGCTCCGGAATTGCTGTAAATCTTGTTCGCCGCACTAGCAACGTAGTATCCGCCGCTAGCCGCCACATTCAACATACTGACAACAAGGGGCTTTTTCTCCCGCAACTGCATCGCTGCCTGATACACCTCCTCCGAGGGGCCCACGGTGCCACCTGGGGAATTGATGACCAACAGCACCCCCTTGATCGATTCGTCCTCCCCGGCAGTGAAAAGGTGATCGCGAACAGCCAATGCTCCATTAGGGTTGCTCCGCGAACTATTAATGGTTCCTTCTAGGGAAATAAGCTCAAGGCGATCGCGCGTTGGACGGAATACCAAGCCTTCATCCGCTTGACGACGCTGAATGCCATAGACCGATGCTAAAAAGCAAATGGCAATCAAAATCAAAGCCAGAATACGCCGTTGTTGCATAAAAAAGGAGCGAGAATCACTCGCCCCAATTTAACGTAAATCATTCGCCAATAGTTAACGATTTCAGGGATTCCTAGGCAACTGTGGTAAAGGACTGCTTAAACTCGGCGATCGCCTCTTTCAATAAACGTTCCGCCTCGTCACCAATCTTCCTCTCTGCCTTCACTAGCTCTACAAACTTAGCCTTACTGGTATTAAGGTAGTTGCGCAGTCCAAGGGTAAACTCACCTACCCGATTTACTGGAATATCGTCCAAATAGCCGTTAATCGCTGTATAGATCACCGCCACTTGCTCGACCACCGGCAAAGGGGAATACTGTGCTTGCTTCAGAATTTCCCGCAGCCTCTGCCCTCGGGCCAACTGTGCTTGGGTTGATTTATCCAAATCCGAAGCAAATTGGGCAAATGCCACTAGGTCATCATACTGGGCTAACTCCAATTTGATCTTACCTGCCACCTGCTTCATGGCCTTAATCTGCGCTGCCGAGCCAACCCGAGACACCGAAATCCCCGGATTGATCGCCGGGCGCACCCCGGAATTGAACAGGTCCGAAGACAGGAAGATTTGACCATCCGTAATCGAAATCACATTAGTCGGAATATATGCCGAAACATCACCTGCTTGGGTTTCAATAATTGGCAATGCCGTCATCGAGCCGCCACCTAGCTCATCATTGAGCTTTGCTGCCCGCTCCAGCAGGCGTGAGTGCAAATAAAACACATCTCCCGGATAGGCTTCCCGACCCGGTGGACGACGCAGCAGTAGGGACATCTGTCGATAGGCCTGGGCCTGTTTCGACAAATCGTCGTAGACCACCAACGTTGCCTTACCCTTATACATAAAATACTCCGCCATGGCGGCACCGGTATAGGGGGCTAGATATTGCAGTGTTGCTGGATCGCTAGCATTGGCCGCCACCACAATGGTGTACTCCATAGCTCCGCGCTCCTGCAATGCATTCACCACATTCGCCACCGTCGAAGCCTTCTGCCCAATCGCCACATAGACACAGAGACAGTCTTCGCCCTTTTGATTGAGAATAGTATCAATCGCTACTGAGGTTTTTCCGGTTTGGCGGTCTCCAATGATCAGCTCCCGCTGCCCCCGACCAATGGGAATCATGGCATCAATGGCTGTGATTCCGGTTTGCAGAGGCTCATAAACGGAGCGGCGGGCAATAATTCCCGGGGCGGGGGACTCAATCAAACGGGACTGATCCGCATGAATGTCTCCCTTGCCATCAATCGGACGAGCCAGAGCATCTACTACGCGGCCAACAAAGGCATCACCCACGGGAATTTGGGCAATCTTACCCGTTGAGCGCACCGAGCTGCCCTCAGCAATCCCTCGACCTGTACCCATCAACACCACACCGACATTGTCTTCTTCCAAGTTCAAGGCAATGCCAACTGTGCCATCCTCAAACTCTAGTAGCTCGCTCGCCATACAGCGATCTAAACCGTAAACTCGGGCGATGCCATCACCCACTTGGAGCACTGTTCCCACATTGGAAACTTGCAGCTCTTGGTTATACTGCTGAATCTGCTGCTGAATGATACTGCTAATTTCATCTGGTCTAATGCTTACCATAGTGTCTCCCAAATTAAGTGAGTAAGTTTAAAGATTTGCCATCAAACGCGATGAAATGCGGCGCAACTGACCACGAATGCTCGCGTCGACCACCTGCGACCCAACCTTGACAATAACGCCCCCAATTAACTCAGGGTCAACTCGAATCGCCAACTCCACCTGTTGTGCTCCTGTCAAAGTCAAGATACGCTGCCGCAGTGTTTCCTGCTGCTGGTCACTCAGGGCATGGGCTGAGGATACCTCCGCATAGGCAATCTGCCTTAGGTTCCGCAAGAGATTCTGAAACTGCCGACAGATGGCCTCAGCAAAGATAATCCTACCCTTGTCTACCAACAGACACAGAAAGTTCACTGTCAGGGGTTGCAATCGGCTACCAAAAAGCGATTGGATGATTTGAATCTTATCCGCCGATCGCACAAGGGGAACCGACAGTAGCTGGCGCAATTCAGCAGAGTCTGCCAATGCCGTCAAAACTACTTGCACATCTTCGCCAACCTGATCTAGCAATTGCTGCTGCTGGGCTAGATTCAATAAAGCCTCGGCGTAGGGGTCTGTCACCGCCTGCCGAGCCGAAGTTGCTTTCATGGATCTAATCTCCTTAATTATTGAATTATTGCGACAGCAACGCGATGCTGCGGTCAATCAGCACCCGTGCTTGGTGATCATTTAGCCCTTGGGCAAGATAAGCCCGCACTTCAGCGAGGGCCTTCGCCGCAACTTGCTGTCGTAGCAGCACCAAAGTCCGCTCCTGCTCGGTCGAAATCTCTAAATTTGCTGCTGCCCGAAGTTTTTCAATATCCGCAGATACCCCCGCCAGAATTGCTTCTCGCGCTCTTTGAGCATCCGCCTCAGCCTGCGACCTCAAACGCTCACATTCCCTTTGCGTTTCCGCTAATTTTTTCTGTTCATCCGCTAGGGTTTCTGCTGCCCGTTGCTGACGCTGGGTTGCTTCTTGGATGGCTGACTCAATAGCCGCACGCCGCTGAGTGAGTACCTTGCCGAGAAATTTTTTGCCTGCGTAAAACAGGATTGCCAATACGATCAAGAGGTTAATCAGATTGGTTTCGAGAATATCGGAATTGAGGGTAATGCCCCCTGATTCCTCAACTGTTGCCAATAAAAGAAAGTTCATAACAGTTTTGCGATTGCTTTACGAGTGCGATAAGGGAGCTAGGAAACTTGTACCAAATCCCCCAAAATCTTGGTCAAAATCTGATGACTTAAAGAGGTCACCTGCTGATCAAGGGCAGCGCTAACTTCCTGCTTTTGCTGCTCAATCTCTGCTTTGGCATTCTGAACGTGCAATTGCGCTTCGGTAAGGGCGTCAGCAATCTGCTGATTCCTAATCTTATTGGCATCAGCTTGGGCAGCCGCAATCAGTTCCTGGATGTCACGGCGAGTTTGGGCCAACTGCTTTTCGTAGTCTGAGGCCATCGATTTGGCTTTTGACAATCGCTCCTTGGCTTCGGCTATGCCAAAGCGAACGGACTGATCTCGCTCGTCAATAACCTTCATCAAGGGCTTAAAAAATAGCTCATTGAGAATGGCAACCAAAATTAGAAACTGAATTGCCATAATTGGCAAGGTGGCATCAACGTCAAAGAGTCCACCTTTGCCTTCTGCCTCCGCCGCCAGCAAAACCCAGTGGGTACTGAGTCCGCCCGACAGTCTTGGGATTAAATCCATCATGGTTATATAGGGTTCTGACGAAAGATCTGACGAGATAACAGGAGGGTGTAGAGCTAGGGGAACATACCCCTAGCTCGGGCTGGTGTTTCGGCAGCGACTAGGCGGCAAACGGGTTGGCAAATAGCAGAACCAGTGCCACAACCAAGCCGTAGATGGTTAGGGCTTCCATAAATGCCAAGCTCAATAGGAGGGTGCCACGAATTTTTCCTTCGGCTTCGGGCTGACGAGCAATCCCTTCGACAGCGCGGCTGGCGGCGTTCCCTTGTCCGAGGCCGGGGCCGATCGATGCTAAACCGACAGCAAGGCTAGCGGCGAAAACGGAAGATGCAGCTACGAGTGGATCCATGATTTCCTCTTTCTTGAATTAGTGAATAAACGTGAGTGGACTAAAGAAAGTCAACAAAATGGGAGCGTTGGCAGCCAGTTCACAATGGCCTGTAGGTAATGATCTGCAGGTCGCTGATTCTGGCTAAGCGTGGTGATCGTCGTGTGCCTCTTCGCCATGCCCTTCCATTGCTTCGCCAATGTAGGAAGCAGCAAGAGTTGAAAAGATGAGAGCTTGGATGGCACTTGTGAATAGACCTAGGATCATGACCGGCAAGGGTATAACCAAAGGGACTAAGAGAACAAATACCCCCACAACCAGCTCATCTGCCAAGATGTTGCCGAACAGACGAAAACTCAGGGAGAGAGGCTTGGTGAAGTCTTCGATCACCCAAAGGGGGAGTAGAAATGGCGACCCTTGGACATATTTGGAAAAGTATCCCAGTCCCCGCTCTTTGAACCCTGCATAGAAGTAAGCAAGGGATACTAATAGGGCGAGGGCGATGGTGGTGTTGACATCCGAGGTCGGTGCTGCCAATTCACCTTCGGGAAGCTTGACCAATTTCCAAGGCACGAGTGCCCCTAGCCAATTGGAGACAAAGATAAACAAGAACAGACTACCAACAAACGGTACCCATTCCCGATAATGTTTGACACCAATTTGGTCTTTGGCGATGCCTTGAATGAACTCCAAAGCATATTCCATAAAATTTTGAAGACCGCTGGGGACAGTCTGGAGGTTTCGGGAGGCGAGTGCCGAGGAAATGACCAGAACTCCGATGACAATCCAACTCACAATCAGAACCTGACCATGAACTTCAAGATTGCCCAGTTGCCAGTAAAAGTGTTTCCCTACTTCGAGGGCAGCGAGCATTGGGAAGGAGACAAGCATCATGTTAATGAGTTGTTGGAAGAAGGATGGACAGAGGTCGAGGTGCCCCAATCCTGAAGTCCTACCACAAGGATGGCGAGCTTGTAGGTGAGGAAGCCAAGGAACACGGGTACTATGTGTAACTGGTTCCATCGGGCGGCCACGAGCATCAGGGTCACAAATAGTGCGAGACGAGGAAAGCCTAATCGGAATCCCGATGTTCTTCCCTGCTCATTGAGCCGATCTACTTCTTTGGCCAGCATTCGCAGGTAGAAGACACCAACCCAAGCCCCTAGAAAGTAGCTTAAGGTGATCTGCGTTCCGTAGGTCACCAAAACAACCGCAGCGATCCCGAGGGACAGGACAATGGTTGTAAATAGTAACTGACGTTTTAGCTGCGCGTATTCCGCCAAGGATTGACCTTGAGTCTCAGTTGAATGCTGCTGAAGACGCTCTTGGCTTTTAGCGGGCAGAATTTTCACAGATAAATGGCCATGGGTCGCTTTACACCGTGGTCAAGCATATCACGGTGAATGTCACAGTTTATTTATTTGTCTTTTGGGAAACGGGGAGAGGAATGATAATTCAGTTGACCGTTGCGGCGAGTCCCCATGGGAACCTTTTGGGGGGATGGCACGGTCAAGGGTAGGGGTGCTAATGACTTTGGAGCATCATTTCGTTTGATATGAACATAAACGTGATTGGAGGGAGACTAATGAAAATTCAGCCAGTGGGTATGGGGATTGTGGGAGTGTTGTTGGCACCGTTGCCGCTAATGGCCCAGTATCCGATTATCTTTAACAACGTCAAATTCATCACAATGAGTCAGGAACAATGTGAGCAGAGAGCAGAGGTGGCAATGCGGCAGGCCGGGTTTACAGAGGATTTTGAGCCGATTGGCCGGGGTGCATTTGGGGTCAATGGGCGCTATAGTGCATCGATTCGTTGTGAGGCGGGTCGTGGGGTGGTGTTTTTTGCGGTGGCTGGACCAGACAATGCTACGAGTCGAAATCTAGTGGTTCGACTTCAGCGCACGTTTTAGATAATTCAGAGATGTGGTGTTGGGTGATAATATGCAGGGTCTTCGTTTTGGGGTGCACTCGGATATGGTGATGTCTTTTGGTAAGTTAGCTGTGCTCGGCTGGGCGATCACTGGTTTGATTGGCTCCCAAGGTGTTTTGGCCCAAGCGCGTCCAACACCCCGCCCGAATTCTTTAGAAAGCACAGTGCTCAGTATTTCTGGTGGGGAGCGACTGGTGGGCGAGGCAACGGCGGCAGCCAGTCGGCAAAATTATGAGCTGGCGGTGTCTAAACTGCAGGATGCGCGGCAGGTGTTCAACAATCTGTCGAATTTTTATCAGGAACTGTTCACGAGTTTTTCGGGGGTAGATAACCGTTTAGCGGATGGGCATCGCCAGAGGGCGCTGCAGGCGGCTCAATTGCGCGATCGCGCGACCTATGAGCTGGCGATTGTATACCGGGCACAGAATCGTCCAGAATTGGCAGTGCCCCTGTTGGTTCAGCTAATTCGCAGTCAAGCACCGACGCGGGAACTGGGACAACTGGCCTATCAGCAGTTGTTTGAGTTGGGGTTTGTCGAGGAAGCCTTCCCTCGGACGAGCAGCAATTAGGTAGGGTTTGCTGGTCGCGGGGGGTTGTTAATGGAGTCCTCTCAATGCCTCGCGAAGGCGGACTGTACCTTACTGGGACTAGAAATTTGGTGTCTTTGGGTAAAGCTGATGCTGGTGCATCTATTTCAGCGAAATATTTCAGCAAAATATTTTAACGGAATAGGTAAGTCCGCCCTGATTTAGGGTGCGGACAGATGTCGAATAAGATCATTTAAGCCGCTGATTGTCATGCTCCCGGCTTCAGATTCCCTGCACTTTGGGTGAGAGGTCGTCTGTCTGCCGAGCTTAATTTTGGGGACGAAAGGGTCGGGCGCGGAGGTCGGGGGGAATGATTTGCCAGCGATCGCCATTTTTGGTGACTTGGGCGAGTTCTTGACCTCGGCGGTCTAGGAGGCGAAGTCCGTAGCCTTGACGGATGGCATCTTGGGCTAGGAAGTTAATGATCGTGTAGCGGCGCATGAGGTCTGCGGTTGACCAACGGGCAATGTTAATTGTAATGTCAACATACTTTTCCCGCTCATTAGTGGTAATGGTTTCTACCCAGTTGGCATCTAGCCGTTGTGATCGCCACCATAGACTTGGCTGGGTCGGTTTTTGGGGCACGGCATAGGCGCTGGCGAAGCCAATGGTGTTGAGCCCGCCCATTAGCCCGCCAATCAGATAGGTGGGCACGACGAGATATTTAGGGATCTTGAGGACGAATGGGGTACTCATGGCTACAGGATACTACGGATGAAGGTTCCCCTTGCTTTTCCGCTCCGGCTTCACCGGCCAAAGCAACCCCATCAAACCATGGGGGGGCGGTCACGGTTGGGAATGCCTCGGTTGCGACAATGTTTTTCGGTGCATAAGGCGGGCAATGCCCTTCATGAGTGTGAGGATGCCTATGCTTGGTGGGCAGGTGAGCGGGGCTGGGTGGTGGCGATCGCGGATGGGGCAACAGAGTCTTCCTTTGCCCGACAGTGGGCCCAAATTTTAGTGGAGACCTATGTCCGCCGACCAACGCAGGATTTATCGTCCGACTGGCTGTACCCATTGCAGCAACACTGGGCGCAGTGGCTAGATGCGCAGCAGTTGCGCTGGTATGCCCGCCGCAAAGCCCAGGAGGGAACCTTTGCCACATTGTTGGGGCTAGTACTATTGCGGGATCGGCAGTGGCGGGCGATCGCCGTGGGGGATTCCTGTCTATTTGTTGTGCGGCAACAGCGGGTAATGGCGTGCTTTCCGATCACCAATGGTCAGTTATTGGGGTTTCGTCCCCCCCTATTGAGCTCCCAAGGGCAACAGCCCCCACTGATCGTGCCGGCTCGCTCACTCTGTGGCGTGGGGCGTTTGGGCGATCGCTTTTACCTTGTGACCGATGCCCTAGCCGCTTGGATTTTTAGTCAGTTGGAGTTGGGGAACAATCCATGGCAACAACTTAATCAGATTCGCAACAGCCGACAGTTCTGCCAGTGGGTAGATGGGGAGAGATCGCTCCAGCGGTTACCCAATGACGACACGACCTTAATTTGCCTAGAGCTGCGGTCATAGGACACCCTTAGAACTGGGAATCTCATGGCTGCGGCGGGGGTCAAGGGCGATCGCCATCCGAAAGGCGCGGGCAAAGGCTTTGAAGTTGGACTCAATAATGTGGTGGGAGTTGAGACCGGATAATTGCTGGATGTGCAGCGTCAATTGGGCATGGTTGACTATTGCCTGCCAAAATTCCCGCACCAGTTGAGTATCGTAGGTGCCAACTCGGGCAGTAGGGATCACCAATCCGTAGGATAAATAGGGGCGTCCAGAAAAATCGAGGGCTACTTGCACCAGTGCCTCATCGAGGGGAGCTAAAAAATGCCCGAACCGGACAATACCTTTGCGATCACCCACTGCCTGGGCCACGGCCTGCCCCAGGGTAATGCCCACATCTTCATTAGTGTGGTGGTCATCAATGTGGAGGTCGCCGGTGGCGGTCACGGCTAAGTCAATTAAGCCATGGGCACACCATTGGTGCAGCATATGATCAAGAAACGGAATCCCCGTATGCACCTCTGCCTTACCCGTACCGTCGAGGTTAAGGGTAACTGCCACTTGGGTTTCTCCAGTTTGGCGCTCCACATGGGCAATTCGGGGCAGGGACATGGTTTATTCTTGACCTCAGGGTAGTACTCAGTTCACCTTAGCACCATAGGGATATGCTTCACCGCCTGATCAGGCTGATCCGTCAGCACCACCAACCCCTCATTGCGATCAGTATTATTGGTCTGGTTTACGGGGGTGTAATCGTGTTACGCAGCACCCGTGCCTTTGTCCAATTTGAACTGCGAACCTATGATGCCATGCTGCGCCAACGGGGCAACCTTCGCCCCGATCCCTACGTGGTTATTGTGGCCATCGGTGAAGATGACATCCAACGTCAGAAGCGGTGGCCGTGGAGCGATCGCATGTTTGGGCAGATGGTGACTCAAATTTCTCAGGGTAAACCAGCGGCCATTGGGATTGATAAATACCTTGATTTGATCCAACCCCCCGAAGATCCCAAAGGGCGGCAGATTCTAGTGTCGGCGATCGCCAAGGCCCAGAATGTGGTTAATGTTTCCTTTGTGGCAGTTCAGCCTGGAGAGCGCAGTGTCCTCCCACCTGCGGATCTCAGCCAAATTAGCGCCTTCGGTTTTGCCAATATCGTCACCGATGAAGGCAGCGTGGTGCGGCGGGCCAACCTAGTTGGGGATGGGGCCTCCCTAGCCTATGCTCTCGCCGATCAGTTCCTGCGATCGCGCGGTCAAGAGGGACTGGTCTTTGATCCCGAAACCGTGACCCTCCGGGCTGGCAGACAGATAATTCCCCGGTTAACGCCCACCTTCGGTGGCTACCAAGATGAGGATGCCAGCGGTTATCAGATCATGATCAACTATCGGGGACGTGCCGGCTTTTTTCCCGTTGTTTCCGCCGCCGATCTATTGGAGGGAAAAGTTGATTCCCAGGTCTTCCGCGATCGCCTCGTTTTAATTGGCTCAACTGCCGTTAGTGTCAAAGACAACTACCCTACGCCCCTATCTACGGGAGCTGAAGTCACCTATGGAGTAGAAATCCACGGCCACATAGCCAGCCAACTGATCCATGCTGCTCTCGAAGACCAACCCTTCATCACCGTCGTGGCCAACTGGGCCGAATGGCTCTGGATTTTATGCTGGAGTACTTTGGGCGGCATGACCGCCTTTCGTTTGCGCCAACCCGCCATGAATCTTGCTGCCCTTCTGCTCCTCGCGGCGGTGCTGTGTCTTTTTGTCTATAACCAGTTCCTTAGTGGACTGTGGTTGCCCCTGATCTCCCCCCTTGTGGGTCTAGTGGTTGCCAACGTCATGACTGTGGCCTATCTGCTGTCCTTAGAACAGGCAGAGCGCAAAATTCTCATGGGTTTATTTTCCCGCCATGTGTCCAAGGAACTGGTCAGTATCATCTGGAGTAGTCGCCAGAAATTCCTCGAAGATGGGCGGATTCAAGGACAGGATGTTTATGTAACGGTGCTGTTTACGGATATGCGCAACTTCAGCACTGCCGCCGAAGCCCAAGCCCCCAATGAAACAATGAACTGGCTTAATCACTACCTCAGTCTGATTGCCGATGAAATTCTGCGCCATGGGGGAATGGTTGACAAATATATTGGTGATGCGGTGATGGCGGTTTTTGGCGTGCTATCCCCCACAGCACGCCCGCAGAGCAGCAGCGAGATGCCTGTAATGCCGTCCGCGCGGCTGTGACCATAGCCCAAAAACTGCAACAGCTCAACGAAACCTACATTGCCCGTGGTCTCCCCCCCGTGATCACAGGAATTGGCATTAATTCAGGCTGGGCGATCGCCGGCAGTTTGGGCAGTGATGAACGCTTGGAATACTCTGTGCTTGGCGACACCGTCAATATTGCTTCCCGCCTTGAAAGCCTCAACAAACAAATCGATGGTGGTGAGTACCATATTCTGATCAGTGACGCCACCTACCAACACCTCACCGCCAACTTCAAAATCGAATTTGTTGATCAGATTCGCCTGAAGGGCAAACAACTGGAAACCGCCGTTTACCGGGTTCTAGGATTTAGCCCCGAAGTTAGCGAGAGCGACAAGCCAGTCTCGCAATGCTTCCCACCCGCCCATTAAACCATTGGCGATCACCCCCAACCGTGCAATTAATTTAGGGGGAGCCAATAATACTGGGATTGCCGTCATCATAAAGACCGGCCAACGCCGCAATCATCATTGTGGCCAGCGTTCCCACAAACAGAGCCTTCCAACCTAGCGTCGCAATATCCTTACGCCGCGATGGAATCAGTGCCGTCGTGCCTCCGACGAAAATTCCCACCGAGGCCAAATGGGCAAACCCTGACAAAGCATAGGACACAATCAGCACCGTGCGGCTACTCACCAAACCATCCTTGCCGCTTGGGCGATCGCCTGATAGGGAGGAATTGCCGTCTCCAGCAACCGCCGGCCAATAATCACCGAAGCCGTCCAGGCATCCTTTGGCTCCACCCCCGTCAGCAACGTCAGCGGGTAAAACAGCGCCCCCTGCAAATTGGGTAAATTCACCACCTCAAACACCTCGCCTACCCCCCGGATCGCCATCGCCCAGAATGCCCCATTGTCCATTTGAAACTTCGCCAGCCCCGCGAGAAACCCAAAAATCTGGTTGATTAAATAAACCAAGCCCACAATCATAATCAGCACCGCCGCGATCGACACCGCCATCTTGAGCCCGTCTAACGCACCCAAAATCAAGGCACCCATTGGCGACACCTTTTCCGGTTCCGCTCCGTCCGCGATTGGCTCGTTGGGAATCCCTCCCATCGTCAGCGGTCGCTCCCGCTCTGGCACCACAATTTTTGATAAAACAAAACAAGCTGGGATCGCCATCACCGAGGCCGACACCAAATGTCCGAGAATATTAGGAAAAACAGGGCGCAAAAAACTCACATAAATTGCTAGTGTCGAAGAAGCAGCTGTCCCAAAGCAGCAAGACAAAATTGCACACAGCTCACTGCGGGTCATCTTAGCCAGATAGGGCTTAACCACGATCGCCGCCTCGATCCCCACAAAAATATTTGCCGCCCCACTCAAAGCCTCCGCCCCACTTAGCCGCATTGTCCAGAAAAAGATCTTGGCAAAGAAATTGGTGATCACCTGAATAATCCCCAAATTCTCCAGTAGTGCCATGAAGCCAGAAAAGAAAATCACCGCCGGCAAAGCCCGGAAGGCAAAAATATACCCCACGTTCACCTCTGGCTTCACCTCCGGTAGCGGCACAATCGTTCGTCCAAAAACAAATCTTGCCCCAGCATCCGCAGCTGCAAATAACCCATCCAGCAATTTACTAAATTCATTGAGGGCCTCCCGGGTCTGGGGATTGCGAAACACCAAAAAACCCAGCACCAATTGCAGTCCAATTCCTAGTCCAATTGTTCGCCAAGCAATCACCCGACGATCCTCCGAGAATAGCCAAGCAATGACACAGAGTCCAAATATTCCCAACAGAGAAATCACATTCAGGTAGGTCATAGGGCGCTTTGCAGATAGGGGTGACATATTTGGGTTAGGAATGGTAGGATAATAGACGCTCTTGTTATGGTTTACAACAAAGACATCTGAAGAAGATATGGCAAATATTAAGTCAGCAAAAAAACGAATTCTTGTCGCAGAGCGCAACCGTTTGCGCAATAAGACCTACCGTTCTGCGGTCAAAACTCTCATGAAGAAATATTTCGATGCTCTCTCGAGCTACAAAGCAGCCCCTTCTGAGGAGACCTTGCAGCAGGTCAACCAAACTATGTCCCAGGCATACAGTAGGATTGATAAAGCCGTTAAGCGTGGTGTTCTCCACGACAATACCGGTGCCCGCCGCAAATCGCGTCTAATGAAGCATCTCAAGGCAGCCACTGCCGCCGCGACTGCCTCCTAGCCCGACTCTGGACAAATCCGCGCTCAGGGTCTGGCACCTGTACTTCAAAGTTGCATCCGTTAGGCTGTGGCTTTGTTCTAGGCAACTCACCCTATATTCCCGATGCCATGAATGAGCCTGACCCCAGCGCCGAACAAATTAAAGACCGATTTCTCCATGCGCGCCATAGTTATCAGGGCGAGATCACGCTTGGGAATCTTGCCTTTGATGCAAATTTGCAGGAATTTGCTAGCCGTGTTGCGATCATCTGCGCCTTAGAGACCAGCGGTAAAATCCCACCTCTTGAAGCCTACAATCAAATCAAATCTCTGTGGCAGCAGTTTGCCGCTTCAGCCGAGAACCTCATCAACACGGAGTAAGCGTGTAAACGTTGTCATTCTGAGGCAGAAGATTTACAATCATTAATATTGGGTTGCGTCTGTTGTTCTGCTACCCAGTTGCAGTGTGCTTTATTTTGCTTCGGTGCGGCTGGTTGGTGTGGTGCGGAAACATTTTTCTGTTGCACTCAGATTTCAAAGGAACAGCGTTTCCTGAATCAGCACATTTATCTAGGATCATTCATGTCTTCTCATTTTTCAGAGCTTGGACTGTCGGAAGCACGGGTTGCCCGTTTGGAGTCTATTGGTTTTCAGGAGCCAACGGCAATCCAGGTGCAAGCGATTCCCCATCTCATGGCGGGCCATGATGTCTTGGGACAAGCCCAGACCGGTACTGGCAAGACCGCAGCCTTCTCAATTCCCCTATTAGAGCAACTCGATTTAGAGGTTGACACTCTCCAAGGACTAATTTTAACGCCAACTCGTGAACTGGCGCTCCAAGTGACCCAAGCCATGCGTAGCTTCAACCTTAAGCCGGGAGCGCGAATTTTGCCCGTATACGGTGGGGCAGCAATTGATCGCCAAATGGCACAACTTCACAAGGGCGTTCATGTGGTGATCGGGACCCCGGGTCGGGTGATTGATCTTATGGATCGAGGTGTTCTTAACCTTGCTTCATTACGCTTCTTTGTGCTTGACGAAGCCGATGAGATGCTCAATATGGGGTTTATTCAAGACGTGGAGAAGATTTTGGCAACGACGCCAGCGGAGCGTCAAACAGCCTTCTTCTCGGCGACCATGCCCCCCGCGGTGCGCCGTCTGGTAAAAAATTACCTGCGATCGCCCATTACGGTAAAGGTGGAGCCTGAGGTGGGAACCACCAATCGTATTGACCAGCAAGTATACCAAGTCCCACCCCATTTGACTAAAGAAGAAGCGCTGCTGCCGATCCTGGAGTTGGAGAGCCCGACTTCGGCAATTATCTTTGTCCGCACCAAAGAAACAGCCAGTAAGCTGACGGAGACGCTGGTTAGCGCCGGGCACAGTGTCGATGAATACCATGGCAATCTGTCTCAATCCCAGCGGGAAACCCTAATTCGACGGTTTCGCGGACAGCAGGTGAAGTGGGTCGTGGCAACGGATATCGCTGCCCGCGGTTTGGATATTGACGGATTGACCCATGTATTCAATCTGGATTTACCCGACGATCCGGAGCGCTACGTGCATCGCATCGGCGCACAGGGCGGGCTGGAAAAACGGGAATTGCCATCACTTTGGCGACTGCTAGGGAACGCTATAAGCTCCGTGACCTTGAAAAGCATATGGGCCAGCCCCTGCCCCTCATGCCTTTGCCAACTTTGGCCCAAATCCAAGAGCAGCGAATTGCCCGATTTACCCAATTAATTCAGCAGACCCTCGCAGGGGAGCGGTTGGCTTCATTTTTGCCGCTGGTGTCCCAGTTGTCTGAAGATTACGATGCCCAGGCGATTGCAGCTGCCGCATTACAACTGGCCTATACATCAATTCAATCGGAAAAGTCTGAGCAGGCTACCCTGCAGGTGCTTAGCAAGAAGGCTCCTGAGCGTCCGGCAAAACCAGTCAAGCCCAGTAAAACGAACCAGCGCTATGAAACCCGCGACTCTCGTCCAGCCACGCCTAGACATCGTTAGAGTCTAGGGCAGGCATCTGTTCTTCGGCTAGGGGTAGTGAACTTCAACCACCGTGTGCACGTTGCCGCGAGGGTTGAAGTTGCCAACTAGGATGGCTTTGACGGGCTCAACGGCACCTACGAAGTCATCCATGATTTGATTAATGGCTTCTTCATGGGAGATGTAGCGATCGCGATAGCCATTGATGTAAAGCTTGATCGCCTTCAGTTCCACAATCTTTTGGCTAGGGGTATAGGTCAGCGTAAGCGTGGCAAAGTCGGGATAGCCGGAAAACGGGCATTTGCAAGTATATTCCGGCAACGTGATGGTAATGTTGTAGTCGCGCCCGGGGCGAGGGTTAGGAAAGGTGGTGAAGGTACCTTCTTGAATTTCACGCTCACCATATTTGAGGGGTTCGTAGGACGGTTCATGGGGAGATTTTTGGGTATCGGTCATGTCAGTAGATTAGGGAACGTTAAGTTGAGTTTCGGTACTGCCGCCAGAGACCTCGATATTTTGTTGGTCGAGTTGGGCAACGGCCCGATCGCCCCGCACCGTTAGGTTACGCTCCGGCTGCTGATAAAAAATATTACCAGTGGCGATAATTCTTTGGCTGGGAATTAGCCATTCTACGGCGTCGGCAGTGACCGTGCCTTGGGTAGATTGAAAGCTCGACTTTACTTGCCCTTGGAGAAATATGCTTTCCTGCTGTAACTGGGCGGATCCGGTTTGGGCGGCGACTGTGATCCCCCGGGCAGCGCTAACGGCTGTAAAAGCTTGGGGAAGGGTAACAATCTGCCGTTTGAGATTCCAAACCGCTTTGGTAGTAAGAATTTCTAACTCAAGGCTGGGATCTTTGGCCGTGACTTTGCCACTGACTTCTAGGGTTTGCGCAGCAATATCCCACTGACCTCGATCGGCGCTAAGGGTGAGCCGATCCGTAGCTTGCAAAACCGTAAGAGGACGATCAGTAAAGACGCGCTGACGATCAGCGTCCCAGGTGATTTGGCGGCCTCGAATCTCTAGGGGAGGCTTGGCGGCGGTTCCAAGAACATTGTCACTGAGAGTAAAGCGATTCTGGCTGGGGCGAGCCTCCAATCTTTGTCCTGTAAGCGATAGTTTTTCCTTGGGCTGCCGAATCGTAACCGTGCCTGAACCAGTCATGAGATCTTTTTTGGAGTTCCACAGAATTTCGGCAGCGGTTAGGGTGAGGTTATCCTTAACCGCGATCGCCCGCACGTTGCCTTTCATTGCGATCTGTTGCTCCACCTGATTGAGAACGCCGGTATCACTAGTTGCAGTAATCAGCAGTTCGCCATCCCGATAGAATCTTCCGGACACCTTTTGAACGTCAGCAACGCGGCGATCCTGGCGATAATCAATCCGCTCTGCGTTGACCTCCCACAGCAATTTACCTGCCTGATCAAACTCGGTGAGCCGGATATCAAAGAGGCTAGAAGTAGCCTCTGTAGGCGATGGCACAGTGATCGGTGTCAAGGTATTTTGACCAATCAGCCATGGCACGAAAGCAAGGACAAGCAGTCCAAGAAAAGCGAACAGAAGACGCCGTTGGATGCTCATACGCCGGTCAACAGCCTATCAAGCTGGCCTTGGCGCTCTAATTCATGGAGGCGATCGCAGCCACCAATGTGCTGATCATCGATAAAAATTTGGGGAACCGAGCGGCGACCATCGTTGCCCCGAGCGACCATCGCCATTCGCGCTGCTTCATCACCATCGATTTTGTATTCAATATACGTAACACCTTTTTGGTTAAGGAGAGCTTTGGCGCGAATGCAAAAGGGACAGGTTTGCCATGTATAAATTTCAACCTTGGGCATAGATCAGACATTCCTCACGAACTTTTGACCCCATTCTACTCTGAGGCACTGAACAATCCACCACGGACGCACCCAGGAACCTGACAGGACAGGATGGGATCCTGGTATTAGGACTAAGTCTAAATAATAGACCCTAGTTAACGACAGGTTGAAAACTTAAGTGAAGGTTCCATTCATCACAAAAGGAAGTTAGACTTGGAACTAATAGAAACTGTTCTGGAGTTTATGAAAGCTAGGTGCAGACAAAAAAAGGATTTATCTATTATCCTTGGACTTGCTCGCACGGATTTATCAAACTAATGTCAGAGGAAATGTCAGAGGTTTCCTCGGCTTTTTTCGGGGAAATTGGGCAGAATTATCCCCCTGGATTTAACGCCCCAGCGCGCCTTTAATTATGTCAAGGAGGCTGCTGCTACCAAAGGCGATCGCCAGCAAAATTGAGGATGTCAGAATAAAGCCACAGACGCATAGAGCTAATCCACCTAGGCTAATTACCCCATCGTCATCTAGTAGGCCGAAACCTGTGACGAAGATTCCCATTGCTGGGAGGGTATTTGTGCCAGGGATCGGAATCATCATCGAAATGGACATCAGGGCGATCGCCAGACCAATGCCAGAACGTCCAGGAAGGCTAGTACAAACCTGAGTCAGACGTGGGCGCGAAATGGATTCAATACGCCGCAGCCAAGGTAAGCCCATTTTTAGAACCTGGCGAACCTTATTCACTGCAAATCCCTGATTCCGCCAACTCCTTGGAAACCAGGGTTCACTTTTCCCAACTAGCAACTGCCCAGCTAAAAGCAACATGGCAAATCCGAAGGGAACCGAATAGCCAGGAGCCGGGATCGGTAAGGCAGATGGAAACGACAGCAGCACAAATAGAAAACCGAAGGCTCGCTCTCCTGCAAGATCAAGGAGGTCGCCAAGGGTGACTTTGATTTGATCTTTAGGAACTTCGTTTTGCAGGGGATTTTCGGAAGGCTGAGTTAGCCCACTAGTCTCGGATGGCAGCCAACGGTCATTTTCAAAGAAAAATGTCTCGAGTTCGCTGGAAAGGGTAGCCATAGATAATTGGGTAGAGGATGGAGAGGGATAGTTACAAGCAGTTGATGTAATTCATACAAATTTACACGATTCGGTAGACATTGCTCCGATAGCCAGGAGTAATCCTTACTAACCTCTGATTTGCAAGGATTCTAATGACTAGATCGCATGACTCACCCACTGACGATGAGTATGCAAGGAAATCATCCTATGGCTAAACAAGTTGTATAGATGTATGACGATTGAACTGACATCTCAAACATTGATCCCAGGATTTTGCATTGCTAGCTTCACTCCCAAATCCTATAGTATTCTGTGGCAAATATCATCGGCGATATTCTTGCCTGCGCGCCAGTCACTAGGAGTTTTGGCAAACGAAACAGTATATCGAGGGTCATCGCAAAAGCGGATCTTGTGGTGATGGTTGTCGGAAATAAACTCAAATCCTAGATGTTGGAGTTCGCTGCGCAGCGGACTCTCCACTTTCCTATATCCCTTGAACAAATTGTCAATTTCCCGCTTTAGGGATTCTCTGCGTCCCGAAGATTGATTGCGCTTTAGCAAGTCCTGAAGAACGTGAGCACTACGACTGCCTGGATGGACAGAAGCACTGCTTCTTTTGATAATCTCAAGAATCAAATCCTTCCTTTCGGAGGGATAAAAATCATTTTCGGTCATTTCAAAGTAGATAGCATTTTGTCCGTGCTTCAGTGCCTCTGTGGGCATCATAGATTCTGCTTTGGTGAAGAGTCGATAGCGTTCTTGTTGGAGGCGTTGATTTTCGGCTTGCAGAGTTTCATTTTCTTCCTTGAGTTTTCTGGTTTCTCTCTCAATCTCATCCTCAATGGTTTCATATAAATCCTGTTGTTTCTGCCTGGTGTATTCGCGCTCTGCCGTTGCCAACCGAGCCTGTTCCTCAGCTTTTGCCTTGTCACTCAGCGCTTGCTCACTCTCGTGGAGGGCGATTTTCAGGAGTTCCTCAGCTTTGGCTTTTTGACGTTGGGCTTCCTCGCTTTCAATCGCTGCCAGTTGGGCGAGCTCCTCAGATGCCGCTTTTCGTACCAAGCCTGTTCACTTTTTTCCATTGCGAGGCGAAGTGCTTGGTTAGTGAACTCTCTCTGTTGGAGTAATTGCTGACTGATGTCTTCCGCGGCGGCTTCAGCTTGCTCCTTTTCACGCAGGGCCTGCTCATACTGAATGGCGGCTTCACGAGCTTTTTGTTCCGACTCCTGTTGCTTAAGGATTGCATTCCCACTTTTTTCAGCAGCATGTTCGGCCTGTATTTGCGCTTGGCGGAGGCGGCTTTGGGTAGCGTGAAGTTTTTGCTCGGCAATCTGTTTTTCTGCGACTGCTCTGGATTCCTTCTCCTGGGAATGTCGCATTAGGTAGTAGGCGAACTCTAGAATTAGAAAGGTGATTAAGCCGGTCAGAAGGGCAGAGAACGCTACGGAGTTGTACACCAGTGTTCTGCTGCTGATCGTGGATTTAGAGCCCCCTAAGTTGGCGAGGCTATTGGGAATATCCCTTGACCATCGTTCCAATTCGTCTTTGAAAGCAGGAGGTTCTGCTCTGAGGAAGTAGATTCTGCCAATAATCGTGCCCTGATTTTTTTGCTGGGGCACTTGGGTGTCGTTGCGGGGAGAGAGAAAGCTCCATTCCTGTTGGAGTGGGAGAGGGTTGTAGAGTAAAACATGGGGTGAAGCTGCCAATTCTCGGTTGAGGGACTCCTTGGTATCTATTCTTTTGGTCCAATTTTTGGCATATTCATTTTGAGGAATCAGAGCTCCCGTGTTGCTAATTTTCGCTTGGGAGGCAAAAAGGATTTTTTGTGATGAGCAGGAAGTCGCGGCGGTTTTGCAATCGGTGACAATGATGCCGAAGAGTCCATAGTTGCTGTCTAGGGACTGTTGGAGTAGGGCGGCACTGGTTTTAGAGGTTTAGGCTTGGGGAAGTAGTAGGGATATTTTGGTAGGGAGAAGGTTTGCCAGAATATTGAAATCTATGGTTTGGGTGCGGTGGATGGTGACTTCCCAATAGTTGTAGTAGTTGGCGTATAGAATTCCAAGGGCTGTGGCAGAGGAGGCGAGGGAGACGATCAGGAACCTTAACCCAGTGCCAAGCGTGAGTCCTGACCTGACGAAACCAGCAACGACCTTCATGACTTAGCGTGAGTAACCTACCTTTGAATCTTATCATGAGAATTGCGAGCATCTGAATTGCGGCTGGGGGTAGAGTTTTTATTCCGCAACGACTTCGGTGGACTGACTGATGGGATTGTAGGCAAGGCGAATGACTTGGGGAATGCTTTCTTTGATGGTTTCAATGTGGGTGATCAGGAGGACTTGCTCGAATTGTTGTTCGAGGGCATAGAGGAGGTTGATGACGTTTTCTTGGCGATTTTGGTCCAGGGAGCCAAAGATTTCATCCAGAATTAGGAGTGAGAAGGGGCGGGTGGTGCGCTCAGTTAGCATGTGGGAGATGGCCAGGCGAAGGCTGAGGTTTGCGATGTCTTCTTCGCCCCCGGAAAGGATAGGTTTTGGGGTGTCACTGTCATAAAGGGTGAGTTTGTAGGTTTCGTTGAGCTCCAGATGGCTGTAGCGACCGGTGGTGAGTTGACTGAGGTAGTGGCTGGCGGTTTCGGAGAGTTGGGGGCGGATTTGGCTAACCAAATGCTGACGCAGATCGGTGTAGCATTGGTCGAGGGCGTCAAGGAGGAGGGCTTGACTTTGGGCGGCTTGCAGTTGTTGTTGGCGCTGTTGGTAGAGCACCTGGCGATCGCCTAGTTGGCGGTGCCGTTCCTGGAGGCGGCTGTGTTCCTGCTGGAGTTGGGCGAGGTGGTGTTGGCTTTGCTCGATGGTTTGACTGAGGTGATAGTGGCGATCGCGGGTGTGCTGGTAGGTGGCGGGGTCGAAGGCGAGATGGTCGAGGGATTGCTGGTTTTGGTGGTGGCGATCGCCTAGGGTTTGCAGTTCGGCGGTGAGGGCGTGTTGTTGCTGCTGAAGTTGGAGCAGGCGCTGGGGGGCATGGGACAGTTGCAGGGCCTCGGTGTGTAGGGGGGCAAGCTGAAGGAGTTGGGTGGCGACAATTTGGGCGCGCTGATGGTCGTAATGGCTGGGTAGGGTCTGCTGTTGCTGCTGAAGGTGATCACGCTGATGGTTGAGGCGATCGCGATCCTGTTGCCATTGCTGAAGGCGGGCGGCGGTGACATCGAGGGTGCGCTGATGGCCAAATTGCTCCTTATGTTGCTGCTGAAGGATTTCTAGCTGACGTTCGAGGGCGCTGACGAGGGTGGGGGGGGCAGCAAGCGTTAAGTATTGCTGCTGCCAGCAGCTAATTTGCTGGTCAAGCTGATCGATCTGCTCCTGGAACTGGTCTAGGACGGTGTGAAATTCCTGGTGTAACGGGCGATCGCAGGTGGGGCAGTTGCCATCCTGACCAGCACTGTGGATGGTGTGGTGTTGGCTGTGGAGTTTTTGCCGGTATTGCTGGGCACTTTGGATTTGGGTAGCCAGTTGGGTGCGCTCCTGCTGCCACTGATGCTCTTGGGTTTTGAGGGTTTGGCTGGTGTCGTGGAGTTGCTGCTCTAGTTGGGCGATTGCAGCAGTGAGGGCAGCTTGGCTTTGGGGCAAATCGGCGTGGTCTTGGAGTTGGCGATCGCGTTCGGTAATTTGGGTGCTGAGTTGGTCGATTTGTTTCTGGAGGGATTGGTGATGCTGCACCTGCTGCTGGAGTTGGGTGAGGTGCTGCTGTTCGACCACCAGATCAGCATAGGGGTGCAGTTGGGCTTGGAGCGATTGGAGGCGCTGGTTAGCGGCACTGAGACTATGGGTTTCCGACGTTAGTTCCTTAAGCCGTTGGTGTTGGTTATGGATCTGATTGTCAAGCAGTTGGAGTTGTTGCTCGAGTTCCCGATGGCGATCGCGCGTCTGCTCAAGGGTGTTGAGGGTAGGAGTGAGGCGATCGCGTTCCTGCTGATGGGTTTGGAGGGCAGTGATCGCGGCGGTTACTTGGGTTTGGAGGGTGGTGAGCTGCTCGGTGGTAATCGCAAGTTCGGTATGGACTTGGCTCAGTTCTTCTAATCCCCCCTGAAGGCGGCTGATCAGGATTTTTTGGGCTTGGCGATCGCCTCGAATGGTCTGGGGTTTACCCGATTCCCCCTGTTGTTCGGTCAAGCGGTCATAGCCCAGCATCCGGGCGATAAAGCGTTCGCGATCAGTGCTGCCCGCGAGGTTGCCAAGAAATTGCAGTTCCTTTTGCCCTGTGAAGTAGCTGTTAAAAAATTCCTGATGGGTCATGCCCAATAATCGGGTAAGAAATTCGTTGGTGGCTTTGGTGGAATTGGCGATCACCTTTTGTTCTTGAAAGACTTCGGCGTTGCCCTTGCTGGCCGACTGCGATCGCCGCACGCGATAGGTCTGTCCACCGTAGGCAAAGGTAAGTTCTGCCACTGCTGCTGATCGCCCCGGAGCCCGCCGCCAAATTAGAGATTCCGTTGTTCCCCGAATGACACCCCCTTGATTGCCATAGAGTGCCCAGGCGATCGCCTCCAGGATGGTGGTTTTTCCGGCACCGTTTTCCCCCAGAATACCTACCAGTCCAGCGGGAAAGGCGATCTCAGTGGCACGGTGTTGACGAAAATTTTCTAGGCGCAGTGATATTAGTCGCATGGAACCAGGTCAATAGACTAGATAAATGTAATCCATCCCTTTAGATCACTCCAAGTCATTGCAAAAACTTATAACCCACCTTGGTGCATAACGAAATCAAGTTACCACTAGCGTCCTTAGGATTGGCTTGGAGTCTCTACCCAGCATCGATCTGGATATTCACTCTGCCCTAGGGTGATGCCCGGAAAGTTTTTGGATATTTCACCATGGTAGTTGTATTATCCGGAAAGTTTCGTTATGTCTACCCCCATTGGGGTTTATATGCGGAGTATTTCCACATAGTGCATAGTTGGGCGGCTTGAGTTTTGGTTGTGGCAATGCTTTAGAATAATTGGATGAGATAGCAAGGCTTGGTTAGAGTGTGAAACTATCAGAACAAACAATATCGGCTCTTGGCTCGATTATCACTGGTGATGGAGGGCGATCGCCATATCGAACGGGTCCGCAATTAGTTTCGTTCTTCAACCAATTTGGTTCATAGGACACTTATGGGAGCGGTTTTCCTTCTCGTTGGGATTATGCAGAAAAGAAATTGCGCGAATTTAATGACACACCAACCATGAAAGATATTCTGGTTGCGGCTCTCGATCCTCGCCACTTTCTTGCCAAAGAACTCAACATTAATATTGCCGTTGAACATTTAAATCAGTTTCTTGAGTTTGATAATTACGAACTGCGATCGTCAGGAAAGAAGTGGGATGTTTACAAATTAAGCAGATCTTCAATAGAGTTATCGCATCCTTATAAAAATTCAGTTGAACTCACACATATCTTTATTGACGAACAAATAAAGAAGTGCGACAAGAAGCTTGGCGAAGGAAATTTTGATGGTGCAATTACCAATGCGCGCTCTCTTGTCGATGCAGTTTTGTCAGCGATTGAGAAAGAATACGATCCTAATCCACCTGAATATGATGGCAACCTACCGAAACTGTATAAGAGGGTTCAAAAGCACTTAAATCTCTCACCAGAACAAGAGAGCCTTGCAGAATGTCTGAGGCAGATCCTATCTGGATTAACAAGTATAGTTTCTGACTTGGCTACTTTACGTAATACGATGAGTGATTCTCATATTATTTCATATAAACCACTAGAACATCATGCAAAACTAGCCGTAAATTCTGCCAAGACTCTCTGTGATTTTCTATTTGAAACAAAGGAGTATCAAGTGAGGAAAAATAAAAATAGCATCCCCTAACCTAATATGTTCCCTGAGCCTAACAGCAGACCAGCCATATAATGGAGAGGTATTCTCTGGAGCAAGCAATATGTCACTCAGCGAACTGTTGCCTACCGTTGATCAGCTATCTCATCAAGATAAGCTGCGGCTTATCCATTTTCTCCTTCTAGCAGTTGCCAAAGAAGAAGGCTGCAATCTAGAACTAACGGAGGTTTCTAATCCGGAGAATACGCTGCTCCAGCAACTTGCATCCACTGGAGCCGTGGTCTGGTCGCCTCAAGCCGATAGTGCAGCCGTCCAAGCATTATCAGATCTTTTGGTTGCGGCAAAGGAAGCATCCAATGCTTGATGGACAACGCTATTCATTTACTGAACGAAGAGACAATCTAGGGCGATCGGTGATCATGCCGTACATCCCTTTAATCCTTACACTAGGCGATCGCTCTCTAGAAGTGACAGCGTTGCTGGATACAGGTGCAAGTGTCAACGTTCTGCCCTACGAAGTTGGTCTACAGTTGGGAGCAGTCTGGGAAAATCAGACGGTATCCATTCCATTGAGTGGAAATTTGGCTCAGAGCGATTCACGCGGTTTAGTCGTGTCAGGGATGATCGCACAGTTCCCTCCGATCTTGCTTGGATTTGCTTGGACTGAAATGAAAGATACACCTGTCATTCTGGGTCACATGAACTTTTTTGCAGAATTCAACGTGTGGTTCTATCGACACGAGTTGGCTTTTGAGATTTGCCCGAAAAACGGTTGAAGTTGGTAGCGTACAGCCAGCCGCCCAACAATACAATGGAGCGGACGGTAGAGAGTCTTTGCTCTTCGTTCTAGTTTACTCGCCGCCGCACAACTTCACCGTTAGATCTCTGGGTTGTCTGTTGGGGGGCATCCAAGAAGTTGTCTTTAGGTGGCAAAATCAAGCAATCAAAAGTTTTCGGCTTTCCTAAAGAACTGCAGGTCAACTTAATGTTATTGACAACAAGGCCTATGAAATTAGAAACTGCTAGCAGTCAATTTATATTGAGTGACAGGTTGCCTCATCTCCGATATGATTAGATCTATTTGAATGGAGCGCAAAATAACGTTTATTGAATGCCTACTCTGTTGACTATCAGCCCATATTGATTCTTCTGCTACGCAGGCGATCGGGATGAGTCACCTCATGTGCATGTTGAACGCGACAAGGATGAAGCCAAGTTTTGGCTTGCCCCAATCCGTATCCAAAGCAACAGGGGGTTTAGTCGCACTGAAATTAATCGTACTCAGGAACTTGTTGAAGAACACCAAGAGCAACTATTCGCAGGTTGGCATGACTTCTTTAATGATTGAACGACTTGAGTTACCTAAGATTCAGGAAATAACTGTTACGGATGACACTTTGTCTGCTGACCTGTCTGATGGGCGTACTATATCTGGTCCACTCGCATGGTATCCCCGTTTGATGAATGCTTCGTTGGAAGAACGTAATGATTGGCGTTTCATTGCTAGCGGCGAAGGCATCCACTGGACTCAACTTGATGAAGACATCAGTATCAAAAACTTGATTCTTGGGCAATCATCTGGAGAAAGTCAAAAATCACTTCAGCGATGGCTGAATGCAAGAGCAGCCGTGGTCTAACAATTCAGTCGCAGCGGACGGTCAAGGTTTCCACTCTTCGCTCAAATATAGTCTGCCGCCGCTGAATCGAGCCGTTAGGCCGAAACCCGTGAATTTCGCTTGTATTCTTGGTGGACAATTTCTTGGAGTTTTTAGTTGACAAGTGGGCACTCTGATCGCATTCATATTCTGATGTAAGTGTGACAACTAGTAGCACGCAATTCGGGCTTTACCACGGTGCAACTTGCAGTTTCCCCACCCCAGAGGGCCCTAGGTGCATCGGTGCAGCCTATTTCTACCCCGTTGGGGCTCAAGGATAGTTTGCTGTTAATCCTGACATCGCGCAGCAAAAATTCTGGGGTTTCCGTTATTCCTTTGACGAAGGGCAAACAGTCCAGTGAAAGGGCGGATTGGTAGGGGAACGTAACCTAGTAAGATGGAGCCATGCACACTATGGGGCAATAATGGCAGTTCCACAGGGTACAGCAAACAGCGAAGGGGTACTACAGTTTCAGGTGGCGCGCGGTCAACATGCGTTGCTGCCCGTGGTATATGTGATGGAAATTCTGTCGGTGCCCGTAGCCTCAATCTTGCCCGTCCCCCATGTGCCAGCCTATGTCCTGGGCACCTATCAGTGGTCGGGGGAACCGCTGTGGTTGGTGGATTTGGGCGCGATGTTGGGGCTTGAGTGCCTGGAATTGGGCGAGGAGGCGATCTTTTTGGTGCTCCAAGTGAGTGGGCAGCGGCTGGGCCTGGGGGTTCAGTCCGTTGGGGATATGGTGGCGGCGGATTATCAGAACCTCAAGAGCCCAACGACGCTTTTTTCGGGGCGGCTGAGTCCGTTTCTCAATGGCTTTTGGTTGGGAGCCCACCACGAGGTGCATTTGTTCCTTAATGCCGAAGCAATTGTGCGCTCAGAAATGTTTCTTACCCCCACTGCTGTGGTACTGGAGTAAGGCTATGACCCAACCGACGCCTGATTTGCCGACGGTTTTGGCAGCGATCGCCCAGTTGAGGGAACTGGCAGCGGGCATTCCTTCAGGGGCTATGCAAACCATTACGGACTTCATTACCCAGAGGACGGAGGAAGTGCGTTCTTCCCAAGATGCGGTGCGGCGGATAGTGTCCGAATTGACCCAAGCGACGCGCCCAGAACATCTCCTGCGTCAGGTGACAGAGGGAGTCCTAGCCCATCTGGGGGCCAGTCGGGTGGTGGTCTATCAACTTCTGGGGGACGGACGGGGGCGCGTGCAGATGGAGTCAGTGCAGCCTGGCTTTGCGCCCACCCAAGGGATGATGATGCCCCTAGCGGCGTGGGGTTTGGCTTCCACCTTGGGCTGGCAGGTGGAGACAGTCATGGCCATGGATGATCGGCGGGAACTGTTGCTGACAGACTATCAGCAGCAGGTGATGGATCATTTGCAGGTGCTGTCCCAAGCGGTGGTACCGATTTTTGTCCAGCCCTCCCTACCCTGGGGGTTGTTAATTGTGCAGCAGGGCGATCGGGCGCGGGCATGGCGGGAGACGGAATTTGACTTTTTGCAGCGCCTGTCCCGGGAGGTGAGTTTGTTTTTATTGCCCCTAGAATTGCGCCGTCAGATAGAGCGGGTGCGGCTGCAGGAGGAACTCCTCACCCAACAGATCGTGTCCCTATCCCAGGGTGCCGGGGAATCGGTGTCCTATGGATCCATGGCCCACGCTATCCAGCAGTTTTTACGTCTTGGGCGGGTGGCGATTTGGTTGGACTGGCCCCCAGGGGAGCCAAGGTATGAGGCGATCGCCCCAAATGGTTCCGATGTGCCGATGCCACCTCCCTCGGTTCGGATGCTGGAGCAACCCCTGGTTTTTGAGGATTTGCGATCGCCCGATTGCAGCTGGACTGATCGAGAACGCCAGTTATTTCTGGCCGCCGAGATCACTGCCAGCGCCAGCTTTCCCTTCACCTTTGACGGGGGGCGCGGTGTGCTCTGGAGTGCTCACTCCCTACCGCGGCGGTGGCAGCCTTTAGATCTGAGCCTGATGCAGCAGGTGGCGGCCCAGTGTGGACTCATGGCCCAAATGCAGCAGCGACCTAGGATGCATAGAGGCAGTGATCGCACCCATACCACCCAAGCCCTAGGACGACTGCTCCAAGCTCGGCAGGACTTTGGTGAGGTCTCCCTCCACCTGCAAAAAGCCCATGGTTTGAGCAAGAAAATGACCCGTCTGACCCAACTGCTGGATGGGTTTGCAGCCCAAACTAATCTATTGGCCCTCAATGCTGCCCTCGAATCGACCCGGATCGGCGAGCTGGGGCGTAGCTTTACGGTGGTTACCGATGAGGTGCGGTTACTGTCCAAGCAGTCTGGGGCTGCCCTAGAGGAACTAAACCAGCACCTGACGGAACTGTTGCAGACCGCTGCTGCCTCCCTGGCGATCGCCAAGCATGGCATGTCCCAGATCGTGGAAAGTGTGGCCCAACTTCGGGATGACTCCCCCCCTGCTCTCCAAGCTCCCGACCGTGAAAGGAAGGCTCCATGATTACTGATCCCGAACTGCGTGCCCAGATTTATGGCTACTTTTGCGAGGAAGCCCGGGAGTTGCTCAGCAAGATTGAGATGGACTTGATGCGGCTGTCCCAGGAGGGGGATCGGCGGGTGACGGTTCACGAGCTGATGCGCGCCACCCATACCCTCAAAGGCTCGGCGGCTAGCATTGGTCTAGACACGATCCAAGAGATTGCCCACTTGCTGGAGGATGTTTTCAAAAATCTGTATGACCCCACCATTCCCCTTGATGCTGAGCTCATGCAATTGCTGCTGATGGGCTACGACTATCTCCAGGAATCCCTAAATAAGGAGTTTAATCAGCCGGGGCAGGGAGATGATCCCGAACTGCTTAACCGGGCAACTGAACTGCTAAGGCGATTGCAGGTGAAGCTGGGTAGCAACCTTGACAGCACCTCAGTACCTACTTCTACGGAGTTGGGGCTGGATTATGTCCATTCTGTCTTTGCTGAAAGTGTGCGCCTGCGGCTCGATGAGTTGGCAGACTTAATCACCCGCGCCGATACCCAGATGGTTCTGGGGGCAGAGTTTTTAGCTGCCCTGCAATCTCACCTGGAGGTGTTTGAGGGTCTAGGGATTTCCCTGAATTTGCTGGGATTCTCGGCGATCGCCGGTACCGCCCTCAAAGCCCTAGAGCAAAACCCCCAGCGTATTCGTGACATTGCGGCCCTAGCTCTGAGCGATCTCAAGTCCGGACAACAGCAGATCCTAGGGGGCGATCGTGCCCAGGGTGGCACACTGTCGGTGGCATGGCAAAGTTTTTTACCGTCCGTGGGCACCGAAACCCTTGAAGCTGCCATTGATCGGGCGTTGTCCTTAGTCAATCCTGCCCCAGTGGAAGATGAGCCGCTTTCTTTGGCTGAGTTTATGTCTCCCGATCCCGTGCAGCCTGAGCCTTCCGTCAGCTTGGCTGTGCTGTCATCAGCCACACCGAAACCCAGCGCACCGCCCATGGTGCGCCTCGAGGTAGAAATTCTAGATCGTTTGCATCAAACCGTGGGGGATGTGTTGGTGCAGCAGCAAAAAGATCTCCGGGAAGTCAAGCAACTTTTGGGGCAACTGCACACGCTGCAAGACCAGCAGGAATCATTACGCCATGTGGTGCAGCAACTTCAGGACTGGCAAGAACGTCCGGCGTTCACTACCCTCTTGTCTAAGGCCCAGGCAGCCCTAGGTGATCTTGAGCGCAGTGTTGATGCCCTGGCCACCACCGCCCACCGCACCCAACATCTCCATGAGCAGCGGCAACAGATGCTGATTCATATGCACGACAACCTTATGTCGGCACGAATGCAGCCCCTAGACGATATTTTTAATCGCTTTTGGACTACGGTGGAGCAGCTTTCGGTGAAGTTCAACAAGCAGGTTGGTCTCAAGATTACCGGCGGTGACCTATTGGTGGATCGGGCGATCGCCGCCAAACTCTATGACCCCCTGCTGCACTTGGTGCGTAATGCCTTTGACCATGGCATCGAACCTTTGCCCCAGCGCCGGGCCCTAGGCAAGCCCCCTGCGGGCACTATTGAGTTGAATGCCTATCGCCATGGTGGACGCACCGTCATCGAAGTCCGGGATGATGGGGCGGGCATTGACCCCCAAAAAATTCGGCAAAGGGCGATTGAACGTAACCTGTTTGCACCGCTCGCCGCCTACAACCTCAGCGCCGCCGAATTGTTGGAGTTGTTGTTTGAGCCGGGCTTTTCTACGGCCCCCCAAGTCAGTGAACTCTCTGGGCGGGGCATCGGGCTAGATGTGGTGCGATCGCAGATGCAGAGTATTAATGGCGAGACAGCCGTTGCTTCTACCCCCCAGCCAAGGCACCACCTTTTCCCTGATTTTGCCCATCACCCTTAGCACTGCCCGCGTTCTGTTGGTGGAATGTCAGGGACGCACCTACGGACTAATTTCCGATACCGTGGAGCGAGTGCTGCAACCGCCCCTCACCCAGCGGGTCTGTTTTTGGGATCACGAAGCCATTCCTATCCGGGCCCTGAGTGAACTGTTGGTCTACCATTCGCCTTTGGCGAAGGGTTCCCCAGCGACCGACCCCAGCTCTGCCCTAGAGCAGCGCCAGTTATTGATTGTGTTGTCCGCCCATACCCAACGGCTGGCGATCGCGGTAGACCGAGTGATCGGCGAGCAGGAAACCGTCATCTCCCCCCTCGGCACCGAAATCACGGCCCCATCCTATATTTGCGGTAGCGGCATGGCTCCTAGTGGGCAACCCTATTTAATCTTGGATGGCACTATTTTGGTAGAAGGGCTCCCCCTCTATGCTAACGGCATGGAGTAAGATAGGAAATCCCGAATGAGCTTGCATTGATTTGTTGTTCATTCGCCCATTTAATGCCCATTTAATTAAGATACGCCTATGTCTTTCCTGCCATCCATTGCCATTTTGGCCCTTCTGGTCTTTATTCATGAACTGGGTCACTTCGCGGCAGCCCGCTGGCAGGGAATTCACGTGGATCGGTTTTCCATTGGCTTTGGCCCGGTGCTGTGGCGCTATCAGGGTTCCCAGACTGAATATGCCCTGCGACTAATTCCCCTTGGTGGCTATGTGGGGTTTCCCGATGAAAATCCCCATAGTGTTATTCCCGCCGATGATCCCAACCTGATGGGCAACCGCCCCATTCGCGATCGCGCGATCGTGATTAGTGCCGGGGTAATCGCTAATTTGCTTTTAGCCTATGCGGCCCTACTGGTCATGGTGGTCAGTGTAGGGGTTGGCACCGTTGATCAACCGGGAGTAAAAATATTATCCCTAATCACGCCTGATGCGCCCGCTGCCCGCGCTGGGCTCCTGGCAGGAGATGTGGTGCGATCCGCCGACGGGCAGGCGCTTCCCCAAGATTTGGAGGTTCTGGATCGGTTTCAGCGTCTAGTGGCTTCCCATGCCAACGAGTTGTTGCTTTTGGAAGTGGAACGCTCTACTCCCACTGATACCCAGACTTTAACCATTAGTGTGACCCCTCAAGGGGAACTGGGGAAGGGCAAAATTGGGGTGCGCCTCGACTACAACGGACGACCCTATCGCCAGCCGATCCGCGAACCCATTGCGGCCCTAGGTCAAGCCAGCCATGAATTTCGGCGTTTACTGATGGCCACCCTAAATGGCTTCCGACAATTGGCCACAAATTTTGCTGCCACAGCCCAACAGATAGCCGGCCCAGTGGCGATTGTGGCCATGGGTTCAGAGTTGGCCCGTTCTGATGCGGCCAGTCTGTTTGACTTTACGGCAGTCATTAGTATTAATTTAGCGATTTTGAATATTCTGCCATTGCCAGCCCTGGATGGTGGGCAGCTTTTATTTCTGCTTATTGAGGCGCTGCGGGGGGGGAAGCCCCTGCCCAGTGCCTGGCAGGAAAACGTAATGCAGGGTGGGCTGGTGCTGCTGTTGGGCCTAGGGGTGGTGCTGATTTTTCGTGATTCGTTTAATCTATGGCAGACCAGTATCCAATAGCCTGAATCTTCAGCTCCTAAGCCCATGATTTTAGTCATTGATAATTACGACAGTTTCACCTACAACCTGGTGCAATATTTGGGTGAGTTACTTCCAGAATTCCCCCATCTGGGGGCGATCGCCGTGGCTCGTAATGACCAAATCTCCCTTGAGCAGATTCAGTCCCAGGCACCTAAGGGAATTGTTATTTCTCCCGGCCCGGGACATCCCGAAAGTTCGGGGGTGTCCTTGGCGGTGCTGCGGTACCTAGCTCCCCACGTGCCAACTCTTGGGGTTTGTCTGGGGCACCAGGGGTTGGGGTTGGTAACCGGGGGCATGGTTGTGCCAGCGCCAATGCAGATGCATGGCAAGACTTCGGACATTTACCACAACCAACAGGGGATTTTTGCCGATTTACCCAATCCGTTCCGGGCTACACGCTACCACAGCCTAATCATTGATCGGGACACCTGCCCAGATATTTTGGAAATTACGGCATGGACCGAGGATGAATTAATCATGGGGGTGCGTCATCGACACTTTCCCCATGTTCAGGGGGTACAATTTCATCCCGAAAGCATTCTTACCGACATGGGTAAAACTTTGCTGCGTAATTTCCTTACCTCTATCCCTACCCTATGATTCATCGCCGCCACCTGCTTCAACGAGTTTTGCCCCTCGGAATGTTATCTACCGCTGCGGCGATCGCCACAGCCCAAGCCCAAAATCGTCCCCCAGCTCCCCCATCGACCAACCCCAAAAGCGACCCCAAAAGTTTGCAACTGCGATGGTTTGGCCATTTTTCTTTTCTCATCTCTGGAGGGAATGCACGGATTTTGACCCATCCTTTTCGTGCTGCGGGGTGCACTGCTGGGCTGTCAATTCCTCGTCAAGACAAGGATTTGGTGCTGATCAGTTCGCGGCTTTTGGATGAAGGCTTTTTGAATGACCTTCCCCCCGACACCCAAGTACTATCCGACCCTGGCTCTTACACCTTGGCGGGACTGAGCTTTCAGGGCATTCGCATGAGTCACGATCGCGTTAATGGGCGGCGTTTTGGCACTAATATTGCTTGGCGGTGGCAACAGGCAGGAATCCGATTACTGCACTTGGGCGGAGCTGCGGCCCCCCTAACCTCTGAGCAGCGGTTACTGATGGGACAGCCCGATGTGCTGATTCTTCCTGTGGGGGGAGGACCCAAAGCCTACACGGCCGCTGAAGCGAAGGAAGTGGCTACCCAGCTTAACCCCCGTTTAATTATCCCTGTCCACTTCCGGTTGCCCCGGGCGGCCGCCAGTTGTGATCTGGCAGGGGTAGAAGAATTCCTCTCCCTAATGCCCGCCGAGCAGGTGCAGCGACTGAAGACCAACACGCTGAGTTTGACCGCCAACAAGCTGCCTGCCCCAATGAATGTGCGGGTTCTTAGCTTATGATGCTGTTGGAGCGGGGCGTAGTGGAGTTGTTCCCCAACTCAGAATCGGAGTCCCTTGCCGCCAGGATTTCAGCGGACGATCGCCCCCTACGGATCAAGCTGGGCATTGACCCGACCCGACCCGACCTGCACTTGGGACATACGGTGCCCCTGCGGAAGCTGCGCCACTTTCAGGACGCTGGGCATCAAGCGGTGCTAATCATTGGCGACTTTACCGCCCAAATTGGCGACCCCACCGGACGCTCGGAAGCCCGTCCCCGTCTCACCCCGGAGGAGGTGCTGCACAACGCTCAGACCTACTTGACCCAAGCAGAAAAAATTCTCCAGCGCGATCGCCTAGAAATTCGCTACAACAGCGCTTGGTTAGGCACCCTTGACCTCACTGCCACCACCGGCTTGCTAGCCACCATGACCCTAGGGCAGATGCTTGCCAAGGAAGGATTTGCCGAACGCTACGCCCAAGGTGTGCCTGTGTATCTCCATGAATTCCTCTATCCCCTGATGCAAGGCTATGACTCCGTAGCCGTTGATGCCCATGTGGAACTGGGGGGCACTGACCAAAAGTTCAATATTCTGGTCGGCCGTGACCTGCAAATCCGTCAAGGGCTAGCAGGGCAGTTTGGGATGCTTTTGCCACTGCTGATTGGTCTCGATGGTAGCCAGAAAATGTCCAAATCCCTTGGCAATTATGTGGGCATTACCGATGAGCCCCTGCTGATGTACTCTAAACTGGAAAAACTCCCCGACCACCTTGTCCCCCAATACTGCGAGCTGCTCACCGAACTGGATCTGGGCTCCTTACCTGCGAACCCGCGCGATCGCCAAAAACTTCTTGCCCGCACCCTAGTCAGCCAGTTTTATAGCCCCGATATTGCCCTCCAAGCCCAGCATGATGCCGAAAAAATTGTCCTTGCGGGCGACACCAGCCATCTTGACACGGTTACCGAGTTCACCCTTAACGATCTCACATTTCCCTTGCCCTTGTTCTATCTCCTCAAAGTCAGTGGACTCTGCAAGAGCAACAGCGAGGCCCAGAGCCAAATCAGCAATGGAGCTGTTCGCCTTGACGGGCAAAAGATAACTGAGCAGACCTTCACTGAACCCCAGCAACTGACCGGTAAGGTGCTGCAAGTGGGTAAGAAGAAATTTCTGCGCCTGATCCTTAAACCCTAGGGGATCGGTGATGTAAAAAAGTTGACGCAACCCCAAAAAGATTTGCTATATTATGTTTTATGTCCGAATTGGGGTGTCGCCAAGTGGTAAGGCAGCTGGTTTTGGTCCAGCCATTCCGAGGTTCGAATCCTTGCACCCCAGTATTTCAGTATTACGTCTATTACGTCATCGATACTCTAGCTAAGTAGCTTTTTACATGTCACCATCTTGAATTTGCCTGTACAGGATGTGTGTTTGCTTCACGGTTATCCCGTGCCTTGCACGATTGTGTTGCCGTGAATGTATTGCCGTGAAACTGTAGGCCGTAAATGCACAGTTGAGAGATGCTAGACTCTGCTCCGCGACAGCATGTTTATGGTTGATTTATTGTTCAGGAAATCTCGATTAACTGCCTATTGCGAATAGGGTGATATCAAAAGACCAATCCTTCAGTAGTTTCTCTCAATAAGATCTTGATTCTTCGAGGTGCCTTAGGTCGTCTGAGATTTGCTTAGTATGAGTAAATCAGTTTACATAGATTCCTAGAGACCAGGATTCTAAACAAGTTGACTGCTAGTCCCAACAGAGAGCTTGTTGTGGCTGCCAATCAACCTTGTAACTGCCAATTTAACTTGAGATCGCCAGAGAATGCTGGGAAATGCGCCGCAGCTACTTCAACTTCACCATCCCAAGCAATCATTAAACAAGCCTCCCAGGCGAAGCTGCGATCGCCCTATAAAGCTATAGCTATATTCGGGTAGGTTCGGACACCGAAAGAAAAGGGGGTTTGGGGCTGCGCCCCAGCCAGGGGTTTCACCCCTGCACCCCGTCCTAACCAAGTTATTTACAGCTATATAAAGAGAGATAACAAGTCATTGGAGTGGACTTAAAAGTGGTATTTCGGTGTTAGTGAAAGATTTAAGCCGACCGCTCAATTAAACCGTTATGTTGCCAACGCCAGAGTTATGTGCAGCCAAGGTTGTTGATGCTGGGTCTGGGGAAACGGGTGGGTGATCGCTTTCTCACCTTTGCATTAGGGCACTACATAGGTATTCAAAGTGCTTGTGTTGTTGTTGTCCAACCGAAGAGACTCTTTAAACTTGGCGATCGCCCCCTCCCGTTTCCCGGCTTTTGCCAAATCTCTCCCTGCTTTGGTCAGCTCAATGACTTCTTCGGTAGCCGCATCCATATTGGAGAACTCATCGAGCCAGGAATGCTAGGGCCGCATCCTAAGCCCAAAGCTCGAACTGACTGGCACAGCTTAGTCAGCTTATGTATTATTTGTGCATTATTTGTGCATTGACGCCTATGTGCTGATGCCTATGTGGTGATGTAGGCAATTTGATAGTGGAGGATACCTCGGCAATGACGGAGCAAGAACTTGCGATGAAGCGGCAAGCTGGAAAAGTCCTAGGCAACTAACTATATTCCCAGCCCCATAATCCCGAGCATGGCGCAAAACGGTGGCACTCTCACCGGGATCTTTTCCTCAAAGGAAATCGCTTTTAGTTCACGCGTAAGCCGAGGGGATCATGCGCCGTTGAGTACAAAGTGATCCTCGACGAATAAACCTACCGATCGCCCAAGAAGCAGTCGATCCCCAAAAATCCGATGAAAAGCGCTGATTCGCCCTAAACGTCGGTTTTTCCAGTTTCGCGGTTTCAAATCAAGTTACATTGTTAAGCAGAATTTCTTGATCTCACCCCTATGGAGTCCTGCCGAAATATTTTGCTGGGCTTTACGTACGTAGAAGCCAAAAGTCAGCTTGCGGAACTCGCTAAATCCCAACCGCAGGAACTGCCCATTCAAGAAGTTATTGCTTACGTCCTCAACCGACTGCCAGCGATGTATGCTGCCACCGAACTGGCATTCACCCGCCAGCAGCAAGATTGCTTAGCCATGGAATTAGAAATTCGCGCAACCGTTCGCCAGGGCATTCGCGCCGTCAGCGAACGTCAAGACCGCCCCACGGAGCCCATCCCCGAAATTGAGCTGGAGTCCCCCGCTCGGGCGCTTTTGAAACTCCAAACCCTGCTGGAATGGGACAACCTCACCTGGGCAGATGTGCCGATCGCCCTGGAAACCGCCCTTGAAGAAACCTTTGCCCGCTTTGCCTCGGACACGACCCGTCTGCAACGCCCCCGCCGTAGCAACCCACCACCGGAGCAGCGCAAAACCTGGGAACTGTATCGGCTTGATGCCCAGTTGCCCCTCGTCCATGCCCTGCACCGTCTCGTGGTTCGAATTGGACAAAAGCGCGCCGTCAGTATTCCCCCCGACGAACTCTATGCCCTACGGCTGGAAGACATTGTGGCGATCGCCCTCAACCGTCTGCCCCCCCTCTATGCCACCACCGCCGAAGGACTCAAATTTTTGCGCCACCAAGCCAAACTGACCATTGGCTCCGAAGTCTCTGCGATCATGGGCGAAGCCATCCAAGAGGCCCGGCGGGCCATATTTGTCCACCAGCCCCCCCTGATCTTCTACCGCTTGCGTCAGGAGCGGGAACAAGCCCTCCAAGCCGTCAGCACCCTTTTATTCGATCAGGAGATTCGCTGGCAAAACGTGACCTCTGTTGCTGCTACCTTCCTTTACCGTGCCCAGCGTGGGGCCGTCTGCTGGCGACGCAGTAAGGCTTTTTTTTAGGGGCTGGGTGTCGCAGAGAACTATATTGCAATTTCTTGAGCGTTTTCCCCAGGCTTTTCCCCAGAAATCAAGGGGTTTTCCACAGCTTTTCACCTCCCGCGAACGGCCAAACTGTTACTGGGTCGGAACATGCCAATCGCCGACGCTTCCATCTGGGGAAAACACGATCCGTGGCAAACTATTAACTTTTGTTAAGTTAAACGGGCGTAATGCCGAGAATTCGTCGCCGCAAAGCCCAATTTTATAAACTTTTGTAAACTTTTTGCCGTTGACAGGCACAAAGATTGCCCCCAAAATGAGGTTCCACAAGAGCCTAGGAGTAGGGGTTAGGAATGAATACAACAACGGTTAGCATTTTGGCGGAAATTCCTGAGGAATTGCACGAAACCCTGAAGAGCTACCTCGAAGCCCATCCGGACTGGGATCAAGACCGGGTTTTTTCGGCGGCCCTATCGCTGTTTTTATTGCAAAACGGCAGCAGTGAGACCGTGAGCGCTTCGCGCAGCTACCGCAGCACAGCCCGGGTATATCTGAATGCGCTGTTCCAGCATTCGTTTTAAGCTAGTTGTGCTCCCAATAAAGCCATTGTGATCGGCATTCCCAAAATGAATTCCCCAAGTGATACCCCAGACGATGCCCTAGATGTTTTGGTGATTGGTGCTGGGCTGAGCGGTTTGACGGCTGCCTATGCCCTTAGTGATCGCCCCCAGCGACACATCGCAGTCTGGGAAGCAACGGATCATTGGGGTGGCAATATTGTGACTCGGCAGTCCGATGGCTATCTCTGGGAGGAAGGCCCCAACAGCTTTTCACCAACCCCAGACTTGATGCGCCTTTTGGTGGACCTCGGACTAGAAGCAGAACTGGTGCTGGCGGATCGGCGACTGCCGCGCTATGTGTTCTGGCGGGGGCAGTTGCAAGCGGTGCCCATGAGTCCCCCCCAAGCGTTGGGCACGGCGCTGCTAAGTCCGTGGGGGAAACTGCGGGCAGCCCTGGGAGGGCGTGGGTTTGTCCGGCCGGCGATGGCATCCTCCCCAGAGGAGACGGTGGCAGAATTTTTTGGACGGCATTTGGGATCGGAAGTGCTGGAGCGCCTAGTGGCACCCTTTGTGTCGGGGGTTTATGCGGGGGATCCCCAAGAGTTAAGTGCGATCGCCGCCTTTGGGCGGGTGGCTCGCCTAGAGGAACTGGGTGGGGGCCTAGCGGCCGGCGCGTGGCGATCGCGCCACCAAACCCCTCCCCAAACCATCGATGTCAGCCTGCCAGTGACACGGCGGGGAGAGCTGGGTTCCTTTCGCGACGGTTTGATGGCTCTCCCTAGGGCAATTGGACTGGCCCTCTTGAACAGGGGAGTTGAGTTAGCCAAGCGCCATGAGGTGGTGGGGATGCAACAATTGCCCTCTAAGCTCTGGCAGGTAACGGCTGAGACCCCAGAAGGTCGCCGCACGGTTGTGACCCGCACTGTGGTTTTGGCGATTCCGGCCCATGGGGTAGCTCGTCTGTGGCAGGACGGTTTGCCCGATGGGGCGAAGGCCCTTAGGGCTGTGCCCTACCCGTCGGTGGTCTGTGTGGCGTTGGGGTACCCGGCTGCGGCGGTGCGTCCCGAATACCGTCCGTTGCAGGGCTTTGGGCATCTCATTCCACGGGGTCAGGGCGTTCGCACTTTAGGGACAATCTGGGGATCGAGCTTGTTTGCAGGGCGCGCCCCCCAAGGGTGCCATCTGCTGCTGAATTTTATTGGTGGGGCCACCGATCCGGCGATCGCCCAAAGTTCCGATGATGAAATCGTAGCGATCGTAAATCGGGATTTGCAACGCATGATTCTGACCCCGGAAGCCGGCACTCCGAAAGTTTTAGCTGTGCGCCGGTGGCAGCAGGCCATTCCCCAATATACCCGCGGGCATCGGCAACGGATTGCCACAGCTCAGGCGGCTGCCGCCCGGAAAGGGGGAGTCTTTTTGTGTAGTAATTATGTGCAGGGGGTGGCCCTTGGGGATTGTGTTACCCAAGCCCGCCAAGTAGCCAGAGTGGTAGCATCGGCACTTCAAGAACACAAGGGAGGTGCCTAGGCGTGACCTGCCGAAGCTTTGCCGTTAAGATTCCCCCCCAGTTGGGGGATCGACTTGTAGCCCGGGCCCAAATGTTGGGAACCACCGAGGCTGAATTGATTCAGCGGGCGATCGCCATCTACCTTGAATCTGATTCTCCAAACACCTCCCCTAAGGAGTGGCAGCAGCAGGTGGAGCGGCGCTTACAGGCCCTAGAAGACCGATTATTCCCACCGTTGCCAGCACCGTCCGCCCCCGCAGACGATCAATCCCCAGAGCCAGATAGAGTTCTGCCCACAATTCGTCAGTTGCGCGTTGGTGATATCGTGCAAATTCGTGACAGCGACAGTGCCCATTATTTAGCACAGGTTCCTCTCATTAAAGTGAGCTTGATTCGCGCTACCGTTCGCACCGATGATGGGGAACAAAGCTTCTTGAAGCGGGATTTGCGGTTTATTTGCGGGGGTGAAGCTCCGGAAATCGCTCCATAGCAGGAAGAGGGTTCCCCCCTAGATCTCTGTAGAATGGAATGTATTCTTGCGTAGCTCTTATTCTTATGCCACTAATGAGAGCTTGCTTGTGGCAAGTACACTAGATTCAGGGATTGTTGGCGCAATTACCTGCGTTCAAATTTCAGCCATTGTTAGGCCATACTGTGCAGGGTGCTCCCCATGATTGATGCCGTCATTATTATTACGTTCATTCTTGCCGGGGCAGGTACCGGGTTCCATGGCGTTGATTTGCTGCCGGAACCTTGGTTAGCAACCCATAATGTGCAGGGATTGCGCTGGGTAGCCCTAGGACTTGGCTCCTTTAGCGGTTTGCTTTTGGGATTATTGGTTCAGACAGGCTACCGACGGTTGGAACGGCAGGTACGGGAAATGCCGTTAGAGATTTTGCTGGGCCGGGCGGTGGGTTTGGTGCTGGGGTTGTTGGTGGCAAACTTGATGCTCTCGCCGTTATTTTTACTGCCTATTCCCGAGGATTTTTCGTTTATTAAGCCGCTGATGGCCATCTTTGTCAGCATTATGTTTGCCTACACGGGAATGAGTTTGTCGGACACCCACGGAAGAGCGTTATTGCGATTGGTAAATCCAGGAACGGTGGAGTCTGCGCTGGTGGCAGAGGGGATGATGCAACCAGCCAAGAGCAAAATTTTGGACACCAGTTCGGTCATTGACGGGCGAATTCAGACGCTGGTAGAAACGGGCTTTTTGGAGGGGCGGTTGCTGGTGCCCTGTTTTGTGGTGCAGGAATTGCAACTGATTGCGGACAGTTCCAACGATCAAAAACGGATGCGGGGACGCCGAGGGCTAGATATTCTGAATCACATGCGGGATTTTTGTGGCGATCGCCTTGTCATCCATCCAGCAGACTATGATGACCTGCCGACCGTTGATGCCAAGTTAGTGCGCCTGTCCCAGGAGCTCAACTGTGCCTTGGTAACCAATGATTACAACCTGAACAAGGTAGCCCACCTGCAACAGGTGGAAGTGCTGAATGTTAATGACTTAGCCCAAGCGCTACGGCCGGCCTATCTGCCCGGCGATCGCCTTAACCTGAAGGTTCTCAAGGAAGGCAAGGAGCCATCCCAGGGTGTTGGTTATTTGGAGGATGGCACGATGGTGGAGTGGTGGAAGAGGGGCGCAGCTATGTGGGTAAACA